>DWXS01000035.1 GCA_019119045.1 Candidatus Mailhella merdavium | reverse complement strand
CTTTTTCTTTCCCCTCGTCCTGAAAAATATTTGTTCAGCCATATGACGGGCAGGCATCGTTTTCATCATGCCCTCGGCCGCGGAAAAATGCCATGATTCAAACGCACTCTGAAATTAAATTTTCCGGCCCGGAAACAGAGCCGCACGCCAAGCTACGGCCTACAACAAAAAAAGCTCCGGAGAAGTTCCCCGGAGCCTGCAATCAACGATTTTCCGCCGGCGCGCTCTGCTTTTGAAGACATCCGCTCAGAACCGGGCTTCCGGATTGCAGCGTTCTCAGCCGCACCGGAGCCTGCTCCGCCGTCCCTTATGCCCGCGGGCTGCGGACATGACCCCGCAGCTCGCACGCCTCGCGGCAGCTCCGCCCTCGCGGGCAGTCAGGCTTCGTCCGACTCCAGAAGCATGTTCGGGGACGGCAGACGTGATGCCGGGAAGATTCCCCCGGCCGGTCTTTCCCCTGCTTCCTTCCGACGGATGTTTTCTGCCGGGCCGCCCTTCTATCCGGACGCCTTTCTGCGGCCCGCCTCGCGGCAGCTCCGGCGCATATCAGGCGGAAGCAGTGCCGGACGCAGGACTCCCGTCATGACGCACGGCCCGTTTCGGCAGAACCGGAAGGGAAGCTGTCTAGCCGCTGGACATGACCTTGCGCACCAGCACGGTCTGCCCTGAAAACAGCGGCACATCCGGCGTCAGCAGCGTACCTTCCCGTGCGACGATGGCCGTCCCCTGCCGAAGCCCCAGATGCTCCAGCAGCCGGGCGACATTCTTTGCCCTGCGTCTTGGGACGGCAAATTCCGAACAGCCGGGCTGCAACTGCACGGTAATGCTCCCGCCGAACTCTTCATCATCATGCTTTTCCGAACGCATGCACTCCTCCGGAAATAAAAATCTCGTGTTCCGGAGACGCCGCCCCGGCAAGTGGGATATACGGGAAGCGGCCGCAAGTGACAAGTCGCGGCGCATCGGGACAGGTTGCCTTACGCCGCTGGAGCGGCCGTTCCCGTTCAGCACCGGCAGATGCCCGGAAGGCTCAGGAATGCATTTCCTTACTGCGGCGCCATGCGGCAATATCCTCGACACTGAGGACGATCATGCCATGACGGCGGGCAAAATCCGCCACTTCCGGCAGACGCATCATCACGCCGTCCTCGCGGGTCAGCTCGCACAGAACGCCGCAGGGACGTAGACCGGCCAGCCGCATCAGATCCACCGTGGCTTCCGTATGCCCCCGCCGTTCCAGCACTCCGCCGGGGCGGGCCATGAGCGGAAACACATGCCCGGGACGCAGCAAATCTTCCGGCCTGGCATCATCCGCCACGGCCGCCTTGATGGTGGCAACCCTGTCCGCGGCGGAAACGCCGGTCGTCACCCCTTCCGCAGCTTCAATACTCACGGTGAAGGCCGTACCCTGACGGTTGGTATTGTGTTCCGTCATCAGGGGCAGATCCAGACGAGCGCAGTGTTCCGGCGTGAGGCAGAGGCAGACTATCCCGCTGCATTCGCGTATGAGAAGAGCCATTTGCTCTTTTGTAAGAAATTCGGCGGAATAAATGAGGTCTCCCTCGTTTTCCCGGTTTTCGTCGTCCACCACGCATACGCCGCGCCCCGCGCGCAATACCTCAAGAGCTGCGGCAACACGTTCCGCAGAGGAACCGAATTCATCAAGAAGAGAAGACTGACGCATGATACGTTCTCCTTACGGAAAAAGATTCAGGCATCAGGGCGATATGACAGGGAGGAGAGGGAATGGCGCCGAAAAGGCGCACCCGCCCGGAAAAAGGGCGAAGGAAAAACCGATCTCTTCCATCCGGACTGTTACCGTCGGCTCCGGAATCGCACCGGATCAGCGCCCTTCCCACGGGGAAACGCGCTCGCGGGCTTGCCGGTCTGTGCCGGTTTACCGCCGGTGGGGACTTTCACCCCGCCCTGAGACGGAAAAAACATACGCCCGTCATGGCGCATGTCAAGAAAAGCGGATACAAAACGGGCCTCTTCCCGAAATACGGCAAGAGGCCCGGTCATGAGCTTGTGCGTCAGTTCAACGCGGGAAAGGGAATTATTCTTCTTCCCACTTGATGAAGCCCGGCTTCACATCCACCATGGCGTTGACGATGAGTTCGACAAGTCCGCCGTACTGGATGGAGTGCCGTTCCAGCATGTTGTTCTGTTCGAGAAGTTCGCGAATCTGGCCCTTGCAGTTGGAGCAGGGAGCGCAGACATACTTCTTGATGGAGGGATCCATGCACTCGGAGAAGGCCCCGAGGATCTGTTCCATCTTTTTACGTCCGGAAACGTTCATACGCCACTGTTCCGCATTGTTGCGGGTAATGATGGCAAAGCCGGAACCGCCGCCGCAGCAGTAGTTTTCCACGCCGTGGGGGGTCATTTCCCGGAACTGCGGGCAGATGGCGTGCAGCACGTCGCGCTGGGGCTTGACCACGCCCATCAGACGCACCAGGTTGCACGGGTCGTGCAGCGTGACGGGGAAGTCGTTGCGGCTGGGGTCGAGCTTGAGCTTTCCGCTCAGCACGATGTCGCGCAGCACGGGGAAGCAGCTTTCGCGGGGGATATTCAGTTCCGGGGGCAGGATGCGATCCGCAATGACGGTCAGAGCCTTGTGGGCATGACCGCATTCGCCCAGCACGATGCGCTTGACGCCGAGCTTCTTGGCGGCTTCCGCATGCTTGATGGCAACGCGGGCGGCCTGCACGTCGTCATAAAAGACGCCGTAGTTGACCGAATCGTATCCGGCGATTTCGCTGCTCAACGTCCAGGAGAGTCCGGCAGCCTCGAAGATGATGGAGAAAGCCGCGATGTTGTCGGGCCAGGCCAGCATTTCGCCGGCATTGTGGATGAGCAGAATATCCGCGCCTTCCACGTCCCACGGGGTCTTGAATTCGTACCCGGTGGACTCCACATAGTCCTCGTCGATGAATTCCACGGTTTCCTGCACAACGTCCTTGGTCATACCCGTGGACGATCCTTTTTCAAGCTGGAGAACCGTGCCTTTTTCATGCAGTTCGCGGGGAGCCCAGCCGAATTCCTGACTGAAGAGCTTGCGCAGTTCGCGGGCAATCAGACCGTTGTCCACCCCGATGGGGCACACCTGCGCGCAGCGGCGGCACAGGTTGCAGCGGTAGGAAAGCTCGGCAAGACGGGCAACCATCTTCCAGTTCAGCTGGATGTCGCCGTAACGCCACTTCGCAAAGGGTTCCTTCTTCACATACTGCTTGTAGATGCGGCGGAAGATTTCGGAACGGAAATTCGGGCGGTACATTTCATGCCCGTTGGTCATTTCGTACAGATGGCAGGCTTCGGAGCAGGAGTTGCACTGGGCGCAGTAATCCATGCTGGTGTCCAGCATGGCGAGGCAGGTCCAGTTATTGTCCGGAGAAAAGAGCTTGCGCACGCCGTCGATGAAGCGGTTGACCATTTCCTCTTCTTCTTCGGGCGTCTTCGGCACAGGAATCTGAAGCACGTTCATGTCGTCCAGAATGCAGCAGAATTCTTCTTTCTGGGCGTCGGTATAGGGCTTCCATTCATAGGTCCGGTAGTCCACCGGCAGCTTTTTCAGCGTGCTTACGTCGACGGTGGTCAGCTGACCTTCTTCCGTGGCGAGGTCGTTGAAATTAATATCGTCAATTTTCATTGCAGATTACTCCTTGGAGGCGTCGTCCGTGCCGGTGGAGGTGGCGATTTCGGCCCAGGTCTTCTTCCCGTCGCCCTTGACGTGGGGAGCCTTCCAGCTCACGGGGCGATTCAGGTCTTCAAGCAGCTTGGCCTGAATGGTTTCACTGTCCTGAGTCGGGGTGTCGCCCCAGCGGATGTCATGCCAGGTAAAATACTTCATGAAGGCATGACCCATGAAGCTGTAGGGAACCCACACAAGAATAAAGCAGGTCAGCAGAATGTACAGACCGTAGAAGAAAGCCAGAGAGCCGGAAGCCGCCCCGAAGGCCAGGGAGAAGGGGGTGGCGTCGAACATGAACATGCCGCCGACAAAGGTCATGCTCAGAGCAAGATAGCCGCTGCCGTGGAACACCAGAATAAGTCCGATGAGCGCATACAGGGCGAACATGCCGAGGTTGAAGAAGTGTTCGCGCGTGCTGTATTTGCGCAGGCCCTTGTCATTAAGGCGACGGCGGATGAGGCCGATCGTGCCGAAGAGTACGCCGACAAAGCCGACGAAATTGGCAAGAGCAAGCAGTACGGTGAGGAAACTGACGAAGCCGCCGGTAAAGCCGGCCGCAATAAGTACGGAGACAAGCAGCGTGAGAACAAAGGCGCCGATCAGCGCATACAGACCGAGGTGGAACGGATAGGTGACATACCACAGGGGGCGGTTATGTTCAAAGGTGGCATGCAGGAACAGAGCTTCCTGCAGAAAACCTTTCAGCATTCCGATGGTCGAACCGTGCTGCTTTTCCTTCCACCAGTTCGTCTTTTCAAGATAACTGCCACCGTACTTCACGCGGTCAGCTTCTTCATGCGCCACGGGATAGAGTTCCCAGCGCAGGTGCTGGGGGTGTTTCAGGTAGCCGATGAACTTCATCGCGATGATGGCTACGCAAGCGATCAGGGCCGCATAAGCCAGGAACATAAAGAGCATAGGTCTCTCCTCCAAACTTGCCGGGAACGGCGCCGTACTCAGGATTAAGCAGCGGCCCTGTCCGGGCAGTTCTTGCCAAAGATGAATTCCCGAGGGAAAACTTTCCGGATTCTATTTCAATATTCCTCAAAAAACAAGTACCTTCTCCAAAGCTCCTCCCCCGCTCCGGAGCGTGCCCGGCCTCCGCCCTCACCTTCCGACAAAGGGAGAACAGGGCTTTCGTCCCCCCTGCCCTTTCGGGCGGGATTCTTCTTGCGCGGCGGCAGGGGCAATGCCATACTCCGCCCGGAAAACATTTAACCGCTTATTTCGGGAACAGCCATGTCCGTCAATGCCGACTGCATCGAAACATCCATCTTTGATCTTTTCAAAAGCGGGCCGGGGCCTTCCAGCTCACATACCATAGGGCCGATGAAGGCCGCTCACGACTTTCTCTCGCTCTGCCGCGATCATGCGGACGAGCTGTCCCGAATGCCGACGGACATTCCTCTGGCTTTTCATGTCCGGCTCTTCGGCTCTCTCAGCGCAACGGGCGAAGGGCACGGCACCGACGCCGCCGTACTGGCCGGACTGCTCGGATACGATCCTTCCAGCTGTCCGCCCGGATTTTTACAGCGTCTTCGGGAAGACAAACAACACGAGCATACCGTTCTTGCCGGGACAAGAGAAATACGGGCTTCGCTCTCCCGCATCACGCACGACAGCGTCATGCACAGTTTTCCCTACAGCAATACGCTCATCATCTCCCTTGTGCCGGAAAAGCCCTCCGGGGACGGCGAGCCTCCCCTGCTGGAACGCGAATATTATTCCGTAGGCGGAGGCTTCATCCAGTGGAAGGGCTGGAAGGCTCCGGAAAGAGGGCTTCCCGTTCACCGCTATCGCAACATGCGCCAGCTGCGTGAACTCCTCCGGACAACAGGTCTGGCCATACACGAACTCATGCTGGAAAACGAAATGGCAATCTCCGGCATGGGACGGGCCGCCATTCTGGAAAAGCTCGATGCGCTCATGGAAATCATGCTTGCCAGCGTGCGACACGGTCTTGAGCGCGACGGCGCCCTGCCCGGTACTCTGGGGGTTCAGCGCAAGGCTGCGGAATTGTATGAACGGGGCAAAGCCATGCCGCTGCGCAGCGATCGCTTCATGGCCCAGCTCAACGCCTATGCCATGGCCACGGCGGAAGAAAATGCGGCGGGAGGGGTCATCGTCACCGCTCCCACCTGCGGAGCCTCCGGCGTCATGCCCGCCCTTCTCCATGCCCTGCGTCACGATCTCGTCGTAGGCGACAGGGCCCTGCGGGAAGGAATGCTGGCAGCCGCCGCGGTGGGATTTCTCGCCAAGCACAACGCCGCCATTGCCGGGGCCGAAGTGGGCTGTCAGGGCGAGGTCGGCGTCGGATCGGCCATGGCGGCCGCGCTTGTGGCCCATGCCCGGGGCAGTTCCGCCGCAACCACGGAAAACGCTGCGGAAATTGCGCTGGAACATCATCTGGGCCTGACCTGCGATCCCGTGGGCGGCTATGTCCAGATTCCCTGCATCGAACGCAACGCCATGGGCGCGCTCAAGGCATACAACGCCTATCTCATAGCCTCCACGGAAAATCCGTGGCATCACCGGGTCACGCTGGATTCCGTCATTGCCGCCATGGCCGAAACCGGCCGGGACATGAACGCAAAATTCAAGGAAACGTCGCTGGGAGGACTGGCCGTCAGCATGGTGAACTGCTGAAAACAGCCAGCGGCATCACCGGCCCGGCGCGCTCTGCAGCCTGCAACGGCCTGCGGAGTACGGCGGCAAGGCAGTCGGAAGACGAAAAAAAGAGAAGGCCGACGTTCGACCTTCTCCGCAGAGGCCGGAACAAGCGTTTGACGGATGCTTCCGGCGATAAAAACATTCCGGAGAGCAAACTCCGCTCTCCGGATATTCAGATTCCGATATTCAGGCCCGGATATTCAGGCAAGGACGCTGCCGCCCTTTTTTCCCACCATGGCCAGCGCAAGTTCCCTTTCTTCGTCAAGGCGACGCTGCACGGCGTCGCGCACCGCTCTTTCGGAAGAGCCGAACTGCTCCCGCCGCAATGCGTACACATCCTTAATCAGCTTCCGTTCGTCCACCTTGCCGCCCTCGCTTCCGGCCTGTTCCGCAGCCTGGGCAAAAAGACGTCTGGCTCCGTTCGGGCCATGCTGGACAGAAGTACTCCAGACAACTTCCTTCATGGCTTCGGACAGTTTTCTCACGCCGAGGGTCTTTTCCACATCCCGCACCACGGGTTCAAAATGCGTCTTGCGGATAAAGTCGTGCTGCAGCGAAGCAAAATACTGCGAATCTTCCTTTGCGATGCTCTTCCAGACCTCCGGAACGGAGCCGGAGCGATTGCCCGTATTCGGATTGCCGGCAGCGCGCAGACGTTCGGCGAGCGAAGGAGCTTCCTCATCCAGATATTTCAGAAATTCCCCGAACGTCCCCTGACGGGAGGAAATCTGATACAATCCGTAGGAAGTGCCCCCCGTGCGATCGTATCCTATTGCCCCCGCACCGTCTCCTCCGGATTCGAAGCGAGCGGACAGGCTCCCTTCGTCAAAGCTGGGCTTTTCTTCCACGCTGCACTTTTCGCGCACGCGGCTCAATGTGCGCAGGGAACGCTCGTCAAGAGCAATGGCTCCCGTTCTCCTTCCCAGAGAAATGCCGCCGGAGACGGCGGACAGAGAAATTCCCGGAGCCATGCTGCTGCGACGCAGGGGCAGAGCAACCCTGTCCAGTGAAATGCGGCTGCTCCTGCGCAGAGGAATGCCCTGCGTCTGCTCCTCCTGCTCTCCGGACGCGGCTGCGGCTCCGGCAGAACTCCCTGCGTCTCCCGCTGAAGGAGTCCCGCCAGACCTGGACTCCGCGCTGCTCCGACCGAGAGCGGCGGCAAGGGCCGGATCGCTCGCCGCCCTTTCCCCCAGCGTCTTGCCGAAGACACCTCCCAGAGCCGAAGGCGTTACCAGCGCACCGGCCTGAGGAAGGATGGAGTCCGGGCTTCCGAATGAGGCCTGTTCTCCGAGTGCGCGGGCAAAACCGCCCGTATCCCTTGTCGCCCCCATGGCCTTGCGAACGCTCTCTCCCGCGTCTCCAGGCTCAATATGGTTGCGTATCATTACGGTTCGTTCGATCATGGCATCAGGCTCCACGGCGATGCTGCGCCGATATTTTGACGGTCTCCCGCATGGGCTATTCCATAAATAAATCAAGAAATATCAAATATTCTGCCGCTGTATGTCTGAATCCGGGAGTTATTCGGACTCCGTTTGAGGCAGATCGAGACATCAAAATGCAAAAATAATGCCACAATCCATCAGGATAAGTCGGGAAGCGGTTCTTGCCCCCGCAGACCTTTCCGGCTAGAGTGTGCGCTGAAACTTTACAGTTCTGCGGGAGGCGGAATGTACGTATATCTGATCGGAGCAGGGCCGGGCGATCCCGGTCTTCTTACCCTGAAGGGACTGCGCGCCCTCGAGCGGGCTGATGCCGTGGTCTATGACTTTCTTTCCAGCGAAGATCTGCTCGCCCACGCCCGCCCCGACGCTGAACTCATATATGTGGGCAAAAAGGCGGGAAATCACGCGCTCCCCCAGCATGAAATCAACAAGCTTCTGATCCGGCTTGCCAGAGAAGGAAAGGTCGTTGCCCGTCTCAAGGGCGGGGACCCCTATATTTTCGGACGGGGCGGCGAAGAAGGCGAAGAACTTTTCAACGCGAATATTCCCTTTGAGGAAATTCCGGGCATTTCAAGCACCATAGCCGGGCCGGCCTATGCGGGCATTCCTCTGACGCACCGCACGCTGGCTTCTTCGGTAACGCTGATCACCGGTCATGAAGATCCGACAAAGCCCGGTTCGGTGCATAACTGGGACGCTCTGGCACGCAGCGCCTCCACGCTGGTTTTCGTCATGGGGATGAAGAACCTTCCGGAAATTTCCCGCAATCTGATTGCGGCCGGCATGTCTGCGGAAACGCCCTCCGCCCTCGTTCACTGGGGCACCACGGATCATCAGCGTTCCCTGGTTTCCACGCTCGGGGAGCTTCCGCAGGAGGCCGTCCGACAGGGATTTTCCAACCCCTCGGTCATTGTGGTCGGGCAGGTGGTGCGGATGCGCGAAAAGCTGGACTGGTTCGAACGCCGTCCCCTGTTCGGTCGCAGCATCGTGATCACCCGCGCGCGCGAACAGGCCAGCGAAAGCGCGGCCCTGTTTGCCGAACTGGGCGCACATGTCATTCAGTTCCCCACCATTGCCATACGCCCCATGCAGGACGATTCGGCATTGACGCAGGCCGTTGCCCGGCTTGCCTCGTATGACTGGGTGGTGTTCACCTCCGCCAACGGCGTAAGATTTTTTGCCCGGAAGCTGGAAGAACTGGGGCTGGACGCCCGCGCCTTCGGCGGCGTCCGCATCGCCGCCATCGGCCCGGCAACGGGGAACAGTCTGCGTGCTCTCGGCCTGCGTCCGGACTTCATTCCCTCCCGCCATGTGGCGGAATGTGCCGCCGAGGGTCTGATTGCCGACGGCGTGGCAGGAAAGAAGATCCTTCTTCCCCGCGCGCTCAAGGCCCGCGACGTACTCCCGGACGAACTGACGAAGGCGGGCGCAAGCGTGGACGTCGTAGCGGCGTATGAAACGGTGCCTGCGGAAAACTCCGCGCTGAGGCAACGTCTGATCGACGATCTTAAGGAAGGAAAGCTTTCCTGCATCACCTTCGGCTCTTCCTCCACCGTGCGCAATTTTCTTTCCGTCTTTCCGGCAGAACTGCTGAAGGAACATCCGGAAACCAGACTTGCCAGCATAGGCCCGATCACGTCCGCCACTCTGCGGGAAGCGGGCCTTGAACCCGATATCGAACCGGAAGAATACACCATTCCCGGCCTTGTCCGGGCGGTACGCGCTGCTCTGGGTTCATGAGGAGACACCATGGGACTCAAACTTGCCATTCTTGCTTCCGGAAGCGGCACCAATGCGGAGGCCATGTTTGACGCCGTCGAACGCGGCGCGCTGGACGCGGACATCCGTCTGGTTCTCAGCAACCGTCCGGGGGCAAAGGTTCTCGAACGGGCAGAACGACGCGGCCTGCCCTGCCTCTGCATCGATCACAAAAGCTTTCCGGACAGGGAATCCTTCGACAGGGAGGTGATCGCCGCCCTGCGCGCGGCCGGAGCGGACACCGTTGCGCTGGCCGGATACATGCGGCTGGTGACGTCCGCCTTTCTCGACGCCTTTCCGAACAGAGTCCTCAATATCCATCCCGCGCTTCTCCCCTCCTTTCCGGGAGTTCACGGCGCGGCGGATGCGCACGACTGGGGGGTCAGATTCACCGGCTGCACGGTTCACTTCGTCAGTCCGGAGATGGATTGCGGCCCGATCATCGTGCAGGCCTGTCTGCCCGTCATGCAGGAGGAAAGTGCGGACGAACTGCAAAACCGCATTCATGTGCTGGAACACCGCATTTATCCGCAGGCGTTGCAGTGGCTGGCGGAAAAACGGCTGGAAATCAGGGGACGGCGCGTCTTCCTGAAGCCGGGCAGCCGCAGGGCGAACGCGGCCGTTGCGGAAAACGTTCTTGTCTGGCCCCCGCTGGAAGAAGGTTTTTAGGAGGCTTTCATGTCCGGTCTCTCCCTGCCTCTGACGGAAGCTGAAGAACACTTTCTGCTGGACTGTGCCCGCGCCTCCATACGCCGGGGGGTGCGTCTGCCTCTGCCCGAAGACTTTGCCTTTCTCAACGGAGACGGGGAACCGGACTCCCGCGCCATGGAGCAGACGCTTCTTGCGGCGCAGGCCCGGGTTCCCCGGCTGCTGACGCCGTCCGGGGCCTTCGTCACCCTGCATGGAACCGCTACGGGCGTTCCCATGCTGCGCGGCTGCATAGGTCTGATGGAACCCGTCATGCCGCTTGCTCTCGCCGTACTGCGCATGGGCTGGGCGGCGGCCTTTTCCGACTATCGTTTTTCTCCTCTGCGTGCCGCGGAAGTTCCGGATCTGGAACTTGACATTTCCGTACTCGGCCCTCTCAGTCCCGCGGCCCCTGAAGACATCGAACTGGGACGCCATGGCGTCAAACTGGAAGCTCTGGGGCGATCGGCGGTCTTTCTGCCGCAGGTTCCGCCGGAACAGGGCTGGAATCTGTCTCAGACTCTGGAAGCCCTGCGGCGCAAGGCCGGGCTTCCGCCCGAAACCGTAACGGAGGAAGCGTTCAGGGAAGGTCGTTCGCGCCTGTTTACCTACGAGGCCTTTCTCATCGGGCCGCAAAAGGTATAGCGGGCCTTCTGCGACAACTCACTTTTTCTCCTGTTCATAAGGTGTTTTCCATCCTCAAAATACCGGCGGCTTTGCGCCGGATACAGCCTTGAAGATCACAAGGAGATTTCATGTTTGCCTCAACTCTGTGTCGTCCTCTTTGCCGTCTTGCCTTCCCTGTTCTGTGCGCAGCGCTGCTCTGCAACGCCGCCGCGCCGCTTGCCCGTGCGGCGGAAAGCACGGCTCTTCCGGACAACCCCATGCCCATAACGCCGCGCAACAGCCCCGTTTCCGTGGAGCATGAAGGAGAAGACGCCCTTGGAGCCAGACTGTCTACCCGTCTCAAGGAGCTGCTCAACGGCAGCAGTCTGTTTCAGCTTCAGGAGCAGGATATACCCAAGTTCCGCATTCTGATTTCGTCAACCTCGGAATTCAAGGATCGCCCCTCGGTAGGTTCCGCCTATTCCGTCGTATGGGTCTTTTCCCTGAAGGAAAACACCCTGCGTCACTATCTTGCCCGCGAAGTGGGCGTGCTGACCCCGGATCAGGTGGACGACGTCGCGGCAAAGCTGGTCGAACGTACCGACACGCTCGCCGTGCGCTATTCCTATCTTTTCCCCAAAACCAGACCGGAAGCGGCGAAGCAGACCGACGAAACGCGGAACGGCGCGGAAAACTCCGGCACGCAGGAGAAATAAGCATGCGAATTCTTGTCACCGGCGGATGCGGATTCATAGGTTCGAACTTCATCCGGCTTGTTCTCGGGCAGGATGAGAAAACGGAAATCGTCAACCTCGACAAGCTGACCTATGCGGGCAATCTTGCCAATCTTGCGGATCTGCCCCCGGATCAGGCGGCCCGTCACCGTTTCGTCAAAGGCGATATCACGGATCGCGCGCTGGTCTCCTCGCTTCTTGAGCAGGAAAAACCCGATGCCCTTGTCCATTTTGCGGCGGAAAGCCATGTGGATCGCTCCATCACGGACGCAACGCCCTTCGTGACGACCAACGTCCTCGGAACGCAGGTGCTTCTGGACTGTGCCAGACAGGCGAACATCCCCCGCATGGTGCATGTCTCGACGGACGAGGTGTACGGAACGCTCGGGGCAGAGGGCCGCTTCCGCGAAGATACGCCCCTTGCTCCGAACAGCCCCTATTCCGCATCCAAGGCCGCCTCGGACATGCTGGTCCGGGCCGCTCACGAAACCTTCGGCCAGAATGTGGTCATCACCCGCTGTTCCAACAACTACGGCCCCTACCAGTTTCCGGAAAAGCTCATTCCTCTGATGACGGAACGCGCCCGCAGGGGAGAAGCTCTGCCCGTCTACGGAACGGGAAGCAACGTGCGGGACTGGATTCATGTGGAAGATCATTGCCGCGGAGTCCTGCTTGCTCTGGAAAAGGGCCGTCCCGGCGCGGTCTACAACTTCGGCGGCGACGCGGAGCGCACCAATCTGGAAGTTGTCCGAGCAATTCTGCGCCTCACCGGCCGGGACGAAAGCCTGATCCGCTTCGTCAAGGATCGCCCGGGCCACGATCTGCGCTATGCCATGGATCATTCTCTGGCCTCGCGCGAGCTTGGCTTTGCGCCCCAAAAGACGTTTGAAACCGGCCTTCAGGAAACGGTACGCTGGTACGAAAACCATGAAGAATGGGTTCGACAGGTGGAATCCGGCGCTTACCGCGACTTTGAAAAACTCTGGTACGGAGAACGCTTATGACAGCCCTCCTCTCCTCTTCCGCAGCATCCGCCGAAAGTCCGGACAACAGCCATACGTCAACCCCTCTGGCGCTGGTTCTCGGCGGCGGCACGGGCATGCTGGGTCAGGCTCTGGTCAACGCCGCACTATCCAGAGGCTGGAACGTCCGCACGCTCGGACGCGAAAACGGCCCGGTGACGGACCCGGCCTTTCTTGAAGATGCTCTGGGACGCATGAATCCGGACTATATTTTCAACGGAATAGCCTATACCGCCGTTGATCTTGCGGAAAGCGAAAAGGAAAAGGCCTGCGCCCTGAACAGAACCTTCCCTTCGCTGCTCGGCGGCATGACGCGCGGCTCGAGCGCGCATCTCATTCACTTCAGTACCGATTTTGTCTTCAACGGTAAAAAACGCACTCCCTATACCGAAGAAGACAGCCCGGACCCCCTCAACGTGTACGGCGCAAGCAAACTTGCGGGCGAGCAGGCGCTTGCCGCGCTCGATCTTCCCAACTGCTGCGTGATTCGCACAGCCTGGCTTTTCGGCCCCGGACGCCGCAATTTCGTAAGCGTCATGCTGGATCTGGCCAGCCGTGAGGACACCAGAAATTCCATTACCGTGGTACACGATCAGGTTGGCTCTCCCACCTATACCGTGGATCTTGCCGACATGAGCCTTGAGCTGGCAACAAGGCGGGCATCCGGCATACTCCATGCCGTCAACGCCGGGCAGGCAAGCTGGTGCGAGCTGGCCGCGGAAGCCATCGAACTGATCAATCCGGACGTGCGCATTCAGCCCATTCCCTCGGAGCAGTGGCCGCAGAAGGCAAAACGACCTTCCTATTCCGTGCTTTCCACCTCGCGCCTTACGGAGCTGACCGGCATAACCCCGCGTCCCTGGCCGCAGGCTCTGCGGGACTATGTGTTCGGCATCTATGCCGATGAAATTCCGGGCAAGAAGTCATGAAGCTGTGGATCAGCGCCGGAGAACTTTCCGGCGACATTCAGGCTACGGAACTGCTTCATGCCCTGCGTCTTGAATGCGACGGCCGCAACCTGCCCCTTGAAGCCGTCGGCATGGGAGGGGACAGGCTCGAACAGGCCGGGCAGCGCAATATCCTCAGCATTGAGGAACTCTCCGTCATGGGCGTGGTGGAAGTTCTGGGAATTCTTCCCCGGATTCCCGGCATACTCCGGCGCATACGGCGGGCGATGGAGCAGGAGAAGCCGGACGCCGTGCTGCTGGTGGACGCGCCGGAATTCAATTTCCGGGTGGCGAAGATCGCCGGGAGTCTGCATATTCCCGTGTACTACTTCATCCCCCCGAAAGTATGGGCCTGGAGAACGGGGCGCATTGCCTTTCTTAAACAGCATATCCGCAGAATATTATCCATTCTGCCGTTCGAGGTGAATTTTTATCGGGCGCACGGCATGTCCGTGGACTATGTGGGCAATCCGCTTGTGGATCTTGTCGACTATGAACATATACGGCATATCCTGCCCGAAGAGGGGCGCATCGGCCTGATGCCGGGAAGCAGAAAAAAAGAGGTGGAAAGCCTTCTCCCCGTTTTTTCTGCGGCGGCGGCTCTGCTGCTGCGCGAATTCCCTCATCTGTCTTTTCACTGCATCCGTGCGCCGCACTTTACGGAAGACTATCTGCGCGCTTTCTGGCAGGGGGCGGCTCCGCTGCACATGGCGGAACCGGAAGGACGCTATGCCTTCATGCGCAGCTGTCAGTGTCTGATGTCGGCTTCAGGCACCGCAACGCTGGAAAGCGGACTTGCCGGCGTCCCCACCCTCGTGGCCTACAGACTGAACCCTCTTTCCTATGCCATCGGCCGCCGGGTGGTCAAAGTCAGATGGATCAGCCTGACCAATCTCATACTGGGCAGAGAGGCCTTTCCCGAACACATACAGGGAGACGCCAGCCCGGCAGCTCTGGCAGGACGCATCCGCTCCTGGCTGAAGAATCCGGAATATTTTGCGCGCATGGCCGAAGACATGAGGGAACTGCGCGAAAGATGCGGCTCCCCGGGTTCGGCCCGGAGAGCGGCCCGTGCGCTGCTTGACGCATTGCAGACAGATGCCTGAAACACAGCGGCAGATACCGCGCCCCCGGCATACCCCCGGACGGGAGCCAGACGGGAGCAGACAGAAGAGGACGGGGCCTCTGCGGAAAAACTGCGCTGGAAAGCGGAAAATCCGAGCAGGAAAAAGGCCCTCTGCCTTCCCCCTGCCCCCGCACCGCACCGGAACCTCACTGCCGCACCGGAGTCTTGCCGTGTCTGACTCCGGAAGCATGCTCAAGGCAACAATGCGCTAAAGCCACAAGGCCGCGATGAGGATGCAGAGGGCAAGGATCATCCCCACAAGTCCGGCGACAAACAGATGAAACATCAGGCCTCTGATCTTTCCGGGAGTCCATGAGGCGTCATCCAGAGCCAGGGGGGAAGGCCCCAGCAAGGGCTTGTCGACAACCTTTCCGTGATAGACGGTCGCCCCCCCCATGACCGCGCCGTGCATCCAGGCCGCAACGGCCATGGGCCAGCCCGCGTTGGGGCTGGACATGCTGCGGGCCTGAGCGCGCAGAATACGCCAGCCGGGCCATAACTCGGTACGGGTACTCCCGCCCATGCCGTAGGCCGTAAGCCAGAGCAGCAGTGCGGAAAGACGCGCAGGAATGAAGGCCAGAACATCATCCGCCCGTGCGGCCGTCTTGCCGAAATACTCCCAGCGCGGCGTGCGATATCCCCACATGGAGTCCGCCGTACTGACCGTCTTGTATACCCATAAGCCCGCAGGGCCGCACAGACAGAGCCAGAACAGCGGGGCAATGAAGGCGTCGTTGAAATTTTCCGCCAGACTTTCCGCCAGTGCGCGATAGATATCCCGGGTATCCGCTTCGCGCAGATCCCGACTGACCAGATGACTTACCCGCAGACGACCTTCCTCGATATTGCCTTTCTCCAGCGCATCCAGAGCCTTGCGCCCGACACGCAGCAGATGCCCGAGAGCCAGCCCTGCATAACAAAGGAAAAGCAGTATCCACATCCCGAAAAAAGGAAGCCTGCCCAACAGCGAGACGGCAATCCAGGACGCCAGCACGGCCGCAATCAGGGCCAGAAATCCCGCCCGGAATTCCCCGTTGGCAAGCGTGGAGCCGCTCTTTCCGCCGAGTTTGACGGCAAGCGGCCTCAGACGGCTTTCCAGCGCGTCGAGCATATTGCCCACAAGGGAAACAGGGTGAGGAATATGCGGATAACGGAAGCCCAGTTCCAATATCGCCGCCAGGGGAACCATCCATACAAGCGTGGATATATTCATGCTGTCTCCTACCATGCCTCGAGTCCGCCTGTCCGGGCCAGTGCTGTCATCAGCACGATCCCGGCCGCGGTGGACAGGTTGAGGCTGCGGATATTGTCGTTGATGGGAATGCGTATTCTGCATTCCGAGAGTTGCAGCACTTCAGGCGGCAGACCCCGGGTTTCCGGGCCGAACACAAGTGCGTCTTCCGCCTCGAAGGGAAAGCGATGCACAGGAACGGACTGTTCCGAAGCTCTGGCGCTGGTCATCACCAGACGTCTGCCCGCCCCGCCTTCCGGCCCCTCCGTCGCAAGATATTCCTCAAGGCTGCGCCATACCCGGAGGCGCACATGCGGCCAGTAATCCAGCCCCGCACGCCGGAGATAGCGATCCTCCAGAGAAAAGCCCAGCGGTTCGATGAGATGCAGAGGCGTATCGGTTCCGGCGCAAAGCCGGGCGATATTTCCGGTATTCGGAGGAATCTCCGGTTCAAACAATACGATATGCACGCTCCTTACCTCCCGCCATCATCAGCAATAAAAGCCTTGAGCGCCCGGATACGGATATAGGATTCCCGTATCCGCTCCGGAGAAATGCTCCCCTCTTCTATCAGTTCCATGAGCGTATCATGCACACGGAAGGGCAGGTCTTCCTCATAATGAAGATTATTGCCGAACAGCAGAATATCCGCTCCCGCCTCCACGGCAAGCCGGATACGTTCCTTCAGGGAATAGCGGGCCGCCACAGCCTCCATATCCAGATCGTCGGTGACGACCACCCCCTGAAAGCCGAGCTTGTGGCGCAACAGCCCGCTTATCACAACCTGCGAGAGGCTGGCGGGTCTGTCATCCATCTGACGCAGCGTGACGTGCGCCACCATGACCATGGCGGGCATATTCTCGGCCAACAGGGCTTTAAACGGTTCCAGTTCGCGCTCCGACCAGCTTGCGCTGATATCTGCGCTGCCGTTATGGGTATCGCCCTTCGCACTGCCGTGTCCGGGAAAATGCTTGTAACAGCAGACGATACGGGCATCCCTCATCCCCCGGGCAAAGGCTGCGCCGTGTTCGGCTACGCTTGTCGGATCGGAGGAAAAGGCGCGCTCCATATGACCTATGGCCGGGCTGTCCGGATCGTGCAGATCCAGCGAAGGGGCAAAATTAAGGTTAATCCCCATGCCGACCAGCATCAGCCCCATGTTCAGAGCCGTTTCCCAGGTCTGCTGGGAAGGATGTCTGCCCATTTCAAGAGCGGAAGGCCAGTCCCGAAACCCATTATGAGAGGAAAGACGCCGAACTTTGCCGCCTTCCTGATCCACGGCAATCCAGGCAGGAGCGCATGGCCCGGACTGCCCCGCCGCTCCGAGCTGCGCCGTCAGTGCGGACAGTTGTTCTGGAGAGACGATATTGCGCACTTTTCTGGTTTCAATATCTCTGGCAAACAGAATGACGCCCCCAATCTTCCCCTCGCGCAGCGCACGCAGGGGCGCGGCATTCTCTTCCAGACTCTGCCCCCGGAATCCCGTCATGATCATTTCTCCGGCCATGACGGACAGATCCGCTTCCCTTTCCTGTGCGGACTCTTTCGCCGGACAGGGCAACACGGCGAGCAGCACGGAAAGCAGGCTCGCCGCCGCAAACATACATTTTTTCATCCCCCGTGTGTAGCCTTCCCTCCCCGACTTGGCAAGCAGCATCCGGCAGGGAAAACGCCTCCGACAAGACGATCGGCCTCCGCACCCTCCGTTCCGCTCTTGCTCCGCCGCATTGTTCAGACTGTCTCTCTCGGGGCTTCACAGACCTGCAAACGGCCGCACAAGCCGAATCCTCGCTGATCCTTTTGACACTGCGGAAAGGCGGAACGCCGGGCAACGCCTCTTCTCCTCTGTCCGTACAGCAGCTCCGCAACTTTCCTCCCCCGGAAATTGTACTGCGGAAAAGCCCCGCGGGACGCCGGGGAGGCAGATTCCTCCGTCGCTTTCCATGAAGCCCACAAGAACCGTGCAAAGCGGAATGAAAGTGGGATATTTCGCCAGCAGGCAGGCTCTCCCGGATATCCGCGCTTGCCTTTTGCCCCGTAATCCCTATCATGGGAACATATAGAACCTTATACGGAGTCTTACGCATGACCAGCCAATTCAAGACCGTAGCGCTGCTGGCCCTGCTTTCGGGCCTTATTATCGTACTCGGCGGGGCCGTGGGCGGAAGAGGGGGGATCATGATCGCCCTCGCCTTCGCTCTGGTGATGAACATCGGCAGCTACTGGTATTCCGACAAAATCGTTCTTTCCATGTACCGCGCGCGGGAACTTTCTCCGCAGGAAGCCCCCATGCTCCATCAGATCGTGGAGGAACTCGCCGCCAATGCGGGCGTTCCCAAACCGCGGGTCTATCTCGTCCCGCAGGAAGCCCCGAATGCCTTTGCCACGGGCAGGAATCCGGAAAACAGCGCCGTTGCCGTGACGGAAGGCATCATGCATCTGCTTTCCCCCCGCGAACTGCGCGGCGTCCTCGCCCATGAAATGGCCCACGTCGCAAACCGCGATATTCTGATTCAGACCGTGGCGGGCGTGCTGGCTTCGGCCATTACCGCCATTGCCAACTTCGCGCAGTTTGCCGCCATTTTCGGCGGAAGGGATGAAAACGGAGAAGGAAGAAATCCTCTTGCCATGCTGCTTATGGCTCTGCTCGCGCCCATTGCCGCCACGCTGATCCAGATGGCCATATCCCGCACGCGGGAATACAAGGCCGACGCCACAGGAGCGGAACTCTGCCGCGACCCCCTGGCTCTGGCCTCTGCGCTGAACAAACTGACGATGTACAGTCAGCGCATCCCCATGCAGGGGAATCCGTCCACGGAAAACATGTTCATCGTCTCCCCCTTTTCCGGCATGAGCATGGCCAATCTGTTCAGCACACATCCCCCCATGCAGGAACGTATTGCCCGCCTGCAACAGATGGCCGGAGAAGGTCTCCAGTCCTCAAGCTCCGCCGGGCCTTCCTCTTTTTCCGGCGGATCGGGTTCCGCTAATCCCGGTTCCGGAGGATGGGGCAGTTTCGGCGGCAGCGCATCTTCCGAACGCGAGGCCTCTTCCGGCGGCTCTTCGGGCAGCACAGCGGGCAGCTCTTCCGGCTGGGAACGTCTTATGGACAGACAGGACAGCTCCCGCCGGGAAGAACACCAGCCGAATTCGAACGGAACTTCGTCCGGCAGTACGCCGGGCAGCGGCTCCTCCGGCAATGCCTCTTCCTCCGGCTGGGATCGCTTCAGAAGCAGATAAGTCCGCGGCTCCGCGTTCTTTTTTTCAGAAAACCATAATAAAAAACTGAGCGCGGCCGTTAAGAAACATGTGGATTGATCCGAATCCGCGATGTCTTTGGTATCCCTATGGCAAAAGCCGCCGCTTCTTCGGAAGCGACGGCTTTTCGTCTTTCGTGTCCGTTCCGGCTCCGCACTGCGCTGCGGAAGAAGCCCGGCGCCGGGCTATGCGTACTGCGGTTCTTCGCTCTTGATGATCTGGAAGGCCTTGTTTGACTTCACCGTGCCGGGAATGCCCCAGTACTTCACCACCCCGGCGACCGTACAGGGAAGCAGTTCTTCTATGTCCGTATCCAGCACCAGCACATCCCCGACCTGAAGGCGCAGCAGCTGATTGCCCGTAATCTGCGTGCCGCCCATGCGGATTTTCAAATCCACCGGCGTTTCCATGAGACGATCCTTGAGGCGGCCGACCCAGGCATGGTCAACTTCCAGACGTTCCGTCTGATAGTTGGCGTTGAGCTTGCTGCGTATGGGTTCAATAGTGGAGTAAGGCAGGCAGATGATCATGGAGCCGATGGAAGAATCCAGCTCCACTTCAAAATTGATCACGACAACCACGTCGCTGGGCGGCACAATGGCCGCGAACTGCGGGTTGATTTCCGAGCGCACGAGTTCCATCTTGATATCGTGTACGGGTCTCCAGGAGTCCTCCATAGTATGGAGGGCAATCTTGATGATCCTGTCCACAATGGCCTGTTCGATGCGCGTGAACTCGCGCCCTTCGATCTTCGGCTGGGAACCTATGCCGCCGAAGATATTTTCCACAAGCGAAAACACAAGACGGGCGTCCACGACGATCAGCGCATTGCCGCGCAGGGGTTCCATCTTGAAAATGTTGATGCTGGTCGGCACGGGCAGGGAACGCATGAATTCCCCGAATTTGGTCATATCGATGGAAATGGGGTTCAGTTCCACGCGCTTGCGCACCGCGTTGGTCAGTGCATTGGTACACAGTCTGGCGAAGCGGTCGTTGATGATTTCAAGAACCGGCATACGCCCGCGAATAATACGATCCTGATTGGCAAGATCGAAGGGAACAATGCCGGAATCATCTTCCGGAATATCCGTCTCCGTTTCAAGCTCTCCGCCGGACAAGCCCCGAAGCAGGGCGTCGACTTCATCCTGGGCCAGTATTTTATCCATAGCTCACCCGTCTTTTGGTGCCGAACATTCGGGCGATATTCCGTCAAATCAGCGGCCGGGTCAAGGTCCGCCCCCTCCTGTCCATTATATTCGCGAAATTTAAGCAAGAAACATGCCAGAACACGACAACATGGAATTTTTCTTGCCAATCAGCAGAGTATGGGCAAGAACAGGGCATGCGCGTCCATCTGTCTGCCTCGTCGATCGAACAGGATGAGCGCCGGGAATTTGACATCTCCGTCCCGGAAGGCTCCACGAATCTCGCCACGCTCCTCTGGGGGCGCGGTCATCTTCCTCCGCGTCCGCTGTGTGCGGGCATAGGACACTGCGGTCTGTGCCGGGTGCGTTTTCTTTCCTCCCCTCCCGCCCCTACCCCGCGGGAACGGGACATGCTCGATCAGGAAGAAATTTCCTCCGGGCTGCGTCTGGCCTGCTGTCACGATGCCGAAAATTCCATGGAGCTGAGTATCCCGCCCCTTCCGGGGGAATATCTGCCGCCGGAAGAAAAGGCCCCGCTTCCCGGGACCCCGGAAAAGACTCTTCCCGTGTGGCTCGCCGTGGATCTCGGCACCACCTCCCTTGTGTGGGAGGCTCTGGACGAGGCAGGGAACGTTCTGGCCGAGGGCCGGCAGCTCAACCCCCAGATGGGAGCGGGAACGGATGTCATGGCGCGTCTGGCCGCCGCATCCACGGAGTCCGGCGCGGCATTCATGCGCGACAGCGTACGGAACGCCCTTGCCGGAATCATCTCCGGCCTGACTTCGCAGAACATGCAGGTGCGGGAACTCTGCCTTGCCGCCAATCCGGCCATGACGCTGCTGGCCCTCGGTCTGGACAGCTCGGGGCTGCGCTCCGCCCCCTATACGCTGAACTTTCACGGCGACGAATACGTCAATCTTCCCGGATTTCCTCCGCTGTGGATTCCCCCTCTTCCGGCTCCCTTTGTCGGAGGAGATCTGAGCGCGGGGCTCTGCGCCGTCCTGCATTCCGGACACAGGCTTCCCCTGCTGCTGGCCGATATGGGTACCAACGGAGAATTTGCCCTGCTGCGCGCCGGAAAGCCCCCTCTTCTGGCCAGCGTTCCGCTCGGGCCTGCGCTGGAAGGCATAGGACTGCGCTGCGGCGGGATGGCCGGAGAGGGTGCGGCGACAGCCTTTCATGCCTCGCCTTCCGGGCTGGTTCCACACGTCATCGGCAATACCCGGCCGCATCATATCTGCGGCGCGGGCTACCTCTCTCTGATCCGGCTGCTGCTTTCTCTGGGGCTGCTGGACGCCGACGGACATTTCCATCCGGAAAACAGGACGCCCCATCCTCTGGCCTTTCTGCGTGCGCGTCTGGCCGCATCGCTGGATTCGGAAGAGGGAGAGCCGGTACTCCGCCTTCCCGACGGGCTTTTCCTCGCAGCCTCGGATGTGGAAAATCTGCTCAAGGTCAAGGCGGCCTTCTCGCTCGCAGTGGAATCTCTGCTGGCCGCGGCGGATCTGACTGCCGTCGATCTGGAGGAAATCATGCTTGCAGGTGCGCTCGGCGTACATGCGCCTCTTGAAGCTCTCGGCCGACTCGGCTTTCTCCTTCCTCTTTCAGAGTCGAAAACCCGGGCGGCCGGAAACACCTCTCTGCAAGGCGCGGCCTTTCTGCTGCGCGGCCATGACGGCATCGGCCCGGACGCGCTGCGCGCCGAACTTTCCGACCTCTGCCGGAACGCTCAGGCCCTGCCGCTGGCCGAATCGCCGTCTTTCCATGAACAGTACGTCCGGCACATGCGTTTCGATCAGCCGGTTCTTCCCCGGCCATAGCCCACGCGAAAAGGATTCAGCCATGAAGACAAACGGCCGTCCCCCCCGCGCAGAAAGCGCGCGCACAGAACATAGAGGGGAAGTCTCCCGTCCGGAAATTTCCCGCCCCCGCCGGAGAGATGAAGAAAAAAGACCTTCCTTCCCGCGCCGGAATTCTGAAGAGAAAAAAAACTCCGCATGGAAGCCGCGTCCTGCCGTTCGCGACAAGGTTCTGCCGCTCTTCCCCGGAATGGATGCTTTCGCGCGCAGAGGCCTGCAACTCCTGCCCCGCATACTGGACGGCGTCATGCCGCTGACGGCGGCAAGGCGACGCGAACTGCCGGCCGCCTGCCGTGAACTCTCCGCACTGCTCACCACCGATCGCGCCGATCTCTCGCTGCCCTACTGGAGTACTCCGCGTCTTACTTCGGCCTATCTGCGGTATTTTCTGCCGTGGAACCTGATCCGGCTGCTTCCTCTTCTTCCCTCACTGCCTCTGAGCCTGCCGGATTTTTCCGAAAAAAAACCACGCGCTCTCGTAATAGATCTGGGTTCTGGACCTCTGACCCTGCCGCTGGCCCTGTGGCTCGGCAGACCCGATTTCCGCGCCGCGCCGCTGACCGTACTCTGTATTGACTCGGCCCTGCATCCCCTGCATCTCGGCCGCGATATCTTCAACGCCCTGCGCAGAGAACTGGATCCCTCCTCTCCCTGGGACATACGCCTCCTGCGCGCCCCCTTCGGACAGAGTATGCGACGCCTGAAAGAACGCCCCTGGCTGATCTCCGCCGGAAACGTTCTCAATGAAATGGAAGAAAAAAGCCGTAAACCCGGCGCATGGCAGGAGCGGCTGGAATCCTTCGCGGCAGAAGCGGCGCGCGCTCTGCTCCCCGGCGGTTTTCTTTTCGCCCTTGAACCCGGCACCCGGCAGGGCGCAAAACTGATCCGCAGCCTGCGCGCTCTGTCTCTGGATGAAGAAAGAGAGTTTCTTTACGACCCGGACGACATGGAAGACGACGCCCCCGAAGAGCGCGAAACGTCCCCCGCTCCGGATGCCGCCTCCCCGGATCATGCGGACTGCCCTGATGAAGAGGATGACTCCCCGCTTCTCATTCCCCTCTCGCCCTGCCCGCACCGTGAAGGCTGCCCTCTGGACAGGCCCGGCTGTTCGGCCTGGTGCCACGTCAACGCTCCGGCATCCGACGTGCCGGAAGAACTGAAAACGCTCTCCCGCAGCGCAGGCATGGACAAGGAAAGCGTAAGCCTCTCGTTTCTGCTGCTGCACAAGCCGGATCGTCCCGTTCCGCCCGTCGCTCCCTCCCGGACGGAGCCGCTGAACGCACGGCTGCTTTCCGAACCTTTCGTCCTGCCCGGTTATCCCGGCCGCGCCCGCTACGCATGCACATCCAGAGGTCTGGCTCTTGTGCCCGATTGCTCCCGGCTGCCCCCCGGCGCACTCTGCGAAGTGGAAAATATTCCCTCCCCGCAGCGGGATCGCAAATCCGGCGCGCTGATTCTGCCGCTTTTCCGGAAAAATGCCGTACCTCCCCGTCCCGGCGAACAATCCGGACGGAAGGACAGACCGTTCAGCAGGCCCGTCCGGCAGAAGAACAGCGACGACGCCCCAGCCAGAACAGGGCCGCGGCAAGACAGAGCGTCAGACCTTCCGCAGCAGAAGTCGCGTAAAAAATTCCCTGATCGCCGAGAAGGCGGGGCAAAACGACAAGCATAATCAGCGGCAGAACAAAGCTCCGGCTTGCGGCCACAAGCATGGAGCTTGCCGCCCACTGCCTTCCCGTAAAATAGGAGGCCAGCACCATATTCAGGGCAGCCAGAGGAAAAACCCAGCGCCAGGCCAGAACGAAACTGCGGGCTATATGCGCCGTTTCCCTGTCTCCCGGGAGAAACAGATCCGCCAGAGCTTCCGGAAAGCAGGTCAGCACAAGAAAAAAGGCAAAACCTGTGCCGAATGCGGTAATCAGCGCCGCCCGGAGAAAGGCATCCATTCTGACGAAATTTTTCGCCCCCCTGTTCACGCTGACAAGCGGAGCAAGGGAATCCCCTATGCCGTAGAGCAGATTCATGCCCAGCAGACTGGCCGCGGCAACCACCGTAAAGGCCGCCACGCCGTTGCTCCCCACACTCTCCATGAGCATGAGATTGAACAGCAGCACGATGAAGCCCGTCGACACCTCATTGACAAATTCCGACGCGCCGTTCCATGCCGCCCCCAGCACTTCCTTCCAGCCGCCGAGCCGACGCGGGCGGATATAGCGGGAACGAGCCGAAAAAAAATGCCCGATCAACGCGAGACAGGCCGCCAGATAGGCCAGCACGGTAGCCAGAGCCGCTCCCCGGACGCTCATACCGGCATATCCCACCAGCAGCGCATCCAGCAGAATATTGCACCCGGCGGCAATGCCCGGGCCCGCGCTGGCAAGCAGAGGTCTTCCATCCACCCGGATAAAATAGGACAGTCCATAACTCAGAGGAAATACCGGACAACACAGCAGGACGATCTCAAGATATTCCCGGCACAGTCCGCGCAGTTTCCCCCCGTCTCCCGCGCCCAGAAAGGTCAGCACATCTTCAAGGCGAGCGTACATGATTCCGCAGGTCAGCGCGATGAGCGCAAGCAGCGTCATGAAAATCTTGATGCACAGGGCGGAAGCCTCTTCGTAGCGGCCTTCTCCCATATACCGCCCGGCCAGAACCGAGCCTCCGGTCACCAGCGTGAAGCCGAGTCCGGAAACCAGACACCAGATCGGCGCGGCCAGATTGACCGCCGCCAGAGCCTGCGCTCCGGCAAAACGTCCCACAAAAATACCGTCCACGACCGCAGCCGAACCCGTCGCAACCATGCTCAACGCCCAGGGAACGCCATAGCGGAGAAAGGTTTTCCCCACAGGCCCGGCAATCATGTCCTCCCGGGCTTCCGATGTATTTCCGCTCCTGCGCTCCGAATTTGCAACCTTGCGGGTCAGAACCATACTCTCGCTCCTTCCGGCAACACGCCCGCTGCTCCGAACAGCCCTCCGCAGGATATTGCTCCCGATCCAACACATAACGATCTATCCTCTTTACGGAACGCCGGAAAGTAGAAAGTCTCCTCCGGACAGGGAGCTTCCGAAGCTCCTTCCCTTCCGAAGCCTCTTCCGTACAGTCCGCCCGACGGAACATTCATCCGACACGTCTTCGCCTCCTGATGCCGCGCATAAATAAATGTCCGGACAAGGTCTTCTCCCCCCTCCCTCCGTCTGGCTTTTATCCGACATCTGTGCTAGAAACACTTTGCGAGATGGAGTATCTCTGACATGCCGCCGCGCCTGCCGGCGCGATATGAGCCTGTCCCACCCAGGAGGAACACCGTGAATACTACCGTCATTGTCGTTGCAGTTCTCGTGATTGTCGCCGTTCTGGCGCTGTTCTTCCTCCGCAAATCAAAAAGCAGCGGCTCCGGCGCAGCCCAGCCGGAAGAAATTCCTGCGCTTACCCCGGAACAGAAGGAACTGCTCCGACTTTCCGATACCCCGGGCGAAGACGGTCTGCCCTTCATGTTTGCGCTGACAACCTGCCGTCATTGCAAAAAAACGAAGGAATATCTCGACTCCAACGACGCAAAGTATCACCTGCTTTACGTTGATGAATTCCACGGCAAGGATCGCACGGATCTCATGGACAAAGTTCGTTCCTACAATCCGCGCGGTTCGTTTCCCACTATCGTGCTGCCGGGCGGCAAGGTCGTCGTCGGTTTCCGCGAACAACTTCTGAGGGAGGCGCTCTTTCATGACTCCGCAGTCATTGCTGAAAGTTCTCAAGGCAACAGCTGAGCAGAAAGGCTATTTCCTGCACGCCGACGAGGAACATTGCCTTGCCACGGCGGAAAGCCTGCTGGAAAACAAGCAGAGATACGGTTATCTCTGCTGTCCATGCCGCCTCGCAACGTCTCTGGAAAAGGACAAGGATATTGTCTGCCCCTGCGTGTATCGGGATGACGATATCCGCGATTACGGCGCGTGTTTCTGCACACTGTTCGTCGATGCAGAACACAAGGACGATCCGAACTTTTTCCCCGATGTGGAAGAAAGGCGTCCTGTGGAAAATATGGACTGAGTATTTTTCCTTTCCGGCCATGCGCTTTTCCGCACATTTTCGATTTTTTCAGAAAAAATATATGCGGCAAGGCGCACAACCGCATAAATTTTGAAATGTGGTTGCATTTAGCCGAAAAAGTCTTATATACTCTCCGTGACACGAGGTTGCCTCTCGTAGTCTGCCGACAAGGCAGCAAACCAGAAACGGAGATCGGGTATTCCTGAATTCAGACCAGGAGCCGCCATATCTGACGCTACCCGGAAAAGGCATAACCGATCGGGCGGGACTTTCTTCCCGCAAGTTTCCTATTGACAAGAGCAACGGCCCGTCTGCCGTCCAGCTCGGAAGGAGTACATAATCATGAATCTGCGCCACAACATCGCCGCCGCTGTTATCGCCGCCGCCCTTCTCATTCCTGTTCAGGGCGCTTTTGCCGAAGGTGAACTGCTCAACATCAACACCGCCACCGTGGAACAGCTTGCTCAGGTTCCCGGCCTGAATGAAGAACTGGCCACAGGAATCGTGCAGTACCGTGACGACATGGGCGACATCCAGTCCATGGACGAACTGACCGAAGTCCCCGGCATAACCAAGGAACTGCTGGAAAGCATCAAGCCTCATGTCGGTCTGGAAGCTGTCGCCGGTGCGGAATGCAACTGCTAAGACAGGCCTGAGTATATCCCTTGGAACCTGCTGACAGGTTCCGTGTAGGATGACATGTAAAAAGCCCTGTTCCTTTCGGAACAGGGCTTTTTTTGTCCGTGCCCGTGCCATCGGTTTCCTTTCCAATACCTGTTGAAAGCAGGAGGGGCCTCTCTTCATGAGCTTCTGCCCTCATAGAAAAGCCTGGTTCGGAGTTTTGCCCTCCACCGGGGCTAGACCATCTTCCGTACCGGCTTTCGACATACTCCTGTCGGCTCTGAGAGCAAATCTTTTTCATTCAGCAGGGCTGCCGCAGTATTTTTTTATCAGCCGACGAAATTTCTCCCACTTTCCTTCAGACACGGCAAGGCCGAGCAAGGTCAGGGCAATTCCTGCACAACCGGCCGGAGTAAGCGTTTCGTGCAGCACAAAGACGGCACCTGTGACCGTTACCACGGGAATAAGATAGATGTATGCGCTGCTTTTCACAGCGCCGATCAGACGCACGGCCACATTCCAAGTGACAAAGCATAAGGCCGAGGCACAACATCCAAGAAACAAAATGTTTGCCAGAACAAGCGGTCTGTTCAACCACGAAAAATCCATCCGAAAGCCCAGCGGCGCCAATACGGGCAGCATGAACAGCAGCCCCCAGAAAAAACTCCGCCGTACAACCTGTACGGGGTGATAGCCGAGTATCCCTATTTTCCGCGTCAGCACGGCATAAAAGGCCCATACGATCGACGCACCCAGAGCCAGAAGGTCTCCCAATGGGTTAAGTTCAAAACGGCTTCCCGTATGCAGGGAAAGGAGAACAACCCCGGCAATGGAAATGACAAAGCCCGTAAAAAAGGCACAGCTCAGTCCTTCTCCCCGCAGAAACAGTTGCGCGACAAGCGCGGTAAAGAAGGGAGCAAGCGAACAGATAACGCTCACGTTGGAGGCCAACGTAAAAGAAAGCGCAATATTTTCCAGCAGAAAATACAGGGTGATCCCCGTCAAGCCCGCCCCCATGAACAGCAGCTCGTGTTTCCGCTCACGCAGCTTCAGCCTATGCGGATAAATAACGGTCAGCGCAGCAAGTCCGATCAGGAAACGGAAAAACAATATTTCTACGGGAACAAGATCCCGCAGAAGCACCTTAGTAGATACAAATGTTGTTCCCCAGACAACGATGGTGAACAGCGCGACAAAATGTCCGGCAACACCGCCTTCCTTCATTTTCAGCCTTCCCAAGTGTTCAGAAGCTCCGTCCCGAAGTTGCCCGCATGAAAAGGCCGGAGAAGTCGAACTTCTCCGGCAAAACATGTAGGGCAAGCTCCCGACATTGCAGAATATTCGTTTCTTTCGCTTAGAATGGTTAATGGAGAACGGCCTTAGCCAAGCCCGACAGCATGAAGCAACCAGAAGAAAAAGCCTCCCATGAAGGCAGCCGCCGGTATGGTAAGCAGCCACGCCGTCACAAGCTGCCCTGCCACCCCCCAGCGCACGGCGCTCAGACGCTTGGTGCTTCCCACGCCGAAAATACAGGCCGTGATGGTGTGGGTGGTGCTTATGGGCGCACCGAACATGGACGCCCCGATAATGACGAGAGAGGCAGAAGTTTCCGCAGCCACGCCATGCACGGGTTCGAGCTTGAATATCTTGTGCCCCATGGTCTTGACGATCTTCCATCCGCCCACGGCCGTCCCCATGGCCATGGCCGTGGCACAGAACAGCTTAACCCAGAGCGGCACATGAATTACGTCGATCTCGCCGAAAAGATACAGGGCAAGCGTGATGATCCCCATGGTTTTCTGCGCGTCGTTGAGTCCGTGGCTGACGGCCATGAAGGCGGCAGAGCATATCTGAAAATGATGAAAGAATTTGTTTGTCCTGTGCCTGTTGAAATGCCAGCAGACGATCTTTATCAGCTCCATCAGCAGATATCCCGCCAGAAAGCCGCACAGCGGCGACATGAACAGCGGAATGAGAATCTTGTCCACAATGGACTGCCCGTTCAGCGAGGAAAAGCCCGCATGAACCACGGCAGCCCCGATAAGACCGCCGATGAGAGCATGAGAGGACGAGGAAGGTATCCCCACGTACCAGGTGATGAGGTTCCAGCCTATGGCTCCGAGCAGCGCGCCGAGTACCAGCAGTTGCGAGCCGTTGAGCATATCGGGATTGACGACGCCCTTGCCCAGCGTGGTGGCGACCTGATCGCCCAGCATGGCCCCGATGAGATTGAGGCTCGCGGCCATGAGTACGGCCGTGCGCGGGCTGAGAACCTTGGTGGAAACCACGGTGGCGATGGCATTGGCCGAGTCGTGAGCCCCGTTGGTAAAATCGAACACCAGAGCCACGGCCACGATAAGAACGAGCAGAAGCGGCAGATCAGGCATATTTGAGTACCGCTTGTTCAAGAGTGTCGGTCAGTTCGGAAAAAAGCAGCAGCGTCTGCTCGATGCGGTCATAAAGCTGCGTCCAGACCATAAGCTGCTTGACCTGTTCGAAACTTGTCACCTCGCTGTCCTGAAGCTCTCCAAGTCCCACGCCGAGAAGCATTTCGCAATTTTCCTTCAGGCCGTGAATACGCGCCACAGGCTCCGTGGGGGGCTGCTTTTCCTTCAGACAGTCCAACATTTCTCCGATGGCAAGCGCCATCTGATACATGTCATCCACGCACTTCTTGGCGGGGAAACGCACATACACGAAGGAAAACAAATAAAAACGCGTGCCCAGACTGTTCAGGCTGTCGATGGTGCGTTCCTGCGCCGTGCTGATGGCGTAAATATCCTCCCGGTCGATAGGCGTGATGAAGGTCTGCGAAAGTTCGTGGATGATGGTATGCTGCAAGTCATCCGCTTCCGCCTCGAGGCGCGTAAGTTCACGGACATTGCTTTCCATCTGCTTGCCCGGCGCAAGTTCACCTGAAAGCAGCAGCGTCATTTTCTGCAATATGGAATTCTGCCGGGCAAAATACTCGAAATAAGGCGCGGAACGGGGCAAGAGTCGTGCGAACATGCGTTCTCCTGAAACTGACGGCCTGAGCCGTATGACGGGAAGCCCGGCCCGGCCTTCCGGGTCGGTGACCATATGCCTTTCAAGATTCCGGACGGCCACGACATTCCCTTACGTTCCCCGGAGGAGCATCCGTATCCGGCCGCCATGGGCACAGACATCCGTTCAAAACCAGAAGTCCGGCGCTTCCTTTCTCATACCAGCCATTGACCACTGCGGCAAGGGGCAAAAGCCATGAGGATTCAAACACTTCCTCCTTGTAAGCAAAATTTTTTCGCGCTAGCATGGCCCTGCGGGGCAGAGCATATACGCACCGCCCCGATATCCGTCTTCCCGCAAGGAAACACCGTGTCGATCTGTATCCTGCACGCAAACTGTCAGGGCGGCCCGCTGACCAGGCTGCTGCGTCTCAGCCCCGCCTTTTCCCGCCGCTGGGACATACTCCACATCACCAATTATGATCGCAGCCCCGTCCCCTCCGACGCGCTGGAACACTGTAGTCTTTTTCTGTATCAGCATCTCGGCCCGCAATGGGGGGATCTGGCCTCGGAAAATCTGCTCTCCCGTCTGCCCCGCAATGCCGTATCCCTCTGCCTGCCCAACCTTTTCTTCATGGGCTACTGGCCCTTCTGGACGAGCGACAGCTCCATGAATTTCGGCGACATCTGCCTTGATTATCTGACGGATAAAGGATTAAGCCCGGCGGAAATTCTGCATGTCTGTCTTCACGGCCGGCTGGATGCCATCTGCAATATCGAGGAACGCATCAACGAATCGCGAACCTATCAGAAACAGAAGGACGGCAATGCAATCATCTCTCTGGAAAATTTCATCGATGCGCACTGGAAGGAAGAGCAGCTTTTTACCACGGTGAATCACCCCGCACCGAAGCTCTCCCTCATGGTGGCGAACGCCGTGCTGGACAGACTGCATCTGCCCAGCCTTCCCAACTCCGTTCTCGACAGCGAAGGAGACGCTCTGGACTGCGACAGGCAGCTGCACCAGCCCATTCATCCGGGCATAGGACGCCGCTTTGCCCTGCCTTTTGCAGGGCCGGAACGACGCTATCGGATCTATGAAAACCGCCTCACCTTCCGGCAATATGCGCTTGCGTATGTGGACTGCCGCCGCAAAAAACTCCCCTTTCTGGCCTATCTGGCCTGTCTGCGCGCCGGGGACGAAGACAAGTCCGCGTGAGCCGTGCCCCGCGAAAAGCCGCCCAACAGGAATGGGAGGCCGTCCACATGCCCCGGCAAGGGAATCTGACAAAATTCAACGACAGGAAGCTGCGGAGAGAGGCCGACAGGGATTCCTCCCGATGCTGCTCCCCGGCATACACGATATTAAAACCGCCGCACCTCGGCCTGGATTTACCGCTCTGGAAAGGCCGCATATCATAGTGAATTCATTGCATGAAAAGACGACCACAATGTTTTGGGACTATACTGCCGGATACATTCAACGCTTATGGCTCACCTTGCGCGGGCTGCGAATCTTTTCCCGTTCATGTGATTCGAAACGGGAACCCGCAGCCCCTTTCCGGGAACACCTGTTCCGAAAAGCTCCGCTTCTCCTTCACTATCGCGCGGGCTTGTTCCGCTTCTTCCATGCATGGGGAGGGAACTTTTTCAATCACAATGCCCCCCTTCTCCATGCCCCTGTCCATGACAGGTGCAGTGCGCACACTTTCCACAGCATACATGCCTGGAAAAACGCCGCCCCCGCGGTGTCCCCGTTTTTCGTTTTTCCTTCCCGTCGCGGGCCATGACAATCACCCTGCACCCGGCAGGTGCGATCTGAAACCCCTTTTCCCCCTTAAAATACAGGGATGAGGGAGCGACGGAGCTTTCCGGCAACCCGGAATCCAGCAGCCCCCGGACAGCCGGATGTATATCCTCCAGTCCGGCAGTATCGACAAAAATCCTCCCCCCGTGACGATATTCCGAAACGAACAGCTTCAGCAGTTCCCGCGCCGCATCGACGTCAAGTTTTCCGCTCGTGCGTATATGAAGGTTACCTTCACTGTGCCGAAACTGCATCTGAAAATCCCTGCTCATAATCTCTCCTTTTCCGAAGCTGTGACGATTCTCTCATTTTCCAATCAGGTACAGCCTCCACCCGGAGCGGACACTGCACCACGCATCACAAAACAAACAAAAATACGGAGTCTGTACCCCGGGTCAGAGATATCTTTATCTTTTATGAATTTGAATGTCAATTTCAAATAAAGTTTTTTTCTTGGCTGTCACACAGTCCCCGTCATTCCCTTGACAGCCTCATGCACAGGTCTATAAGCTCATTGGCATTCGTTCGCCTCCGGGCTTTCTGCCGGGAAAATGCCGGTTCGACCGACGTCATGTTCCCGCAATTCCGGTCTGCCCTGCGGGCAGAAAGGCGGAGCGCAGACAGCAAGCGGAAGCGGATACTTTTTTCACCTTAACACGAGGGAACGCCCATGAAAGGCATTGTCACGGCGCTGGCTCTTGTCGCAGCGCTCGTCGTTCCGTCCGTTCCGTCCGCACGGGCGGAGGGAAAAACTCTGGTCGTCGGCACCAACGCAACCTTCCCGCCCATGCAGTTCGTGGACAAGGACAAAAACATCACGGGCTATGAAATGGATCTGGTGCGCGCCGTGGCCAAGGAAGCCGGGTACGACATCACCATCAGAAACGCGGAATTCGACGGTCTGATCAGCGACGTTGCAAGCGGCAACTGCGATCTCATCGCCGCCTGCATGACCATTACCCCGGAACGCCAGAAAGCCGTTCTCTTTTCCGATCCCGTCTATTCCCTGAAGCAGGCCTGCGTGGTGCCGACCGGCTCCGCCATTGCTTCCATGGCTGATCTCGCGGGCAAAAAGGTCGGCGCCCAGCTCGGAACAACCGGCTCCTTCGCAGTACAGAAGCAGGCCCCGAAAGCCGAACTGCGCAATTATGACGACATCGGTCTGGCCTTTCAGGACATGAAAAACGGCAACATCGACGCCGTGGTCTGCGACGACCCCGTTGCCGCCTATTACGCCAACCATGATTCGGAATACGCCAACACCCTGAAACTTGCCTTCCTCACGGAGGAAGGGGAAAGCGTCGGCTTCGCCTTCCGCAAGGGAGATACCGAACTGGCGAAGCAGTTCAATGAAGCTCTGGCCCGCGTTCGTGCAAACGGCACGGAAAAGGCTCTGCTCACGCAGTGGAAGATGGGGCAGTAAGCCTCGCGCATATATAACGCCCGCCCGGTCTGTTTCCCGTAGGCCGGGCGAGGCAGTGTGTTTTTACGGGATGTTCACCATTTCTCATCAAGAGTTCTGCCCTTATGAAACGCTTCGTTTCCGCGCTGGCGCTCCTCGCCGCGCTTATTGCTCCTTCAGTCGCATCTGCCGCAGGGAAAACGCTCGTCGTCGCTACCAGCCTGTGGCCGCCCATGACCATGGTGGATGAAGAAAAGAACGTCATCGGCTATGAAATGGATGTGATCACCGCCGCCGCCAAGGCTGCCGGATATGACGTCAAGCTCGTCAATACCTCCTGGGACGGAATCTTCTCCCTGCTGGAATCCGGCAACTGCGACATCATCGCTTCGTGCGTGACCATCACCGACGCACGGAAGAAAAATTACCTGTTCTCCGATCCCTTCTATTCCTTCAAGCAGGCCTGCGTCGTGCCCAAAGACTCCAACGTGACCGGCATGGACGACCTCAAGGGCAAGCGCGTAGGCGCACAGATCGGAACGACCGGCCATATCGTGCTGCAAAAGGCCCTGCCCGCAGACAATATTGCCGCCTATGACGATGTGGGTCTGGCCTTTGAAGATCTGAAGGTCGGCCGCATTGACGCCGTAATGTGCGATGACCCCGTTGCCGCCTACTATGCGAACCGCAAGGAAGGATACACCGACCTCATGAAACTGGCCTTCATCACGTCTGAAGGTGAAGACGCCGGCTTCGTATTCCGCAAGCAGGACGAACAGCTGAAAAACGACATCAACAAGGGTCTCGCCGCCATCCGCGCCGATGGAACGGAAAAAGCCATCAGGGAAAAGTGGATGGGAACCGCCGAGTAAGCCCCTGCCCATGACCATACGGACGAAACGGGGCCTGCGTTCATAACGCCCTGTTCCGCAATCCGCGCATACTTCACGCAAAGACGCCCGCGAACCGGAACATCTCCGTTTCGCGGGCGTCTTCCGTCAAAAAGGGCGGTCTCTCAGCAGGCCGCACGATCGGCCAGCGCAGCCACGGAGGGCAGCGTCTTGCCTTCAAGCACTTCCATGAACGCACCGCCGCCCGTGGAGAGATAGTCCATCTTATCTCCCAGACCGAAACCTTCCACGGCAGCAATGGAATCCCCGCCGCATACCAGCGTATAGGCAGGAGAGGCCGCCAGAATTTCGGCAACGGCCCGGCTGCCCCGATCAAAGGGGACGGTTTCAAAGGCACCGAGGGGGCCGTTCCATACGATAGTGCCGGCATCGGCCAGCATGGCCGCATAATTCTTCACACTGCCTTCCGCAATATCCAGCACGCAATCTTCCGGCCCGAGTTCTGAAGCCATTTTGACTTCGGCCTTTTCCGGCTGATCCAGCCCGGGCGCAACCACCACATCCAGCGGCAGAGGCAGCTTCACCCCCCGCGAGGCGGCCAGTTCCATGAGTCGCTTTGCTTCAGGAACAAGATCTTCCTCCACCAGAGAACGTCCCATGTTCATACCGGCCGCAAGCATGAAGGTATTGGCGATTCCGCCGCCTACGATCATTCCGTCCACATGCTTGATCAGATTTTCCAGCACGGTGAGTTTTGTGGAAACCTTGGAGCCTCCGACAATGGCATACAGAGGCCGTGTGGGGTGTTCCAGCACCTGTGTGGCGGCTTCCATTTCCGCAAGAAGAAGCGGGCCCGCCACGGCCTGCTTTGCCGCACGGATCGCACCTTCCGTGGAGGCGTGCGCCCGGTGCGCCGCTCCGAAGGCATCCATGACATAAACATCCCCCAGTCCGGCCAGCTTTGCGGCCAGTTCGGGGTTGTTCTTCTTCTCTCCTTTGAGGAAACGCACATTCTCGCACAGCACAACCTCTCCCGGTCTGATATCCAGACCGGCAAAAGGATCTTCAACAAAACGCACGGGAATACCAAGCAGTTCCCCCAGCCGCACGGCCACAGGCCGCAGGGAAAAACTCTCGTCAAACTCGCCTTCCACAGGACGGCCGAGGTGGGACAACGCAATGACGGACGCTCCCCTGTCCAACGCCAGACGTATGGTCGGCAACACGGCGCGAATACGCTTGTCATTGCTGATCACCCCATTTTTCATGGGGACATTGAGATCCAGACGCATGACCACACGCTTGCCGTTAAGGTCAACGTCATTCATGGAAAGAGCTTTCATGGAGTCTCCTGCTTTGGATGAATATTTGCTGCGGGCTTCCCGCATGCACGGCTCCGCCTCTTATACATCATCGGCCGGAGCAAGGGAATCTCTTCCTCTTCCTTTTCGAAGGCAAAAACCCTGCTTCCATGAGATAAAGCAGGGCTTCATTCCATCTGTCGCGGGGCTTTCAGAACCGGGCATTTTCGTTTCGACCATGCCCCCGGAGCCGGACGGAGCAGAAAGGAATGCCGGATCAGTTAATGTACTTGCGGTGTCCCCCGCCGATGCAGTGCCGCCCTTCCGGCATTCTTGAGGAGCGGCAGTCTTGCGCCCCCGCCCCGCCTGCGGACGGCGGAGGGCCGCACCCGGCTCCCGCAGGACGTGCGACATGAACAGGAAAACAGGCAAGGGCAGAGGCGTGAACGCTGCAATCCGGAACGGGGAGTCCTGAGCGGCAGATATGTTCGAGATCGGAATGCCCTAATCCTGTTCGCGGCACTCGGGATGAGTACGGCACGGCAGTTTACCTTTACCGCGACTGGCTCCCGGAGGCACACGATCCAGATAATAGAAGGCCAGCAGCATACCGAGCGCGCCCAGAGCCAGAAACAGAGGCCCGAACAGCCAGAGGACGAGAGGAACCAGAAAATAAAAGGCCCTCATCCCCAGATGAAACTGCCGTGCGGCCTGTTCAAGACAGGCCGCCGCTATGCGTATCCGGCGTTTTTCCTCGCCGGGAGCGGAACCGGTTCCTATCATGAAGCTTACATGCCCATACAGACGTATGGATGAGGCAAAGCAGAAAAAGGCGAAGAACAACACCAGCAGAAGCGACAGAACCTTAATCGCGAGCATGTCGGGAGAAGGCGTTCCCAGCATATGCAGCAGACGCCACGCGCCGCCCTTATCGTCGGCAGAGGCGGCAAGAGAAAGCACGCCGAGAGCCAGCACGGAAGAGGTGGACGCCATGAAGGAAGCCACCATGGTGGAATTGCGCAGGGTCTGAACTCCGAGGATACCGTTGTGTTCGTGCATCACGCTGGCGACCCAGGCCCGGCGTGCGGCTCCTGCCACGCCCTGCACGGTGCGCAGAGGACAGTCCCGGCGTTTGCGCGCGATGAACAGATGATAGAGCAGCGTCACACCTGCGGCGAAGGCAAGCGCGGCGATATCAAGCCACCACGACGGCATATCAGCCCTTTGCCCGGGCGGCGAGATTGAGCAGCCCCGTCAGAGATTCCGCAAGGGTGCTTCTGTCCGCCACATCCTGACACAGATATTCGTTTATGGGGTCCTTCATGCGGATGGCCGCGTCTATTTCCGGATTGGAACCCTGCGCGTACGCGCCGATATTGATCATATCCTCCGCAGACTTGTAGCTGGCCATGAGCGCGGTGATCACCCGGCCCGCTTCCACCACGTTCTTTTCACAGATATCGTTGCGAAGACGGCTGATGGAGCGAAGTACGTCAATGGCCGGAAAATGCCCCTGGTCGGCAAGCTGACGGGTCAGGACGATATGCCCGTCCAGAATGGAGCGGACGGCGTCGGCAATGGGTTCGTTGAAATCGTCGCCGTCAACAAGCACGGTATAGATCCCCGTAATACTGCCCTTTTCGACTTTGCCCGCCCGTTCAAGCAGACGCGGAAGCTGGGCGAACACCGAAGGCGTATAGCCCTTGGTGGTAGGCGGTTCTCCCGTGGCAAGTCCCACTTCGCGCGAAGCCATGGCAAAGCGCGTCACGGAATCCATCATGAGCAGAACGTCCTTGCCCTGATCCCGGAAATATTCCGCCACGGCCGTGGCCGCATAGGCAGCGCGCATACGCACGAGGGAAGACTGATCCGAGGTGCCCACAATGACCACGGATCGCGCCATGCCTTCCGGGCCGAGATCCTTTTCCATGAACTCCAGCACTTCGCGGCCGCGTTCGCCGATCAGTCCCATGACGTTGACGTCCGCTTCCGTGTACCGGGCCATCATGCCCATGAGGGTTGATTTTCCCACGCCCGATCCGGCCATGATGCCTATGCGCTGCCCCTTGCCCAGCGTCAGCAGACCGTTCACGGCGCGCACGCCCACGTCCAGCATCTCGTCGATGCGGGGTCTTTCCAGCGGCGCAGGGGGCTTTGCATACAGCGGAACCATACCTTCCGGAGCAATGGGATCCTTGCGATCCAGCGGTTTGCCGAAAGCGTCAAAAACCCGTCCGAGCAGCCCCTGCCCGACGGGAAACACCGGAGGAAGACTGGAATTGCGGATCAGACTGCCGGGCCGGACGCCGCGCATTTCCCCGTAGGGCATGAACAGAATATTTCCGTCACGGAAGCCGACGACTTCCGCCGCCACCGGTTCCCCTCCGTCGTCGGGAAGAATGTGACACACGGCTCCAAGAGAGGCGTTGATGCCTGAAGCCTCGGCAACAAGCCCGACCACCTTATTGACCTTGCCGAAGGACTGCATGGGCTGAGCCGAATGCAGAAGATCCAGACAGGTACGCGGATCAAACCCCATAATGCCCCCGTGTCAACTCCCGCCGACACAAAAACTTTCGGAGCGCAGCCGGTCGCGAGCTTCCGGCTCCACTCCGTGCAATTACGCTCCCGAAAAGGAAAAATCAGTTCTTTTGCTCCGAAGCAAAGCCCATATCCGCCAGCAGCTCATCCGCCACCATGTCCGGCAGAGGATGCCCGGCCTCGCCGTCGCTTCCCCCGAGGAAGGCGTCCACCAGCTCGCTGGCTTCGCTGCCCGCCAGAGCGGCATGATCCGGAATTTCCTTCGCCTCCACCTGCTCAATGTCTTCTGACGGGGCAGCCGTTCCGGCCTCTGCGGAGGCTTCAACAAGGTCATGTTTGCCGTCATCGGCGGGCGCGTCTTCTTCCGGAGCAGCTTCGACAGGCTCGACATCGACGACAGAGGAAGCGTCCGGCTCCGCCGCATGGACATCGGATTCCGCAGCAGGCTCTTCTTCAGCAACAGGAAGAGCTTCTTCCGTGTCCGCAGCAGCTTCCGCCGTAGCGGAGGTCTCTGCGGGCTTTGCTTCCGGTGCGGCTTCAGCAGGCTCCGGAGAGGCTTCCTCCGCCCCTTCTTCCTGCACGTCCACACCGGCCTTGCGCAGGCTCTGCAACAACGTATGCGTCACAGCCTCCGCAGCCGCGGCATCCGCCTTCCCGGAAGGAATTTCCAGATGAGACAGCACCTCGTCCACTGCGGAAAAACGCGCATGACGGCTGTTGTCCACCAGCGCGGAATCACTTTCCACCACCAGACTGCCCGGCTCAAGAGAGGGATCCCGGACAACTTCCCAGGTGGACACCCGGGGGTTGACGTGTCTGGCGTCCGACAGAATGTCTCCGACAAGCTCGGCATCTTCGGGATTAACGCGCACGGAGAAGGAACGCTTGTCAAGCAGGGCTCTCATGCTCTGATCGAGCAGAGCGGACAGCACCTCGGCACGTTCCGCCCGAATGACCAGCCCCGTGCCCTTTTCCGCCACTTCGCGTACAAGAGCGGCAAGATCTCCCCGCCAGGCCTCAAAAATGGCGGCGCACTGCTCCTGAATACCAATGAGAACCGCACCCGTGGCGTTGCCCAGCTCTTCCTTGGCCTGCGCCAGTTCTTCCCGAGCCTGTGCCCGCCCTTCTTCCAGTCCGGTTTCATGTGCCGAGGCCCGTTTGCTTTCAGCTTCCCTGCGCGTAGCCTCCGCCTGACGGAGTTCTTCGGCGGCACGTTCACGATCGCGGGCGGCTTCCGCCTTCAGAGCCTCCGCAGAGTGTCCGATCTGTTCGGCCTGCTTCCTGGCTTCCGCTTCCAGGGCCTCGCAGCGTCTGCGGGCCTGAAGCAAAAGATCGCGCACCCGTTCCGTGGCGCGGGCCCGAACCCGCTCCATGTACTCGTTTTCCGTCTGACGGTTCCACTGTTCGCGCTGGCTTGCGGTGTACAGCTTGTCAAGCGTCGTTTCCCGTTCGCTTTCCGGCCCCATGAAAATGGTGCCGTACACCTTTCCGCCGATGATTTCCCGTCCGCCGGGCAGAGTCCGGTTACTATTAGATGAAGGCATCGCCGCCGCCTCCGCGGTTGATTACAATCTTGTTCGCGGCCTCGAGCCTGCGCACAATCTTCACAATATTCTGCTGCGCGCCTTCCACTTCGGACAGACGGGCAGGCCCCATGTATTCCAGTTCTTCGCGGATCATATTGCCCGCACGTTCGGACATGTTCTTGAAGAAACGTTCCTTCAGCTCGTCGGATGCGCCGCGCAGAGCAAGCGTGAGATCGTCGTTGTTGACTTCCTTGAGCAGCTCGCGCATACCCCGGTCGTCCAGCAGTTTGCAGTCCTCGAACACGAACATGAGGTTCCGGATATCTTCCGCCATCTGGGAAGATTCCTCCTCGATTTCCGAAAGAACCTCTTCTTCCGTAGCGCGGTCCACGTTGTTGAGGATTTCCGCCACGCTCTGGACGCCGCCGACCTTCTTGCCTTCCTTGCCGCCCATGGCGATGAGCTGGCTCTGGAGTACCCGATCCACTTCCATCAGCATATCCTCGGGAACGGATTCCAGTTTGGCGAGACGCATCAGCACTTCCGCCCGCACCCCTGCGGGAAGCAGCGACAGCATGGTAGCGGCCTGATCCGGCTTGAGATGCCCGAGAATGAGCGCCAAGGTCTGAGGATGTTCGCTGCGCAGCAGCTGGGCAAGCATACGCGGACTCACCCGCTCAAGCTCGCGGAAAGGCACGGGCCCGGTTTCAAGCTCCAGCGAGTCCATGACGTATTTTGCCGTTTCGCCGTCAAGATTGGCCATGAGCAGACGCTTTGCGGCATCTTCCCCGCCGGACACGACATCCATGCCCGTCACCAGCGACTGATGGAACTCGCGCAGAACGGACTCAACCTCCTCGCGGGGAACGGGAGGCAAATCCACAATGGCCTTGGAAATGGCGGTAATTTCCTGACGGTCCAGACGCTTGAACACGTCTGCCGTGAACTTGTCGCCCAGGGCGAGCAGAAGAACCGCTATTTTCTGTGAGCCTTTGAGATCCATGCCTGTCACTCCTTAAAACCGCATTTTCCGACACAAGGTTCTGTCGGATCTGTCTGTACCGGACTCCCGTCCTTCCCGAGCGCAACGCCTTTCCGCCACGATACTCCGTCAAATTCCCGACGAAAGTATGTCATATTTCACCACAAGCAGAATTATGCAAAAATCCTGCCAAAACCCATTTTCTATTTTTCTGCCCATCCCGGCATCGCGCAATCATACTGCGGAAACAGGCAAATTCTCCCGACAGTCCCTGCCTGCGCGCCCTTCTGCCCCGGAGCGGAAGGTTACGCCCGGAACCCCGCAATTTCGGACATCGGCTATCCTTTTTCCTTTCCTGCCGGATGAACACCCTGCTCAAAAAGGTTCCGGCCGCGTACCTGATGCTCGCGGCCGGACGATCTGATTCTCCTTTTTGCCCATACCTCAACGCAGATAACGCACGGCGTTTTCGAAAAGGGCCGTTCCAGGCAACTCGTATTCGCCGCGACTCCAGCGCGGAGCGTTGGTCGCGTGGTTGAACGCTTCAGGATGAGGCATGAGGCCGAGCACATGTCCGGTGGGATCGGTGAGTCCGGCAATGGAGCGGGGCGAACCGTTGGGATTGGCGGGATACTCCATGGTCGGACGTCCGGTCTGCGGGTCGGCATAGGACAGCGTCACAAGATTTTCCGCTTCCAGCCGATCCAGCGTGGCGTCATCTGGAGCAACCAGCCTCCCCTCTCCATGACGCACGGGCATCATAAGATGATTGAGACCTCTGGTAAATATGCAGGGACTTAAAGGATTTACGGCAAGACGAACCCAGCGGTCCTCATAGCGGGCCGAGGCGTTGTGCGTGAGCGAAACCTGACGTTCGAAGCGTCTGCCGTCAAGCGCGGGCAGAAGCCCCAGCTTGACCATGAGCTGAAAGCCGTTGCAGATTCCGAGCATGAGCTTTCCCTCATCCAGAAAACGCCTCAGATGCTCGAGAAGCGGCGTCCCCTGTTTGTCGGCAAGATGCAGCCAGCGCTGTGCCGCAGCCTGGGCCGCCCCGAGATCGTCGCCGTCGAGAAAGCCGCCGGGAAATACCAGCATGTGGTAATCCTCAAGCCGGACTTCTCCTTCCACAATATCGGAAAAATGCACGACATCGGCCCGATCCGCACCAGCAAGCAGCGCCGCATGGGCGCTTTCCGCGTGGGAATTGGTTCCATAGCCGGTAAGCACCAGAACATTGACCTTGGCCATAGATACTCCGAGAGAGGGTTTTGATGATATCAGCGTCCGCCAGAAGGCCTGACGCTGCCTCCACTTGCGAAACCAACGCATTCCACGGGGCGCTGCCGGAAATATCCCCTCTTTCCTTTCCGGGGGGGATAAAGTATAGTGAACAAAAGCATAATGCGTCAATGGGGTGCCTTTTTCCCGGATTCATGACATAAACTGAAGATCAGTGCCCGATGCCCGCCGGAACGCCGTTCCGGCACAGGGTCATGAGGGCGGTGCCTTTTCAGTGCCGCCGGATGCGGCACGAGCTTTGCCGTCTTGTCAAATATCTTTCCCTGCGGGGGCAAAACATAAAGGAAGTTTTTTTGATGAAGACCAAGTTCATTTTCGTCACCGGCGGCGTTCTTTCCTCTCTGGGCAAGGGTCTCGCGGCGGCATCGCTGGGTG
>DWXS01000034.1 GCA_019119045.1 Candidatus Mailhella merdavium | reverse complement strand
ACGGGAAGCCCGTTTACGGGCCGCAAGTAACAGAAATGCAAGTGTCAGATCGTTATGCGCCTGCTAGGGCGCTGCTGGTAACAGAGCCTTACAGGCGCATATGAAGAACCACCGGCTATGCCGGTGGGTCCTTTTTGTATGAAGACTCCCTGAGCCTGCAGGTTCGCTCCGCTCGCAGTGTTCTCTGAAATATCTGCCCTCCAGAAGCAGATATGCCGCATGGCGCGCATATGTCAGGAAATGTGCTTTGTTCGGGACGTCCGACGAAAAAGGTCAAGATTTTTCTGGTAAATTTTCAGCATTGGCGTCGACAGGCTGCGGCTTGTTCATAAAAGCCAATCCCCTTCTTTTCGCACAAGGATATCATGAAAGATGACCCCATGAAAAGCGGGACGGGAGCCATTGACAGAACGCTTGCCATCCTTGCTTTATTTGCTTCGGAACAGAACAGTCTTGATACTCGGGAGATCATCCAGATGACGGGTATCCCCCAGTCAACCTGCTTCAGGTTGCTGAAACATCTGGTTGATGCGGGGTTCCTTCAGAAATACGGCAAGGGCTATGGGCTGGGCGATGTCATGTTACGTATGGCCGCTCACAGAAGTCCGCCGTTCGATGCTTTGCGGCAGGCTGCGCGCCCTGTGATGAATGGTCTTTCCAGAAAAATACATCACAGCGTGGGCCTGAACGTACTTGGCCGTAATAATACCAGACTGTGTATAGAGCTGGTTCATGATCCGTCTCAGGAAATACGCCAGCGTATTCCCATGTTTACCCCTCTTCCCATGTATAAGGGGGCATCGGGCAAAATTCTCTGGGCCTATCTTCCCGAGCGCGTGCAACAGCAGATTTTTCACGATCACGTCGATGAGCTGGGCGAGGACTGGAACAGCGTCTCTCTGATGCTTGCCGCCATCCGCAAGCAGGGCTACTGCTGTTCCCGCAACGAACGTCTGCCCGGAGCATCCGCAGTCTCGGTTCCCATTATGGACGCGCAGGGCCGCCTGCTTGCCTCGTTGTCTGTTTCCATTGTGACATTGCCTCTGGTCAGTGAGGAAGACGTAAATCTTTATGTCGTGCTTCTTCGTGAAGCCAGTGAAGAAATTTCCGAGAGATTGAGCGGAAAAGTTCAGACCGGTTCGACTTCTGTCTGAATTTTGTGATGAGCCGATACGTAACCAGCGGATCTGGTAGGGTATGGGGCGGTATAGCTGTATATCTGACATGGCCCGGGGAAACAGGCATAAAAAAAGCCCCACAAAACAATATTGTAGGGCTGAAATATGGCGGAGCGGAAGGGACTCGAACCCTCGGCCTCCGGCGTGACAGGCCGGCGTTATAACCATCTTAACTACCGCTCCGTAATCGGTCAGAAGACATTATCCATATCAGCTTTTCAAGTCAACTCTTTTTTTAGGCTGGATGCAATTTTTTTAAACTGAACATGATTTCTGGGGAAAGGCAAGAGAAGCTGTAACATTGCCTGAGGAGAGGGAGCCGTTTCAGTCAGGACGTATTTTTTGATGGAGGATCTGCCATGACAGTGAATAAAGGAATTGTGTGCAGACATAGAGGGTTGAACAACCTGATTCCGGTAAGCCTCATGCCGGAAAAGTGATGAAAAGATGCCTTTCCGGTAAAACTTCAAGAGCAGAAAAGTGAACAGGTAAAAATTACATGTCCGTCAGCTTTTTCAGGCTGAAGGGGTGCGAATGAGAAGAGGCTGCGTCCTGTCATGTGCCAAAAAGGATTCGTGTCTTGAACGCCTGTACGGGCTTATGCCGTCGGCTGCGGAGCCTGTGAACTTACTCGGCGGACTGGTAAGATTTTCCTTTTTCGGGAACTGGAATATGTTTTAAGGCTTAAGGAGAAGGGAAAGATTCGGCATATATTGAGGAAGATATGGAGAAGTGCCGGCCCCTGCCTTGTCTTTCGTCGTCATAGCCCTTATATTGAAGAATGGAAAAGATGAACTGTTTCTTTCCGATGCGAATGCGCGATCCCGCGCGGTACGATAATCGACAAGACAAGCGAGGTTTTTCATGTCTCTTTTTGACATACTGAACAGCGGCACACTTGGAGCAACTCTGGGAACATTGACAGATAAGGCGAAAAGTACGGCATCCACCCTCGGCAGGGAAGCCCCTGGAGGCGTAGGCGGTCTGCTCGGAGCCGGGGCGTTGGGCGCGCTGCTCGGCACGGTTCTTTCCAAGGATATGGTAAAGAACGCCGCGCTCGTCGGAGCGGGAGCCGTAGCCTGGAATTTTTATCAGAAATGGTCTCAGAACAAGGGGCAGTCCGTTGCCGCTCCGTCCCCGGCTTCTGTTGCGACGCCGGTGAACGCCTCGACCGTTCAGGCTGACCCCACGGCTATGCTGCTTCTGGAGGCCATGGTCTTTGCCGCACGAGCGGACGGACATATTGACGATACGGAGCGCAGCCGTATTGAGCAGGCCGTGAGTCGCCTCTTCCCCGGTCAGAATGTGGATGATCTTGTGAAGGGTCTGCTGGGGGCATCTCTGAATCCCGCCTCTCTGGCGGCGCGGGTGCAGTCGGCAGAGCAGGGCGAGGATGTGTACCGCCTTTCCTGTCTGATTGTGGATATCGATCATTTCATGGAGCGCGGTTATCTTGACGGACTGGCGCAGGCTCTGCGTATCCCGGCTGCCCGCAAGGAAGTGCTGGAACGGGAGGCAGATCAGGCTCGCAGGCAACTGGCGGAACTGCCCGCATAAGGAAAAAAGGCTTTGCCGGAAAGTCTTGACCTTCCGGCAGAATATACAGGAAAAGCGGCGTCCGTTTCTGTCGGATGCCGCTTTTCTTTTTCCAGAGTAAGCCCCTTTCCCGCCCTGCAATGCAAGTCGATATATGGTAGTAAGAATACGCGTTCAGGATACTGTTGTGACAAGACTGAGCAATAGCTGTATTAAATGCAGCTGCTCTGCGCTGCTCCTTCAGTAGTTTGGCTATATCCGCCCCTGCATTGTTACCGTCTCTGGAAATTACATTAATTCCGTCGTCCAGTTTAAACCCTGAATCCGTGTGTCGAGTTCCCGTATACGCTTTGCGAGCAGATCGCATTCTTTTTGCTTTGCCGCAACATTGACGGTACTGATAATGGCTATTTCCTTGGCGGAGTAGCGGTCTGTCTTGGAGGATGCTTCCTTGAGAAATTCGCGCAGAATTTTTGCCTGTGTGGTGAGAGCGTCACGCTCCGCCAGGAGATCCGCAATACGACTGCCCTCGGCAAGGGGCGCAGCGTTTGTCCTGTTGATGCGCTGAACCAGCTCAATGAAGGCTGCTGTCCGAACAGCAAGCGTATCCATGAGTTCTTCGGGATTTTCCGCCGGGCTGTCTCCTTCCTGAACCTTTGCATTGAGCAGAAGGCGTTCCCGCAGTTGAGCGATGTTCTTCTGAATGTCGGCGCGCAGGATAAGTGCTTCGGCAAGTTTCATGACGGCTCCTGTCAGAACAGAAATTCCGTAAGATCTGATTTCAGAATTCGTTCCAGTTCGTCCTCATGATCCTCATCCGTTTCCGTAAACAGGAAGCCGAACAGGGGAAGCTCCGGGATGTTGATGAAGCGTGCTTCCAGCACGTGCTGGAAGGCGGCGATCAGCTTTTCTGGGTCGAGCCGTGCGTCCGGGGGCAGGTTTTTAGGCTTATCCAGCAGGATCATGCTATAGGTTTTGCCCTTTCGACCAGCGAGGAGCGTATCAAAGTCCGGCTTTTTTCCGTTCAGATAAGTATCTACCGTGTTCAGCCCGAAGGCGAAGGCCGCCATATCCGTGGTACACAGTCCGGCAAAGCGCAATGGGTTGAATTCTATGGGCAGGATATGATCGCCTTCCACACGCAGTTCGACATGGGCCGGAAAATTGCGTGCGCCGATCTTTGCGTTAACTTTGCGGAACCACGCTGTGAAACGGGGCAGATTGGCGCGGATGATTTTTTCTCCCGTGATATAGAGGCGGTCGCTCACATCTGAAAAAGAGGAAAAGCGGTGCTGGAAAATATTCAGAATGACAGGTTCTCCCTCTTCGTCAAAATAGAGATCCACAGCGTATTCCTCGCCGCGGATATACTGCTCCACAAGAAAGCGGGTCTGATTTACCACGCTTTCCGGAAAGCCGCTCTGCTTTGCATCGAGGGCAAGGGCTTCCAGCGCGTTTTTCCAGTCTTCATCACGCTGTATGGTGTGTACTCCTACGCTGAAAAAACCGACGGCCGGTTTGAGGACAAAGGGGCGGGGCCAGGAGGAGATATCAGTCGAGTACAGTTCCGCTGCCGGGATCTCCTGAAAGAAAAAATCCGGATCCAACTCTCTCAGCAGACGACGCAGAGCCGCCTTATCCTTCATGATGCGGATGCTGTCGGCCTGAGGCATATCTCCGAGATGAAGGAGTATCCAGTCAAGAGCGTTCTCCGAATTTGAGTAGAGCCGTTCTCCGGAACGACAGAGCTTTTCCGCTTCCGGGTCATCCACCAGATTCAGCGGACGCTCTGAAGGGCAGGTTCCGGCAAGTTCTTCGGTGAAGGGTGTGTGCAGTACCGCGCGGCCGGATTCGCAAAGGTAGTTCAGAAAAAAGTCGGAAACATAGGGGCGATCAAGAAAAATCATGATATTTCCAGAAAAGGTCGGTTAGATTTTTTTGGCATCCAGCGAGAACATGAGGGGCAGGCTGGGAAAGGGACGCCCCTTGTACATTGCGGGAGGGTAGCGTCGTCGCGCATGTTCTCCTTCGCCATGCCGCATATCTGCAAAGGGTTCCCATCCGTTGGCATAGGGATATTCCCTGAGGCTGCTCAGCGTAAAGCCCGCGCCTGTCAGCGCGCTTATCAGCTCCCCCAGCCCATGATAAAACTCGTGAGAGGGAAAGGGGTTATGGAAGCACTCCTCTCCGTCCTGATAGCCCGAAGGGGCCAGAGCTTCGCCGGAAAGCCGCACATAGTCGCTCACACCGCTTTTTTCGCAGAGGGGGATGCCCCCTCCGTAGTCGTAGACGAGGTTCCAGTTCTGGTCAAGGCACATGGCAAAGGGGTGAAATTCCACGGCTGCAAAGCGGCCGCCCGGCTTGAGAATGGCGTGGATACCCTCGGCCCAGGCGTCAAGATCGGAAAGCCAGCAAAGGAATCCATAGGAAGAAAAAACGATATCGTACGCGGCCGGGTGCGTTGAGGCTTCCTCATCCAGCCAGTCATAAACATCAGCCCGGATAAAGTTTGCGGAAATACCGCTCTCCAGCGAGAGACGCCGGGCAAAATCTATGGCTTCATCGCTGATATCCACGCCGGTGACCTGCGCGCCGAGGGCGGCGAGGCTCAGACTGTCCTGCCCCGCGTTGCATTGCAGATGAGCAATGTGCAGATTGCGTATATCGCCCAGCAGCATACGCTCTTCAGGAAACAGAGTGCTTCCGCCACGGCGCAGAAAATCCGCCTGATTGATTTTATGGCTGTTGTGCGCCCTTGTGGCGACATTCCAGGAAAGACGATTGGCTTCGTGAAGATCTTTGTGCATGGGGCTATCCTCCCGGCACGGCTATGAAAAGGCTTTATCTGAAGGGACGGAGCAAGCGTCCGCAGGTGCAGCCGAGAAAGCGTTTCAGCACGATTATACTAAAACGTGAAAAAAAGCAGTCTCCGGCAGCGCGATATGTTCCGTGCCTCCGTCGTATCCCTTCTTCCGGAGGCTTATATCCGGCGGACACTGAGGACTGTGCCGACACGGAATCTCCGATTCGACGCTGGAGACAGCAGTATACATAATGTTTGAACGGCCCGGAATCCGCGTTCAGCGGGCGGAAAGCTGGGGACAGCGGGAAATTGCCTGTTTCAGACTCTGAAGTACGGGCAGGGCGGGAAAAGAACCTTGCTTCAGAAGAGCCTGATTGAATTCTACTTCAAAGCCGAGATAGCGTTCGTCAAACTCTTTGCGTAACGCTGTGGGCAGTCCGTCGGAAATTCCTTTGTACGGCGCATTGAGACGAACCTGAAGTTCGGGACGGTTGCGGCAGAGTTCCCTTTTCCATGCCGAGGCCAGACTTTTTTCCGTGCTGCGGGAAGGATCGTAGAGCAGCCCTATATCCATCTTGCGGACTTTTCCATCCAGCTCCGGGGTAAAGCTGTGGGCGGCGAGATGGATGACAAAGGCGAACTCTTTCAGCATACGTGCGACGCATTTTCTGACAGCCTCCCGATGCGGGCTATGCCATACTGCGAGTATGGCTGTTTTTTCCGGCCGAGAGAGCGCACGGGTGGCTGAAGACCAGACGGAGGGATGGGAAGGGGAACGATTGCAGTCGCAGAGCAGACGTGTGACGGAACTTGTAAAAAGAGGGGCGTTCAGGCTGTCCGCCCACAGACGCGCAGCGTCCAGCGCTCCCGGATCCCAGCCTCTGTGGGAGTTCAGCAGTGCAGAATCGGGGAAAAGAGCGGCATAGGCTGGGGGAACGCTGTTGACCGCATGTTCGCAGGAAATGAGAAAGGCTATGGGCATAAGCGGCTCCCGGGACCGGACGGAGGCGTTGCGCCTTCTTCCTGAGCGTGCGTCGTTCTGCGCGCTCCGGAGAGCCGAGCTTGCCTGCCGCACCCGGCTCGAAATCACACAAAGAATGTTTTTTCAGCCAGACAGGCGCACAGCTCGTCGCAGATACCGTGCAGATCGGAACGGGAGGGCGTCAGACCGGCACGTTCGACCATACGTCGCGCCAGAGGGCCGCGTTCCCGGAACAGATCAAACCATGGTCGGAACAACGGCGATTGCAGCTCCGGCCTGTCCAGCAGCGAGGCCCATATTTCGCCGAAACTGGCATGTTTATTATTGAGTCCGAAGAGAGAGGCGTATTCGGGATCAAGTACCGGAGCGAGATCCGCGCCGCGCACGGCATCGAAGAAGAGGCGGTAGAGACGCGCCACGCTCCAGTTTTTCTGCGTTTCCAGCGGGGCGAAGCGTTCTTCCGTCAGCAGACGTACCGCGCCGGCCACGGCAAAACAGACGGCCAGATCGGCCAGAGGGCATTCCTGACTGTCCGTCACCCGGATTTCAATGGCGTTGCGGTCAAAGCGTGCAATGGCGCCGCGCGCGTTGGCCCACTCGTCGTGCAGAATGCCTGTGGGATCCAGAGGAGCCGATTGCGCGTAAATGGGTTCGAGAATATCCGTCTGATATTCTTCCGGTGTGAACACGGCTTCCGGAATGAGATCGCCGGTCATGTTGGGAATGGCCATTGAATTATACCGGTAATACTGCATCCGCGCATCGAGCAGGCCTGTCCAGCGACCGTCGAGGTAGGGAGAGGAGGCCGCCAGCGCCGGTATGAGCGGCAGAACAAGGCGTATGGCGGCATGCAGGCGTCCGAATTCTTCCTTTCCGGAAAAAGGCAGATTGAGATGTACGCTTTGCAGATTTGTCCAGCCGTGGGTGTTGCAGCCGAAAATACGGTCGTATTCCGCATAAATTTCGTGATATTCGTGCGGCCAGAGCTTGGGATCCTTTGCCGGATTCATCCAGGGATGGGCCGCCGAGGGCATAAGACAGGCGTTGTGCGGCGCGAGCAGCGCGTTGACATGATCGACGCTGCTATTCAAAGGCTCGAGCCATCCGGACAGAGAGGGTTCAGGCTCCGCGCACTTTGCTTCCGCCACATGAGCTACCAGTTCGTTCGACCATTCCACGCTGCCGTAAGGATTGTTTTCCGTGCGCGTGGAGGCGTCGGGATTTTTTTCCAGATCGTCGAGCAGGGTATCCACGATGGAACGTATTTCCCGCGTTTCCCTGTCTACTACCATGTATTCTATTTCCACCCCGTATCCCTGAAAAAGGGAAAGGGGCGCAGGTAACAGCTCAGACATTGTTTCTGCTCCGCAGATTGATGATACGATCCCGAAATTCTTTCAGAATGGTCGTGTACAATTCCATACCGAGGACTTCGTCTTCAATGCCCGCGTCAAGGCTGGGATTGTCGTTGACTTCAATGATGCAGGGCACGCCGTTGATCTCCTTGATATCGACGCCGTACAGACTGTTTCCTATGAGCTTTGCCGCATCCACGGCCGTTTTGATCACGGCGGGCGGCGCATCCTCGATGCGCAGGGTTTCGGTCATTCCCCATTTGTCATCTTCGGTTTTGGCCTTTTTGTTGTAAATCTGCCAGTGATGTTCGGCCATATAGTATTTGCAGACATAAAGCGCTTTGCCCGCCAGCACGCCCACCCGCCAGTCAAAGGCGGTCGGCAGGAATTCCTGCGCGATGATGAGTTCGGATTTATCCAGCATTTCCGCGCAGCCTGCCGCAAATTCCTCCGGCGAGTCCACCTTTATGACGCCGAGCGAGAAGGAGCTGTCCGGCTGTTTGAGAATACAGGGAAAGCCCAGACTCTTGTATGCCGTATGGACGTTCTCCGCATGGACGATGACGGTTTTGGGCGTGCGGATGCGGTGATGCGCCATGAGTTCCGCAAGATAGACCTTGTTCGTGCAGCGCAGAATGGACATGGGATCGTCGATGACGGGCATTCCCTCAAGTTCCGCTCTGCGGGCAAAACGATAGGTATGATTGTTTACCTGCGTTGTATCCCTGATGAACAGAGCGTCATATTCCGGGAGATGCGCGAATTCATCCTTCGTGATGAGCTGAACGCTCATGTCGAGTCTGGCCCCTGCCTTGATGAAATTGTCCAGAGCCTTTTTATTGGAGGGGGGCAGGGGATCGTCGGGATTGACGAGCATAGCCAGAGAGAAGGCCGCCGGGCGCAGCGCATGTACCGCTCTGGCCGGGCTGCTGCAGAAGTCGCGTATGGCTTCCATAAGGAAGGGGCGATGCTCGTCCGGCACTTCGGAAAACGCTATGGCGTGAATACGGCGCAACTGCCATTTGCCCTGCTTGCCCTTGATGAACTGTGCCCGCAGCAGGGGAGCCGCCAGCATGTTGAACAGGCGCAGGCACAGTTTTTCATAGCGTTTTGCCATATTGCGGCCGAGATAAATGCTCAGCGTGAAGGATTCGCTTTGCAGGGGAGCAAGACTTTTCTGGATCAGTTCTTCCAGTTCGGAATCAATATAGTTGGCAAAAAAGCCGCCGTGCAGATCCCGCATGGTGGAGACGCTGGGCGTAGGGCGGTGTCCGCGCGCCGTGGCCAGCAGAGAGACATAATAACCATTGCTCTGGTACTGATAGCTGCGGCAGAGATTGAGAACGCGGCAGCGTCCGTAGTGAAGAAAGCGCGGTTCGGTGATGTAGCGGCGGGGCGGGACAATTTCGACATTGGGCAGGCCGAGATCCCACTTGTCCGCATCTGGTGCGACAATGATGATTTTCATCATGTTTTCCTTGAAGTGATTTCCTGAATTTGAGGAATAACTGCGCAGTGTTCCTTTCAGAAGGTCGGAGGCGGCGGAAGTTCCGTACAGCCTTTTCCCTTTCTGGAGGAGCGGCGCGGTTCGAGTATGAGCAGGTTGGCGTCATAGGTGACGATACCGAGCAGAATGGCGCACATGACTCTGTCGATGGGAGCCTCGTACCCGTTGCTTCCCGTCAGCGGGTTGTCGCCGTAAGGGTCGGCAATGTGTACGGTGCGCCTGATATGATCGTAGCCGTGCAGCACCACGAAATGCCCGCCGGGCATCCCCCGGATGTCGTCGGCTTCATTGGTCGAGGGAATGTCCCGCATTTCCCGGTACAGATAGGTGGAACTCAGTCCGGCGATGATTGGAAGCTGTTTGAGCAGAGGCCTGCGGATCAGCGCGCGGGAAAGATCCTCGAACAGCAGCTTTCCGCCGAGATCAAGATATTCGATATAGGCATGGCTGGCTGCGTGGAGCTTGTGATCCGGTTTAGCCTCCATCTGAAGGCGCAGCTTTTCTTTCAGTGCCGGGGCGTCCAGCGTTGTCCAGGTAGGATCGAAGGTATTGAGATCGTAGGTGTAAAGTCGTGCTTTGTATCCGCGGCGCAGTGCGTGGCAGCCGAGCAGACTGGCCAGAGTACCGCCGTCCCGCAACTGGGCAATTTCATCGACAACCTGCGAAACCGGCATGAAATCGCCGAAGTAGCGATATACCGCATGCAGACAGGTCGGGCCGCAGGTGACATCGTCGGGCTGGGGAAGAATGTCGAGATGAAGACGGGTGCGCTCCGGATGCACTTCCTCGGCAGGGCGGAGGGGAGCGGGGGAGAAAGTTTCGCCTCCGGGGACAGCTTCCCCGGGTATGGATGAAGATAGTTCGGTGTTCATGATGTGCCTCACGCGCAAGGCTCGTATACGGGCGCGGGCTGCGCTCATAAAAAGCGCGATAGCACTATGAGGATTATGAGGCAAGAGGGAAAAAGAGAGCTTCCGAAGGAGCATCCGGCCCCTTCGGAAGACTGCGCTATCTTGTCAGAACCTTCTCAATTTCCGCAATATAAAGGGTATGGTAGTCTTTTTCGGAGTACCATTCAGGATCGATTGAGGCGTCAAGGAAGCAGGCAGGATCATAGGGCTGCGCAAAAAGCTTGCGGCAGATCATGATTGTCCGGGCCTCACGGAAACAGGGCGTTCCGTCCACCATGAAGGGAGTCAGACCGCTTTGCGCGACTTTATCCCGCACCTGATGTCCGGAGACCGAACCCATCCAGGAAAGCGCCTTGCGCTGTTCCCCGCCGAAAAAGGAAAGAGAGAAGCGGGCTTCCCGATCCATGAATTCCTTTGTGCAGCGTTGCGGACGGATTACCACGAACACGACGTTTTTACGCCACATGACGCCCATGCCGCCCCAGGATGCGGTCATGGCGTTGCAGTTGTGTTCGCTGTTGCCTGCGGATACGAGCATCCAGTCCTTGCCGATCATGCTGAAGGGATTGCCGTTCAGTTCTTCCGGCGTGATTTCCTTGAATTCCATGGGATGACGGCTCCTTGTGCTGAAGATCATGTTCCGTGCGGATTCAATGACAAGAGTGAAATAAGACCTGCTTTTCTCCTTGCAAGAGCGAGGACAGAATTTTCAGACCCTCGGCCAGAGCCTGACGATCGGTTGTGCCTCCCAGAGCAATGCGCACGCCGTGTTCCGTCATGCCGTGGCCCATGGAGAAATGTTCGCCTTCTGCCACCAGTATTCCTCTGGATCTGGCGGCATCGGCAAAGCGTTCGCCTGTCCATGGTTCGGGCAGGCGCAACCAGCAGAAAAATCCCGTACCCCGTGTGACAAGTTCAAAGCCGTCCAGAATGTCGCGGGCAAGCATGTTGCGAATGGCGGCCTCGTTTCTCTTTGCCTCCAGTACCCGCCATGCCGTACCGTCGAGGATCCAGCGCGAGGCCAGTTCCGCCATGAGAGGAGGAACCATGGAAATGGTATAGGAAATGGTCTGTTCCAGTTTTTCGAGATGATACTGCGGAGGACAGAGATACGCCACTCTCAGCCCTCCTCCCAGAACTTCGCTGGTCGCGGCGATGAAGCAGGTTCGCTCCGGGGCCAGAGAAGCCAGAGGAGGAAGAGACAGAGAACGTTTTTGCGCGAGAGCAAAAACGTCGTCTTCCAGAATCAGCAGATCGTGGCGTCGGCACAGCTCTACAAGGGCCTTTCTGCGCTCAAGATTCATGCAGGTGAGCGTCGGATTGCGGCAGGACGGCATGAGATAGACCGCACGGATGCGATTCCCCGGCATGTTTCCCCGGCAGGCGTTGTCCAGAGCTTCCGGCGACATGCCTCCCGCGTCCGTCCGTATCGGAACAATCTGGATACGCAGACGCCGGGCCAGCTGGCGCAGCAGCGGATAACTCAGAGTTTCCGCAGCAATGCGGTCTCCGGGGGAACAAAGCGAAGTCAGAACGGTCAGCAGCGCATGCTGGGAACCTGCGCAGATCAGCAGTTCTTCAGGTTTTACGGGCAGACCGTAGCCCGCCGCCCACTTCGCTCCGGCGTCTTTGTGGCGCAGCATTCCGCCCGGCCGCTGGTAACTCTGCAGTGCATCCAGAGAAGAGGCGCTTTGCCCGGCCAGCTCGCGCAGGGCCTGAGAAAGAGAAGGGTTCAGATATTCAAAAGGCGCGATGAAGCCGAGGTTCAGCTCGGATTTTCGGGCCGTTCTCTCCTGCATGAACGGATTGTCGCGTTCCGGCGCATGTTCGTGTTCCGGCATATCCGGCGGCATGACATCCACGTCAGGCCGTTGTGAACGGATGAATGTTCCCCGGCCTACCGAGGCTTCCACCAGTCCCCGGGCGGCCGCTTCGGCATAGGCGCGTCCTGTCGTTCCCAGAGTAATGCCCAGAGCGCGGGCAAGAATACGCTGCGGAGGGAGGCTGTCGCCGGGAGCGAGCAGACCTTCGCGGAAGGCCTGTTCCACGGCGTCGGCCAGGGCAAGGTATTTGGGGCGATTTCCGTTTCTGACAAAGAGTTCGGATAGAATGGCGATATGATCCATATTGTCACACATACAATATTTATTGATCCTGTTTATTGCGGATCAATTGCCTTTTATCGCGCAACGTCTATTCCTGCAAGGACGTGCGGGGCCATGTTTCCTTCGGCCCGCGCTGTCGGGCGGACGCCGTGTTTTTTTGCGCATGACCCGGCGGAAAGCGGAGATGTGCCGGAAATCCGGCAACAGGTATCGTGTACGCTGAATCAGGGAGACGGACATATGAAAAAAGAAGAAAACGAAATCAGGAAAGGAACCTTTACATTGAAGAGCGGTTTGGCACAGATGCTCAAGGGCGGCGTCATCATGGACGTGACGACGCCGGAGCAGGCGCGCATCGCGCAGGAGGCCGGAGCCTGTGCGGTAATGGCGCTTGAGCGCGTGCCGGCAGATATCCGCAAGTCCGGAGCTGTGGCCCGCATGGCGGATCCGGATATCGTGAAACGCATCATGGAGTCCGTTACCATTCCCGTAATGGCCAAGGTCAGAATCGGGCATATCACGGAAGCCCGTATTCTTGAGGCCTTGAATGTGGATTATATCGACGAGAGCGAGGTGCTGACTCCGGCAGATGAACATGTTCATATCGACAAGACAGCGTTCAGTGTTCCCTTTGTCTGCGGTGCGCGGGATCTGGGCGAGGCCTTGCGGCGAATCGGCGAAGGTGCGGCCATGATCCGTACAAAAGGAGAACCCGGTACGGGCAACGTTGTGGAAGCTGTGCGACACTGTCGTGTTCTTATGGGGCAGATTCGTGCCTTGTGCGCCCTTTCCGAGGATGAGGTTCCGGGCTTTGCCCGGGAGTTGTCCGCTCCTCTTGAGCTGGTTTGGGCGACGCGCAGGGCCGGCCGTCTTCCGGTGGTGAATTTTGCCGCCGGAGGAATATCTACTCCGGCAGATGCCGCGCTGATGATGGAACTGGGGTGCGACGGCATTTTTGTGGGGTCAGGTATTTTCAAGTCGGCAAACCCGAGTGCAAGGGCACGCGCAATTGTGGCTGCCACAACGCATTATCGCGACTATGAGCTGCTCGCCGATATCTCCCGGAATCTGGGAGAGGCCATGCCCGGTCTGGAAATATCTTCGATTATGCCGGACGCCCGTATGCAGGAGCGGGGCCTATGAGACAACGTTCCGATCTTCATATAGGGGTACTGGCGTTGCAGGGAGCATTCGCCGAGCATATCCGTATGCTGCGCGCCTGTGGAGCTGAGGTTGAGGAGGTGCGCAAACCCCTGTCCTCCGGAAATCACGCGGGTCTGGATGCCTTTGACGGCATGGTGCTGCCCGGAGGGGAAAGCACGGTGATGGCAAAGTTCCTGCAGGAAGAAGGTCTGTTGGATGCCCTGCGTACCCGTATCGAGGAAGGTATGCCCGTGTATGGTTCCTGCGCGGGGCTGATTCTGCTGTGCAGGGACATTGAAGGGCCTGACGGGAGCAGGCTGGATCAGCCGCGTCTGGGAGTTCTGGATGCAACGGCAAGGCGCAACGCCTTCGGCCGACAGGTGGACAGCTTTGAGCTTGAGCTGCGGGTTAAGGAAGTTGAGCATGCGGAAAAGCCTCTGCCCGCGCTTTTTATCCGGGCTCCTCTGATCAGCCGTGTCGGGACGGGCGTGCATGTGCTGGCTCGTGTTCCAGATGCGGCAGGGCTTTCTGTTTCCGGCCCCGTGGCAGTACGTCAGGGAAATATACTGGCAACGTCGTTTCACCCGGAGCTGACTTCGGATATGCGTATTCACAGGATGTTTCTGGAAATGGTCGACAGGGAGAAAAACGCTCGTGCCGTCAGGCAGGGCAAAGTGGCCGGCCGTTTTTAGAGAGTCTTACATTTAGAACCTTTTGCTCTGGCATATCTGCAATCCGGAATCCTGTGTTCCGGCTCGCAGGGGCATACTCCCGCCGGAGCCTGCTCTCTGCCGTCCAGCCTTTACATTTCTGCAGGCTACAGGTCCGATCCTGCCGGGCATCCGTCGGGTGCTGCGCCGCAGTTTTGTTACGGCTGCTCCGGCGTTGCGGAGTAGTTTCGTTTTGCCTGATTCCGGGAGCAAAAGATGCTTTAAATGACTCCGGGGGGCGAAAGCCCCCCGGAGAGACAGACATTTCAGATGTCGGGAGTTTTTCCGGCGCGGATACGTCCGGGAAAGATTCGGTACTCGGTATAAACGGCAGAGCAGGCTTCACCGGGAAGCATAACTGCTGTTCTGTTTTACTCCCAGATAAGAGGCCACGGTCGACGCCTTGCCGTTGCGCAGAGCAAAGCCGCCGTTCATGAGTCTGTCGATTTCCCTTGCCCTGACCTTGGCCGAAGGCGCGCCCAGCAGAACGGCGATAAGTCTTGTATTGCCCCTGCGCGCGGTGGTGATGATGTTATAGCCAGAAGCCGTGGTCCATCCGGTTTTGAGTCCGTCAGCTCCTTTGTAGGAGCCGAGCAGCGGATTTTTGTTTTCGCTGGTGCGGTTGTGGAGCGTGACGCTGCGTGCGGAATGGTAACGCAGGGCTTTGGGAAAGCGCGCAATATAGTTGCGGGCCAGATTGAGCATGTCGCGCGCGGTGGTGTATTGTCCCTTGGCGGGAAGTCCGTGCGGCGTTTTGAAGGTACTGTTCTGCATGCCCAGTTTTTTGCCCACGCTGTTCATTTTTTTGATGAAGGCCGCCTGTGAACCGTAGACATGTTCGGCCACGGCACAGCTGGCGTCGTTGCCCGAGGCCACGGCCATTCCGTAAAGCAGCCGTTCAAGCGTCAGCTTGTCTCCCGGGCGCAGGCCCATGCGGGAACCTCCTTCGAGCGCGGCGCGGCGGCTGACCTTCACGGTATCTTTGAGAGAAATCTTTCCCTCTTCAATGGCGTCGAAAACTACATACATGGAGAGAATTTTCGTCAGGGATGCAGGAGGAATTTTAGCGTCGGCATTTTGTTCGTACAGGATTTCAAGCCTGTCCAGATCATACAGAATGGCGCTTTTTGCCTGTATGGGGCCGCCGAAGGAGTTCAGCGGCAGAAAGAGTATCAGAAAAAAGGCGGAAAGAAGGGCAGACAGAGCGTTGCGACGAAAAACAGAGCATTTGAACATACGGGAAAAAGCGGGCATGGGAACATCCTTCAGGCTGTGGGAAAGACGAATCTGGCACGCTCTCAAAAAGGGGAACGGGCTTTGCCTCGGTCATTCATATATAGCATATAGTTGATAAAAATTGCAATTAATTCAAGAAGAAAATGATAAATAACAAATTTCGGGACTTATAAATTCTCTAGATCATTTCAAACACTTGTATCTTAATCGGGAAATAATAACGGGCAATTGGCACGTATTTTTCTATTTAATAAAAATATGAGTTGCAGATAAGCTCATGGGTTCCGTCCGGGCCGTAACGGGGAAAACTTTTTTTATCGGAGGAATATATTCGAAGAGAGAAAAGGGGGGAGAGAAGAACGGCTCCCGTCCTGCCAGAAGGCATAACGGCTCAACGGTCGCGGGTAAAAAGATATGTGGAGACTTATCGCTGCCGTTGAACACATTTAAAAAGCTGATGAAACAATTCCGAGAATGAAGTGGTGTTCGTCGGCTCAATGGGCAGATTGCTGGAATGGCTGCCGTTTTTGAACTACATGCCTTCACTGTCCATAGGGACGGAAGTGCCGTCGGCTTTCCGGTGGAACGGTTGTAATATGTCTTTTTGAAAAAAGAGTCCGCATGCGCGGACTCTTTCATAATTCATTGAAAAAGAACTTCAGGCAACCATGTGGCAATGGCAGGGAATATGGTCAGCAGAAGCACCATGAACAGCATGGTCGTAAAATACGGAACAATGCGATGGAAAATGGCCATCATCGGCACATGGGGGGCTGCGGAACTCATTGCGAATACGTTGATTCCCACAGGCGGAGTGATTTGTCCCATTTCCATAAGGATAACGACGACCACGCCAAACCATATGGGATCGAAGCCGATGGCCTGCACGGTGGGAAACAGCGCAGGAAGTGTGAGCAGAATCATGGGAATAACGTTTACCATGCAGCCCAGGATAATATACAGAATGACTACGCCTACCAGGAAAACATATTTGTTGGTTCCCATGCCGATGATGAAGTCGGCCAGTTCGAAAGGTACGCGGGTTACGGCGAAGAAGTTGCCGAGAATGCTCACGCCGATGAGAATAAGCAGCAGCTTGGCTGTGATTTCTGCTGTCGTTACACATGCGAGGTAGGCGTCTTTAATGGTCATCCGCCCAAGGCTCATGGCAAAGACAAGCGTGCCGAACGCTCCGAAGGCTCCCCCCTGTGTCGGGCTGCATATGCCGAAGAGAATTCCTCCAAGAACCATGATGATGAGGATGAGCATACCGGTTACGTTGCGCAGCGAGGTGATTTTTTCTTTCCAGGTGTGTGATTCTCCCCGTGGGGCCAGACTGGGGTTGCGACGCGCGAAGATATAGACCCAGAGCATGAACAGGCCGGCGAGAATAAGGCCGGGAATGATGCCGGCCATGAACAGGCGGCCTATGGAAACTTCAGTGACGAGCGCATAAAAAATGAATCCGGTACTCGGCGGGATAAGAATACCGAGCGTACCTCCGGCGGCCAGAGTTGCGCAGGCGAATCCGGAATCATAATGCTTTTTTTCCATTTCAGGCAATGCAACCGACGCCATGGTCACCGCAGTTGCCATACTGTCTCCGGATACGGCGGCAAATCCCGCACAGCCGGCAATAGAAGCGGTTGCCAGTCCTCCCCGCCGGTGACCGAGCCATGTACTTGCTGCGGAAAACAGATCGCGGCTGATACCGGCCCGGGCGGCCAGTTCTCCCATAAGAATGAACATGGGAACGACACTGTAGGCATAGTTGGCGGCCGTGGTATAGGAATTAAGCCCCATCATGCTCATGGCAGGGCGAGGCGAGGGATAGACCAGCAGCAGCCCCGCGAAACCGACCAGAAGCATTGCATAGCCGACAGGGAGACCGAGCAGAAGCAGAAGCATCAGAACAGCCATTCCCAGTGCGCCAAGCAGCGTTTTGTGCATGGCCCAGGGATAGGCTCCGGCCCAGACGGGTAACGAGGCAAGAGCGATGAGGATAATGAAACCGAGTACGGCATGTCCCCTGTTTTTCAGCTTCAGAAGTTCAAGAAGACCGTTCAATGAAGTAGAAAGCAGGGCCAGAAGCGTGGTAAAAGCGCCGAACGCGGCAAAGACACAGAATATAAATACGGGAATACTTAATAACAGGCTGAGTTCATTACTGTTGAATTTGGATATACTTAATATGAGCAGCCTGTACGACATGATGCAAAAAACTATTGCGACGACGCCATTGAGGCTGAAGCGCAGCATATGGCGTGTTGCAAGGCTGAACTTTTCAAAGAACATTTCCACATAGATGTGTCGTTCCCGGCACTGAACATAGCCCAGGCAACCATAAACTGATAACACCTGAAAGAATTCCACCAGTTCCTGTGCGCTGGCCAACGGGTGGCCGATAAGGCCTCCGCATACGTCAACTGTGGTAGGCAATGCCATTAATGCAATGGTCATGGCCCCTAACAGGGATAATTTTTTATTGATAGCCAGAGAAATATCGGCCAGAAATTGTTGCAGTTTTTCCAAAAGGGAGATCATGGCAGGACTCCTCGCGTTTCCGGTCAGAGGGCGTGTTCATAAAGTATGGCAGAGTACTTTGCCGCTTCCTGAAGATGCTGTCGGGAATGGGAGATGAAGAGCAGGAAAAACGGCCTTCTCGAAGGAAGGCCGTTTTTATGGAGATATTATTTGAGGTTCCACTCAATACCGGATTCCGCACTGTATTTTGCGGAAAGTTCCAAGGCTCTGTTATAGATGGCGCGGGCTACCTCGCCCTGTCCTTTTTGCTTTTCACAATCGGAAATCCAGTCTTCAACAATGTGCTGGGTGGAGGCGAAAGCGGCCTGAATTTCAGATTTCGGGATTTCGTTCAGTTTTTGTCCTGCTTCAAGGGCAATGGCAAGATCTTCATTGCTGCTGCGATCTATGCCCGCGGCAACCTTTCGTCCCAGTTCCGGCCCGGCCGAATCCAGCAGAATCTTTCGGAGATCTTCAGGCATGGCGGACAATACGTCTTTATTCATGACCATGTACACGCCGCCGCTGAGTGCATTGATGATGGAAGAATAATTGGTGGCTTCGTAAATCTTTGCGCTGACAAGAGTCGGAAACGGCGCCAGCACGGTGTCGATTTGTCCGCGTTGCATGGCGACATAGAGATCCGCCAGAGGAACGTTCAGGGCGCTTGCGCCGAGCGATTCTATGAAAGGAACGGCCGTAGCTGTGGAAACTCCGCCTATTTTGCGGCCTTTAAGATCGGCTACGGTGTTTATGGGTTTATCCTTCGTATGAAGCTGATAGGGGCAGCCGTCCCAGAAGGTCAGAACTTCGGTACCTTCATATTCGGCCTTCAGTTCCGGAAATTCGGCGGCCAGCTCATTGAAGGTGCGGGCTGCGATTTCCGCGCCGGGAAACATGAAGGGAAGATCGATGACATTGGACAGGGGGAAAATGCCTTTTACGCGCTGTGTGGCCTGTACGCCGATATCGAGAATTCCATCCCGTACGGCATCGTAAATATCCCCTTCCGGGCAAATCGTGTTGGGGTTATAGATTTCTACTATAAGGCGTCCGCCGCTTTTGGTCTTGATTTCTTCAGCCCAGGGGGCAAGACCGTATTTTATGACGGCGTGTGCAGGCATAAACATGGTCTGCATCTTCAGAATAAGGGGATTACTGCTTGTGTATTCGGCAGCGGGGCTTGCGGATGCCGTACACAGACAAAAAAGCATGGCAACCGGAACAAGCGTCGAACGTAAAAAATGCCGTAACGTCATGTCATTAACCTCCGTTGCTTTGAAAGATGATTATTTCGAAATATCTGGATAAATGTCCTCCGGCGAAGTTGGAAAAGCCCTGTCGCTGCGCCGGAGTCAGCCGCGCAAACTGCGGTCCGACATCCGGCGCTTTGGAAATGGCGGGCAGTACGCCGAACGTATCTGTAACGCTTGCAGCAGAGCCTGGAGCATTTTGGTTTTGAACAAGCTCCCGGAGTCAGGCGAGGCGTGACTCCGCCTCGACGTCGGAGCTGCCGCCCAGGGGGCAGCCCCCAGGGCCGTACCCGTAGCCGCAGGGCGAACAGGCATGGTCGGCAGCTCAAGCGACGTCGGAGGTGTGAAAGCTGCGGGCTGGAACATGGGAGCCCGGATTACAGATATTTTCAAGATTAAAACGCTCTAGGAGGCGCGAAGTTCTTCCATATAATTACGCAGCTTTTGAAGCATGGTACGCGCTACATCGGGATGTTCCGCGATGACATTGTGAAGCTGCTTGGGATCTGTTTTGCGGCAGTACAGTTCGTCCTGATCCGGTACCTTGGCTTCAGAGCCGGGAGTACAGGTCCATTGTTCCTCTCCGTCGAGGGAGGCGGCTTCGAGATACTTGCGCTGTTCTTCGTTAACAAAGTTTTTGTGGAGTTTGGTCACGTTTTGCCATGTCGGAGCATTTTCCATGGCTGGGATGTGTTCGCTGGTTTCAGCCACACCCTTACCGTAAAAGTCCATGAACATATCTGCCGCGTTCAGCTCCGCATCATTCTTGAGCCAGTGTATATATGACCATTCTTCCGTAATGATGGACCAGGAATATTTGTGATAACCGGCAATGGCAAATTCATGAGTTTTTTCCGCTTCACCTCTGGCGAGCGGCAGAAGACTTTTACCCTGATGGAAGGATTGCACGCCGAGACCGAGCCATTCGCATACGGTGGGCGCAACGTCGCATGACTGAACAAAGGCCTTCACGCGCTTACCCTTGGGCAGGCCTGGCGCACGAAGAAGCATGGGGACATGCGCAAGTTCTTCATAAGGCCAGGGGCGTATTTTGCGCATGATGCCATGTCCATGTTCTCCTGTTCCCATGGGTTCGCCGTGGTCGGAGACCATGAGAATCATGGTGTTGTCCTCAAGACCGAGTTCACGAACGGCGTCAAGCAGGCGACCGAATTGAACGTCGCACAACGTAACGAGTTCTGCATACAGCATCCGTACGTGGTGCAGTTCTTCTTCCGTGTAGATTCCTTCCACTTCCACGAGCATGGGGAGGAACATGTCCTTACCCTTATAGTCGGGATCGTAAGGGCACGGCTGTTTGAGATAGACTGAGGGCGGATCCCACGGTTCGTGCGGATCGAACGAATCGATCCAGAGGAAGAAGGGTTGCGTGCGGTCTACGGTACGAAGCCATTCTATGGCTTTTTTGAATGTCTTTGCGCAATAGCGATCTTCCGGGCTTTTCCAGAACTGGCGCTGGCGCAGATAATCGGAGATTTCCTGTTTGATGGGGTCAATCAGGCGGCAGCCGGCAATGGCGTCGGCATCGCGCATAATGTGATCTTCGATATAATCTTCAGGCTTTTCCACAGGGTCGGGATACCGATTGTAGAAATTGGCATCATTTTCGTGACCGTGTAAAAAGATGGAAGTATCAAAGCCCCGGTTATAACCGAACTTGGGCAGACGATACGGCCCGGAGTCAAAAATTATGGCAGTTTCAATTCCCTGCCCCCAGCAGAGATCGGCAATGGTGGTTTCTTCCAGAGTAAGCGCGCTCCATCCGCGAACGGGAAGGCTGAAACGGCCTGTGTGCATGGCACGGCGGCAGGGAACGGTAGGAAGGCCTTCCGTGTAGGCGTTTTCAAAAAGCACGCCTTCCCGGGCAAAGCGATCCATGTTTGGAGTCTTGATCCAGTCGTTGCCGTAGCAGCCGACATAGTTATATTGCAGGCTGTCGAACATGACGACGATAGCGTTTTTATTCATGACAGGTCTCCAGGGTGAAAAGGTTGGATCAGAGGGAATCCGGGATACGGTGCAGCTGCATGAATACAAGCTATCCAAAGATATAAAAGTTGAAATGCTCAAATAAGAACTTTTGAAAAAAATTTTTCAAAAAGATCTTATTTGAGACTTTTATGAAAAATTTTTGCCGGAGTGTACGGATGCGTCAGAACTGTTTGATTTTTATTATGAATAAAATTCATAAATCGGATTATTAATTGATTGTATTAATACGGTAACAGGAATTTAATGAATGATGGCAGATATGAACGATTTCTATGAGGTATGAAATCACAAATTGTCAAAAGGTGTCAGAGAATATTTTTCAAGCATGGATTTATTTATTATATGGAGCGAATTTTTTGAAAATTTCGAAATAATACCATTTACCTTAAGGAAGTTTACGCAGCGTGCCATACTTGACTTGTGCATGCCAAGGAGTTTTGCAATATCAATTTGACTGATTCCCGGAGCAAATTCGTTCTGGTTATTGTTACGCTGGCTCAATGTAAGAAGAAAGCAGCACAGTTTTTGAAGTGCTGTACGCCTGTAAAGAGAGCTTCGAATAAGTTCCTGAGACAGATTTTTTGAAGCCTGTCCTACCAGCATACTGTAAATAAGATTCGGATGCTTTTGAATAAATTCAGAAGAATGCAGCAGGGATGCCCGAAATACATATACTATACAATCTGTTTCGCAGACATAACGCGTAGGATTGTTGCAGCTGCCGAGAATGGCAACTTTTTCATTAAGGAGAACACCGCTTTCGTAGAACAGCGCGACATTGGAAAGTCCGTCTGCGCCGAGGTAGATTCCTGTCACTTTACCGGACTGGAGGTAAAGAAAGTCGTCAAAATGATCTCCTTCAAAAGTCAGAAGATGACCTGAAGGGAAAACATGCTTTTCCCCCATATGGCATACCTGACTCCATTCCTTACATGTTCCGCCGACGATTCCAGGGGAAACGTGAACTGCATTGGAACGGAAATAGGCCATAATTCACCTCATCGGAGTGAGAAGTGAAGAAATACATGTTGTCTGCCGAACTAATGTTTAATTATCCATAATTTTATGAAGATTGTCATCATTTTCTTTGGTGAAGCTTCATTGTCGGACTCAAAAGCTTCAGGCCCGTGTTTCCCGGTCGGCGTAAGCTCGGCAGTGTACGGTATCATCCGCCGGTGCCGGAACAGCGTTTTTCTTTTCAGGCGGTTTCGGCAATCCCGATGAGGTATGTCGTTCGATGCTGCTATGGAGTGCGCTGCAAAGGAGCGTTTCGGAAAATCCGGAATCGCAACGAAGGTATGTTGTAGTCAGTACCGCGATATGATACTTTTATACGGAGGCTTCATGAAACGATACTGTATTCGATTATTGACTGAAAAAAACTTTGCAGATAACATGAGGATATTATAATGTGAATGGAGAGAGCAATATGAATTTTTTTAATGCAATAAAAATCTGTCTGACCACAAAATATACTGATTTTCATGGACGATCAAGCAGGGCAGAGTTCTGGTGGTTTCTCCTTTTCTGCGTTCTGATCGGAGCGTTTTTTCGGCTGTCGATATATTATTGCATATATTTAAAATTGGAAGCAGTCGCCATTATACTTTCAGCGTTCCATGTTCTGGTGAATATATTTCTCTTATTACCGTCCTGGGGTGTCCAGATCCGCCGCCTGCATGATACGGGACGCAGTTCCGCGTGGTTCTGGGCCTTTTTCATCTCTCTGAACGCCTACAATATGATTCAGATTAAGTGGAGCCTGTATGATTTCAGTTTTATTCCGTCGCTGGTGAGCAGTCCGTATGTTGCGGCAGTGTCGGCACAGATATTTTTTGACGTTCCGCTGACTAGTTTTATCGAGGTCTGTACATTCCTCCCGTACTTAGATGGCTATCAGGCCTTTTACATAATGCTGCCCTGCGTCATTATCCTGCCTGCAATGCTTGGTCTGGTGCGCTGCCTGATGCTCAAGGGAACGGATACCGCCAATTGTTACGGGCCGGCCCCGGGCAGTGGCGTACAGGAAGATTTGCCTTTGTCGGGCAGAGTCATGGATTTTCCTTCGGCTCTTAAAAACTGCCTTCTGCGCAGGTATGCCGGTTTTCAGGGGCGAGCCTCCCGTGCGGAATACTGGTATTTCACCTTCGGCTACCTTCTTTTCATTTCCTTTCTCTTTTCCTTATTCCTGATGTTCAAGATGCTGGCGTTCAGCTATCCTTCGAGCTTCGTTCACGCTCTGTACTCGTCTGTTCTGAACATGACCGACGGGGTGCCTGTATTGCTGCTCTTTATACCGTTTGCCTTCCTGCTCCTGCCGAATCTGGCGGTTCTGGTGCGTCGTCTGCACGATACAGGCCGCAGCGGACTCTGGGGAGTAGCCTATGTGCTGTTGCAGATAATTACCTTCGTCTTCTACTACAGATTACTTATCCTGTGGGGACTGTACAGTATCGGTCTGCTTTTGCTGACCTTGCTGCGGGGAACTCCGGGCGATAACGAATATGGCCCGGATCCTCTTGCTGAGGATGGAAGAATGAAGGCCCCTGTCTCTTAGGAGCGGAAGTCACGAAGCATAAAAGAGGAAATCTTTCGGCAACAGCTTCGGGGATAAACGAGAAAAACAGTTCCGTGTTCACCCGGTTCTGTTCGTGTCACATCATATTTCCCATATAAATGGCAATATCGTTTGTTATGTAGATTGGTTCGACAGTAAAGGCCGACTTTTTCGAAAGTCGGCCTTTACCGTTTCTGAACGGGCTTAGTCCGCCGTGACTTTAATTTTCGGGTTTACGATATCGTCTGTGCTTTCCAGGGCATGACGCACGAACACATTCTGAATATCTGGGTTTTCTCCCATGCCGCGGAGTACGGGAAACACGCTCATGCCTTCCTTTTTGAGTAGGGATGCCCAGGAATCCGGATCGGTGCCTGCCAGATCGTTGCGCGCATGATCTCCGGCCACAACCATGAAGGGCATGAGCCATACGCGGGTAACGCCTTTTTTTTTCAGAAGCGGAATAATATCGTCAATGCGCCGGTAGCCTTCCACGGAAGCCATGAAGGCAAGAGGATCGAGTGCGTTCATCACGGAGTCCATACCGGCGAATACCATGTCGCAACGACCCTGATCCTGACCATGGGCCATGAACAGAACTGCGTCGCTGCTCTTTCTTTCCGCCGGAACGGAGGAAAGAAGCGCTTCGGCCACCTCTCGGGCGTCCTCCATGGATTCTATGAGGGGGCGGCCCAGTCTCATGGTCTTGAAGCGGCCGGGGTAGCGAAGCGCATAGCTCTGAAGCAGGCGGTCAAGTTTGGTGAATTCTTCTCCTCCCATGACGTGCAGGGACTGAACGGCAAGATCGCTCACACCCTGTTCGGCCAGAGTGTTCAGAGCTTCATCCACGGAAGGAACGTGCCTGCCCTGCCTGTCGAGCTTGGTACGAATGATATTGGACGTATATGCCCATATGAGGGCTTCTTCCTGCCCCAGTTCGGAGCGGAAGGCCGCCTCAATACCTGCATAGGCGGAGAGAGCCTTTTCTTCACTGGTACCGAAAGCCACCAGCAGGATCCCCTTTTTGTCCTGCGCTCCGAGAGCGGAAGAGACAAGACATACGGAGATAACAAGCAGGAGGAGTGCAGCCGTGCTGCGTCTGAGAAAAGAGTGTCGAGACATGCGAACTCCCGTAATGTCGCGCCGGGCCGCGATGGGGTGATGACGTCAGTCGCGACCCGGATTCCGCGACATGCGCCGGGGTTCGGATCATGTTGCAGCGGAGGGAAAAAAAGCTCCATGATCAAGACGATCATGGAGCTTCCGTATTTTGCTCCCTCATGCCTGCCGGCAATGATCCCGTGCCGGAAGGGGTCGCCCCTATCAGGGCGTTCCTTGTCAGGCAGGTCTTCCGACTTGTCCCGCGGTTCCCGGCCTTCCCGAAGCATAGCTTCAGTGGCGCGCAGGGGGAACCGTTTTCCCCTTCATGCGGGGGAGGACTCACGGCGGCGGGTCCGTTCCCGTTTCACACGGGATTCCCTATCAAGTCCCGAAGGACACCTGACATGGATGCAGCGTATGAGCGGAATACTGTTCTGTCAATCAGAGGACTGGCTGTTCCGGGTGATAATGCGTCAGAAAGCTCACGTCCACGGGGCTGACGACTATTTCCGTATCTCCCAGCATCTCGCTTTGCGTCATGCGTCCGGAAGCCACTTCCATCATAAAGGCTCCGAGCTTTTCTACTCCTTCTTCCATGCTGTATTCCTTGGAAAGGATACCGCCGAGATTCACGTCGATATTGTCGGCAAAGCTGTCTGCCGTGGCGGGATTGCCGGTGATCTTGACAGTAGGGGAGACGGGGCTGCCGACAGGATTGCCCACGCCTGTGCTGAAGAGAATCATCTGTGCGCCGCTGATGGACAGGGCCGTAATGTTTTCCGTCCCCGGGGCAGGCGCGTCGAGGAAAATCAGTCCTTTTTTCGTGGGACGTTCTCCATATTCCAGAACTTCCTGGAGGGGGCGCGTTCCTCCCTTGCGGACGTTGCCCAGCGCCTTTTCTTCAAGCGTGGTGAGTCCTCCTGCAATATTGTCGGCGCTCATGGGCCAGACGCGGGTTCCCTGATAGATGGCCTGATCTTCCATTCTTTTGACAACCATTTTCATGCGGGCTGCAACTTCAGGCGTGACTGCCCGTTCGATGAGCGATTGCTCCGCTCCGACGACTTCTTCGGTTTCGCTGAGGATCCAGGTGGCTCCGGCGTCCACCATGAAATCTCCGAGCATACCGAGCAGAGGATTTGCCGTGATTCCGGAGGTGGTGTCCGATCCTCCGCATTCCGCTCCGATGATCAGTTCTGACAGGGGAGCGGGTTCTCTGCGCTGTGCGCTGGCCTTGCCGAGCAGACGGACGGCGAGGCGTACGCCCTGTTCCGTGGCTTTCAGTGTGCCCCCGCAGGGTTGAACGGCCAGCCACTCCACATCCTTTCCGGAGAGGGCGATTGCCTCCGCCAGAGCCTGCGCCGAACGCGGCTCAAGACTGACGACAAGCGCAGCGCTGAAGTTTGGATTGCGCCCCAGTCCTGCCAGCGCGCCGTCATGACGGGACTTGTCCAGGCCGGTCTGTCCGCGCCCGAAAGGAACCGTAACGGCAACAGCTCCACGAACGAGCGAGGCAATGCGTCGGGCTACGGGGTTGACGTTGTCCATGGCGGCGATGACCGCCAGTCTGTTGCGGATGCCGATCTGACCATCGGGGCGGCGATAGCCCCAGAATTCCTGTGTAAATGCCATGTGCATGCTCCAGAGTGCCGGCTTGCTATTCCCTGCCGCGATAACCGGAAAGGTTGTGACTGTGAACGTGTTCTCCCGCTGCAATATCCGCCGTGGCGTCGCCGATGGCGGAACCGTACTTGATCACGGCGGAGCCGGCGGGTATGGCCCGAACGGCCAGTTTATGCCCCATGGGGATATCCTGAAGAGCGGCGAAGGACTCTTCGCCCCTGTCTGTCCTTACCATGCAGCGTTCCCCTTTCGTGACGGGTTCCAGCGCCGTGACAACGTTGTCTCTCGGATCGATGAGCAGCACCTTGTCCATGGAGTTTCTCCACTAAGTGAATGTTGGTATTCCGGAGTCCGGTTTTGATATATTAAACTGAAACACTGTCAAAATAAATTGTCAAATAAAGAGGAAAGTCCTGCCTGAAATCGCAGGAAGATATTCTCCGGGGTTTCCTTTTTTGCCGGGCAGTTTTCCGAATGGAAACTTACGCCTCTGCGGATCGGCACCTCATGCCATGTTTTTTCGGATCATGCTCATATTGTGGAATGTCGGAGGATTCTGAACGTGCGTATAGTGTCTCGCTTTCCATTCCCGGGCCGTCCGACGGAAGCGGAGCGGCGGGCTGTAGTTTTTTCCGGTCGAGTTCCCGTTTTCTGGCATACAGGGAGGAGCGGCCCGTATCCAGCAACTGCGCCGCACCGGCCGGGCCGTCTATCTTTCCGCGGCATCGTTTAAGAACGGCGGCAATATAGGCCTCCTGTACCTGAACAAGCGTCGGCGGTTCCGGCAGTGCGCCCATGTGTTCAAGAAGCTGATCCCAGCGGAGTTCGCCTGAGAGGAGCGTTCCGCTTTCCGGAGGGTGGCCTGGAAGGGGAGGCGGGGCGGGCGGCAGAATGGAATCAAGCCCCTGAAGAACAACGAATTGCTCCATGCGGTTTCTCAGTTCCCGGATGTTGCCCGGCCAGTCATGGTTAACGAGCTTGTCCAGCTCGTTCTGCGGAAGCGCGAGGTTTTTGTGGCCGTAGAGGTGCATGAAGCGGTGCAGATAGTGCCGCACGAGGAAGGGAATATCTTCACGACGTTCCCGCAGCGGAGGAATATGCAGAGCGATGACGCGAATGCGATAATAAAGATCTTCCCGGAACATTCCCCGGCGTACGGCCAGATCCAGATCGCTGTTGGTGGCTGCCACAAGTCTGAAATTCGATCGTATGGGACGAGTTCCTCCGAGGCGGAAAAAACTGCGCTCCTGTAACAGGCGGAGAAGTTTGACCTGAACGCGGGGGCTGGTCTCCGCCAGTTCATCCAGAAACAGGGTACCGTTATCTGCAAGTTCGAGCAGCCCTTTTTTCTGGTGCCAGGCGCCGGTAAAGGCCCCGCGTTCATGCCCCAGAAATTCGTTTTCAAACAGTTCGTCAGGAATGCCCGCCAGATTGACGGCTACGAATTCTCCTCTCCTGCCGCTGCGCTCATGGATCCGTCTGGCCACAAGTTCCTTGCCGACGCCGGATTCTCCCACCAGCAGCACGGACGCGTCAGATATCGCGGCCAGGTCGGCACGGCGTATGAATTCCTTCATCACACCGCAATGAAAGATAAGCTCATCGTTTTCTCCTGTTTCGGCAGAGACTGATGTGCGGGGCGGTACTTTTTCTCGAGAAGGAGCGTATCCTGCAAGCAGCATTTCTCTGCCGAGTTCCTGACCGATACGGCGCAGCAGCGCTTCGTCGAGCAGAGCCTCTGCCCAGGCGGGGAGAATTCCGTCATGATAGAGTACGCAGGTATGTTCCCCGCAGGGAAGAGGGATACAGATGACGCTGCGTACATAATCCAATCCGGGTTCAGAGGGAACGGCGATTAGAACGGGCGTGCCGTTCAGGGCAAATTCCACGAGGGCGGTTCGCATGGAGCGCACGACGGCCTGATCGGGGGATTCCTGTTCCATCCCGTGTTGGGCAATGATTACAGGCCCGTTAGGAGTTCCGCCCCGGGCGAACAGATATCCCGAAGACATGCCCAGCACCTTGCAGGAGAGCGCGACGAGGTAACGAATAAATATCTTCGGACTGCTCCACGTTTTTTCCCTCAGCGAATCAAGATAGAGATCGATCATCTCCATATCCGTTGAGGCATGGGGTTCACGCTTCTTGTCCGGAAGGGGGCGCGGAGGAAGAAGTTCAGCTATTTCAGGTGGAAAACCGGTAACATTGCTGCGCAGACTGGCTACTATGGCGCAGGCTGTCGCCTGTTTCCGTTCATTGCGGGCAAGATGACAGGATGCGAGAGCAATCCGGGTTTTGGCCGCTTCATCGTAAGCATGCATGGAGCGCAAGAGGGCAAGACTCTGCTCGTAACAGGACAGGGCCTCATCCCTGTTTCCTGCTTTCATGAAGCGATTGCCCCGGATACGCAGAGCCACTCCCCGCAGGATCTGATTCGAGCCGTTCAGACAGATTTCCAGCTCGGCGTCGGGATTATAGCCGGGTACCTCGAGTCCCGCGTCATGTACGGACTCCAGCAGTTCCAGCATATCGGGAAAAAGATAGGTTGGACGCGAATAGCCTTCCTTCAGGGCGGCTTCTGTTCCCTTGTTCAGCACAACCGCGGCCGCGCGGATGTGCCCGCGGGCTGCATGATACAGCGCCAGAGCAAACATGAGATGCTGCCAGCCCAGCATATCCCACTGACCGTATGTTCCGCTGATTCCCACATCCAGCAGTTCCAGAGCTCTGTCGTCTTCATTGCGCCCCAGATGAATCAGGGCAAGCGTCGCCCTCAATATGCGCGCAAGTCCGGGATAAGCAGGGCCGGGAAGAATACTTAGTGCGCGGCGCAGAATATCCAGAGCTTCGTCACTTTCTCCGAGAAAAAAAGCCGCGAGACTGGCCAGAACACTGCGCTGTGTCCGGGAATGGATTTCAGGCCAGCCCGAAGAATTGACGGGTTCCGGCAGGAGCGTATCCATGGCGCGCCGGAATTTCCCCTGCATGAAAAAATAAATGCCTACGGGCAAAGGATACGACTGGAGCAGGTATTCCTCACCTTGCAGGGCCGTGAGGGCCTGTTCCATCATGAGATGAAAGTGCGCTGCGTTGTGGCCGGGATGTGCAAGGCAGTTTGTTGCTCCGATGAGCAGTTCGAGAAGGCGCATCTGAATATGCTCGCCGTGTCGTTTGGCCAAAGCCCTGCCCCGAAGCAGAACGGCGGGCAGAAAAGTACATGGCAGCGAAATACAAAGACTCATCTGAAATGCGTCATGGCACAGCCCTATATAGCGCCCTGCTTCCGCTTTGGAAAAGCCGCGCAGTCGGAGTGTTGCCGTATTCTTCATGAAAATGCGGTAGATCAGGCGCAGTTCCAGACGCTTTCCTTTTTTGGCAAGCTCCCGTGCCAGCAGAACGAGTGATTCCAGCGCGTCCAGCGGTTGAGCCAAGGCCTGAAGGCGAAAAAAGGCAAACAGTCCCGTATCTGCCTCAGCCGCACTCATGCGCCCCAGCAATGTGTGCATGGCGGCAACATGTTCTTCCGAATCTGCGCTAAGGTGAATCCATCCTTTTTCCAGATGAAGAGAGCCTTTTCCGGCCAGCGTTTTCAACAGTGTCTGGACAAGAGGCTCCGGCCAGCCGGTCAGAGCGGGCAGCCAGCTTTCATGTGCAGGAGTTTCCCCCAGCGCGCCCAAAAGGGCAGCCAGTTCCTGTTCGCGGCGTTTGTTTTGCATGTTTGAACCCGATCGGCGTCGCCGGCTTTGCAGTTCTTATTTTCGTTGTCCGTTTTATGGATATTTTTCTGATATTGTATATTTTATGGACTAATAAAACAAGATATGGTCCGGATATTGTACAAAAATGGATGACTGACTCCCATGATGAATTTTTTTATGAAAAAGAATAAAAAAATGCTAAAAATATCGGTATGATTTGTTTGTGGTATAATATTTGCTTATATTCAATGGAAGTTTTGTGAAAGGAGTGCGTCATGCTTGATTCCATTCTTCTCAGTCCCCATGAGCAGAGATTGCAGGATGAGGCTGCGGGAAAAAAGAACCCGAAAAGGGAAAAGCACCCGCGCCTGTTTGCCTTGCTGGACAAATTTGACGGGCGTCCTCCCAGTATAGATGTCGAGCGCGCGCTGCTGTTTACGGAATCCATGCGCAGGACGGAAGGTCAGCCGCTGGTGTTACGCTGGGCTAAAGCTCTGGAGCATATTGCCGCGCATATTACCGTGTATGTGGACGATATGCAGCTGCTGGCCGGGCGTTGCGGTACGGATTCCGGACGATACGGCATACTGTATCCTGAACTGGACGGGGACTTCCTCGGCGAAAGTCTGTCCAGACTTGCGGGGAATGTTGCCGCGCCCATTCATATTTCCCCGGAAAATCTTGAAATCATCGTCGAACGCATAGCTCCCTACTGGAGGGGAAAAACCTATCATGAGGATTTGAACCGTTCTCTGCCGGAAGATTTGCGTCCTCTGGTATATAATGATCCCCAGGGGTTTACGTCCCGATATATTGTGCATGAAACCTCGTCGTTGCGCGCCTCTCTGCAATGGGTGCCGGACTATGAAAAGGTCATACGACGGGGTTTTGCCGATATCCGTGCGGACGTGCTGCGCCGCATGGAAGCCCTTGATCCGGACAGTCCAACGGATACGCTGGATAAGAAGCCTTTTCTGGAAGCGGCCTTGCGTACCTGCGACGCCATTGTACTCTGGGCAAAACGTCATGCCGCGCTGGCCCGACGCAAGGCGGAAGAGGAAGCCGATCCCGTCAGACGGGCCGAACTGCTGGAAATCGCCGCTATTGCCGAAAGAGTACCGGAGTTTCCGGCCAGAACCTTTCATGAGGCTCTTCAGGCGCATTGGTTTACTCAGGCCTTTTCCCGCCTTGAACAGCGAACGGGAACCATTGTTTCCAACGGGCGCATGGATCAGTTCCTGTATCCGTATTTCCGCCGGGACATGGATGCCGGCATACTGACCCGGGAACGGGCGCTGGAACTGCTGGATTGTCTGTGGGCCAATATCGCTCAGTTTGTCGATCTGGCCATATCCCCCGGAAGTCGCGAATGTGGAGAGGGCTATGCCCACTGGGAAGCCGTCACCATCGGCGGACAGACTCGTGACGGCAGAGACGCCGTCAACGAACTCAGTTATCTTATTCTGGAGTCAAAGCGGGACTGCCCGCTGCATTATCCCGAACTGGCCGTGCGTATTCATGACCGGACGCCGGATCGTTTCCTCCATGCCGTGGCCGAGAGCATCAAGGACGGTCAGGGATATCCCAAGGTGTTCAACGACGAGGAGGTTGTTCAGCTGCGTGTGGCCAAGGGCGTCGAGTTCGGAGATGCGCGCGATTATGCCGTTTCAGGTTGCGCGTCGGTGCGTATGCCCAACCGGGATACCTTTACCAGCGGCTGCACACAGCTGAATCTGACGGCGGCACTGGAAATGGTGCTGTTCAACGGGCGTATGCTCCGCTATGGCGACGAAGTGCTGGGGCTGGAAACCGGTGATCCCCGGAATTTTGCTTCCTGGGAGGAGTTTTTCAGCGCGTATCTGCGGCAGCAGACCAACCTTCAACGGCACGCCTTTGCCGTGCAGGGCCTGATCAACCGCACACGGGCCAGGCATTTTGCCGGGCCGCTGTCCTCCGTCCTGCATGATCTTTGCCTTGCTTCCTGTACGGATATTCATTCCGACAGGCCCATTCCCGGCGGCTTTGATTCGGCCTTTTTCGACATGATGGGCTTTGCCACGGCCATAGATTCTCTTACAGCCATCCGCAAAACCGTTTATGACGACGCCTCGCTGTCCATGGAGGAACTGCTGGCGGCCATCCGGGCGGATTTCGTCGGATATGAAGCAGTGCAGTCGCTGCTCTGTTCCGCTCCGCACTACGGCAACAACGACCTGTATGCCGACGAGACTGGCCGGGCCATGGAGCGGGCGGCGCAGGAATTCAGCCGTAAGTATGCGCATGAACTCGGCATAATGATGGATGTGCGCTCCATTTCCGTGACGGCCAATGTGCCTTTCGGCAAGGTGGTGGCTGCGAGCGCCAACGGCAGAAAGGCCGGTATGCCCGTGTCCGACGGCACATCGGCGTCGCAGGGTGCGGATGTCCATGGCCCGGCAGCCGTGCTTTTGTCAAACTTCAATACGAAGAATTACGACAACAAAGAGCGGGAAGGGCGTCTGCTGAATATTAAATTCACACCGCGCAGCGTGGCGGGAGAGGAAGGCACCCGCAAGCTTATGGCCTTTTTGCGAACCTTCTGCGATCTTCGCCTGTGGCATGTGCAGTTCAACGTCGTCAACAGGGAAACACTGATTGCCGCTCAACAGTCCCCCGAACGTTATCGAGGGCTTATTGTCCGGATTGCGGGCTACAGCGCCTATTTTGTGGATCTCAGCCGGGATCTTCAGAATGATCTCATTGCCCGCACTCCCCATGATGCGTGGTAGCCCATGGAGCAGGAAACAGTGAACGGGAACCACGGTGTGAGCGGGCTGATCACGAACATTCAGCATTTTTCCGTCCATGACGGGCCGGGAATCCGCACGCTTGTATTTCTGAAGGGATGCCCGCTGCGTTGTCTCTGGTGCTGTAATCCGGAAACGCAGGAGTTTCACCCTGAAATCGGCATAGTGACGGAACGTTGTCATGCCGACTGTTCTTCCTGTCGGGACGCCTGCCCCTCCGACGCCCTTTGCAAAACAGCGTCCGGCGTCATGCTGCCGCGAGCCGAACGCTGTCGGGAATGCGTGCCCCTGAAAGAGGGGAATCCTCCCTGTGTGTCCGCCTGTCCTTACGAAGCCGTACGCCTGTATGGAACAAGGGTTGATGTACGGGATGTGCTGGATGAAGTGGAGAGGGATATCGATTTCTATCGTCACGGAAACGGCGGAATGACCCTGAGCGGAGGAGAGGCCCTGGCTCAGGCAGACTTTGCTCTGGCCCTGTTGCGGGAAGCAAAAGAGCGTTGTATTCATTCCGCTTTGGAGACCTGCGGATTCGTGCCTGCGGAACGTCTGCTGGAAGCCTGTTCCCTGACGGATTATCTGCTTTTTGATGTGAAAATTGCGGATACTGCCAGACATGAGCATGCTACGGGGGTATCCAATGCCTGTATTCTGGAGAATCTGCGTCTGGTGCGGAAGCACTTTCCCCGATTGCCCGTTCGGGTACGCACACCTGTCATTCCCGGCCTCAACGCTGCAAGTGAAGATATTCAGGCGATCGGAGAATATCTGGCAGGACTCGGTGGAGTGAGCTGGGAACTGCTTCCGTATCATGCATTCGGAACGGTGAAATACGCGGGGCTCGGCCGGCCGTGTCGGAATTTTACCGTGCCGGACAGAGACTGCATGAAACGGCTTGAACACATGGCGGAAAATTTCGTCCGCGCGGCCGGCGTGGGGGAATATCCGGAATCCGGCCCAGAACCTTTTACTGCGTGAGGTATCCGATGAAACAAGTTGTCAGAGTCTGTCTGTTGTGCATGAGCCTCCTCCTGGCAGGAGCGCCGGTCGCGTCCGCGGCTTTTCCCGATAGGCCCGTCACCATCGTGGTCGGATTTGCCGCAGGAGGAGCGGGGGACATCATCGCGCGTTCCGTGGCTCTTGAGCTGGAAAAGGAACTGGGACAGCCGGTCGTTATCGTCAATAAGGGGGGAAGCGGCGGCGCCCTTGCCATTGGGGACGCCCTGACCCGTCCCGCAGACGGATATACTATCGTCGGCACCATCAGCGCCGCGCTTACGCTGGATACGCTGACCGCCAAGACTCGCTACAGCCTGGCGGATTTCAGCCTGCTCGGCATGACGGGCGTGTATCAGGAAGGTTTTTTCTGTCTGGCGGATAAGCCGTGGAAGAGCATGAAAGAACTTGTCGCCTGGGCAAAAAAGGAAAATAAGGCCTTGAGCTATCCCTCCTCGGTTGTGTTTGACAAACTGATCACCCGTTACATCGGGCAAAAGGAAGGCGTCGAAATACGCGCCATGCCTGTGCAGGGCGGCGCGGCAATCATATCTTCCGTTCTCGGCGGGCATACGGACTTCGGTTATGGGGGAGGTTTTCAGTCTTCCTATGTGAGAGCCGGCAAAATGCGTCATCTGGCCACCATAGGCAGCCAGCGTTCTCCTTATTCTCCCGATACGCCGACGCTGGCTGAAGAAGGCTGGCCACTTCTTGTGTTCGACAACTATTTTGCCTTCTATGTGTCCAAGAAAGTTCCCCCGGAAATCCATAAAGTCCTGTCTGAAGCCCTTGTACGCGCCGGCAACAAGCCCTCTGTGCAGCAGGCTCTCGCGGAAAAGGCCGGCGTGTATCCGACCGTATTCAATGCCGAAGAATCCACAAAGATTCTGGAAGAGAGCCTTGAGCGTTACAAGCTGATGCTTGAAGAGATGAAGAAGTAGCGCGTCGGTATCTTACGGGGCGGACGGCATAGGGTGTCCGCCCCGTATTCTGCGGGAGAATGTTTCTCCCGGATCCCTTGTCAGAGGATACGCCGGTTCGGATGTCTGCAACGGTTCATCCGTTCCAGCCGGACAGCCGGTTTCCCCTCCGAGGAGTGTGTATGCGGATTCAGGAATTTTGCGTGAATGTCCTGCTGGTGATCGGAAGTATCCTCATGATACTCTTCATCATCCCGGAGTGGACGCCGGAATCTGAGGGCTACGGGCTGGCTGCCTCGACCCTGCCCAATGCGATGTGTGCGGTTATCGGCGTTCTGGCATTCTTTCAGCTCGCGGGAGGCTTGCGGCGCGGCCTGCGATGGGGTGGAGAACAACCGGTCTCTCTTGAGGTTATCTTGCACCTTATCAAATATTTCGGGGTGATGCTGCTTATTTTCCCTGCCTGGAAGTGGCTTGGTTTTGTGCCGGGCGGCATGGTCGTACTGGCTCTGCTGTTCCTTGTGACGGGTATTCGGAACAGAGTGGCGGTTGTGGCAATCAGTCTGCTTCTGCCCGTAGTATGTTATGTGCTGCTCTGGTACGGGCTGCATATTCCGACGCCCTGAGACAGGCCTGTGTGTGTCTCATGAGCGATTTTCGCCCTTCGGATAAATTTTAGAGATTCTGCCTAGCAGGAGAGTATGCCGCCATGGAAAATTTTCTTCTCGGGCTTGGAGATGTGTTCAATCTGACCTCTCTTGCCTTCATGCTCTTCGGTGTTGTCTGCGGCATCGTCGTGGGAGCCATTCCCGGCCTGAGCGGGCCGATGGCCATTGCCCTGTGCATTCCCCTTACCTACTACATGACCCCGGTGGGGGCAGTGGGTTTTCTGGTGGGGATCAATAAGGGAGGAACCTTCGGCGGTTCCATTGCCTCCATCCTTCTGAATACGCCCGGCTCGCCGGAATCGGCCGCAACCTGCTACGACGGTTATCCTCTGGCCCTTCAGCGCAAGGGAGAAAAAGCGCTTAAAATTTCTCTCTTCTCATCCTTTTTCGGCGATACGGTTTCCGCCTTTTCTCTGGTGGTGCTTTCCGTACCTCTTGCCTCCGTTGCGCTCAAGCTGGCTCCGGCCGATATCTGTGCGATCATTCTTTTTTCTCTTGTCCTTGTGTCCGGACTGGATACCGGTTCCATGGCCAAGGGACTCATTGCCGGGGCCTTCGGTATGCTGCTGGGCTGCGTCGGACTGGATCCGGTAAGCGGTATGCCCCGTCTGGATTTCGGTATTCTTGAGCTGAGCGCAGGTATTCCTCTGATGTGTCTTGCCATAGGTACGCTGGCCATGTCGGAGATTATTTTTCAGATGCAGAAATCCTGCCTGACAGAGAAAAGCGGTGCGGAACTCGCAAGGATCGCTTCCAAGGAAGAGGGCAGAGTGACCTGGAGCGAACTGAAATCCGTTATCCGCACGGCCCTGCGTTCCTCCGGCATAGGCGTGGTGATAGGCGTGCTTCCCGGACTCGGGGCAACGATGGCGGCATTTATGGCCTATGGCGCGGCCAAGAAGGCCTCCAAGCATCCGGAAGAGTTCGGCAAAGGTTCGCTTGAAGGCGTGGCGGCTCCAGAAGCAGCCAACAACGCCATTATCGGCGCGAATCTCGTACCTCTGCTGACGCTCGGAATCCCCGGCAATGTTGCGGCGGCCATTATTCTTGGAGCCTTCATGATACATGGGCTTACTCCCGGCCCTCTGATGTTCGCGGAAAATCCCCGCCTGATTTACGGGATTTATGTCGCCGTGTTCATGGCGGGGATCATGAATCTGTTTGCCGGATCCGTCGGCTTGCGCCTGTTCATCAGAGTCATGGGCATTCCCCGGGCCATTCTGTATCCTGCCGTCCTGTATATCTGCCTTGTCGGCGCGTATCTGGTGAGCAGTTCTCTGTTCGGCGTCGGCGTCATGCTCTGTCTGGCTCTGCTCGGCTTTTTCATGCGCAAGTTCGGCTATTCCTTCGTGACCTTTCTGATCGGATTTGTACTTGCGCCGGGCTTTGAGCTTTCTCTTCAGCAGACGCTGATTCTGAGCGGGGATGACTTGAGCGTGTTTGTTACCAGACCTGTTCCGCTGGTTATGCTGATCGCTTCAGTTCTGCTTGCGCTCAGAACATGGCGCAATACCAGAAAGAATCAGCCATCCGAACCGGAAAGTACGTGCGGGCCGCTTTCACTGGATTGACGCTTCGTTCCGGTAAAGGAGTCAGAGCAATATTCCGGGCTGGATGCGCGCCGGGAATGGTTTTTTGTCGCGGAAGCAGACACGGGCTGCCTTTGTATATGCCGGGGGATTTCGGTTTTTGTTTTGACCCTCGGCCATGTCTGCCGGAAGATGTCTTTTTGGAAGGTTTCGTGACACCTTCGACGCTGTTGGTCTTTGTCCGGCGGAGGAATGCCGCTTGACCAGGCTGGACAGGGCTGGAAAAGGATCAGAGATACCGTCAGGCAAAAGCCGTATCGGGAGGTTCCGGCTGTTCTTGAGCCGTACCACGAAACTGCATGACAGAATCTGCGAAAGTCGTTCCTGTTGCGCATGGATTCTGTATCGAATGAACCAGGAAATATTCCCTGAGGTCGTGCCGCTTCACGCGAGTCGTCACTGTTGAAAAGTATTAAACGTTTTTTGTTCTTTTCCAGAAAAGGATTGTCCCATGCAGCTGACCATTGAATATCAGGCCATTACGGATCTGTTTCATAAGGCGGCCCAGGAAGGGCGGCGTTTTCTTTATGAATATGAGGTATATACGCTGCTTTCTCTTTCCGGCTCCGAAACGCCTCCGCGCTGCGCCTTCATTCCCAAGAATGCCCGCCCCGTGGAAGAAGAAGTCATGGCTCTGCCCGGCGAAAAGGCCGTGCTGAAGATCGTTTCTCCATCCATTGTTCATAAGACGGAGGTAGGCGGCGTGCGTATAGTACCCAAGACGGCGGATCATGTGCGATCTGCCGTCCGGCGCATGTTGTCCGAAGTGCCGGAGCGTTATGCGGAGTGGATAGAGCGGAACAACGCAGCGGCCCCTTCTCAGTACAAGGGGCTGTCGGGGGAGGCTTTGCGGGATGCCGTGGCCGGCGATTTGCAGGGTGTTTTACAGGTTCAGTTCATGCCCCCGGACTCTGCCTCTTTCGGCAATGAGCTGATAGTCGGTCTGCGCCGTACGCGCGAATTCGGCATGGTGATCAGTGCGGGACTTGGGGGAACGGATACGGAGCTGTATGCCGAACGTTTCCGCAAGGGACAGGCCATTGTCGCCGCTCTGACGGACATGGTGGACGGCCGTGCCTTTTTCGATCTGTATCGCAGGACTGTTTCCTACAGGAAGCTGGCAGGTCTGACGCGGGGGCAGCGTCGTATCGTTACGGACGATCAGCTCATTGAGTGTTTTGAATCCTTCATCAGGCTGGGTAATTATTTTTCCGGACGCAATCCCGATGTTCCCTTTGTCATCGACGAACTGGAAATCAATCCCTTTACGTTTACGGATTATCTTATGGTGCCGTTGGACGGCATGTGCCGTTTCTCCACACCCGGGGAACAGCATACGGAGCGTCCCATAGGAAAGATTGATCGCCTCCTGCATCCCAAAAATATTGGAATTATCGGTGTTTCTGCCACACGGCGCAACTTTGGGCGCATTATTCTGGAAAATATTCTGTCTTCCGGCTTTGAGCCCGGGAACATTGTCATAATCCGTGATGGAGAAAATGAGGCTGGGGGCGTGCGCTGCGTGCCGGATCTTGCCTCGCTGCCGGAACCGCTGGATCTGTTCATTGTGGCCATTGGTGCCCAGCATGTGCCGAATCTGGTTGATGAAATCATCGAACGTCACGCTGCCCACAGCGTCATGCTCATACCCGGCGGTCTTGGAGAAACCGAAGAAAGCAAGGGCATGGCGGCGCGCATGATGCAGCATATTGCGGAAAGTCACAGCCGGGGAGACGGCGGCCCCGTATTTCTCGGCGCGAACTGCATGGGCGTGATTTCCCGTCCCGGACGCTATGACACATGGTTTATCCCCGCCGCAAAAATGGGGTGCTGTCGGGATACGAAAAGGCCCCCCCGGCGGCTTGCCATTTTCAGCCAGAGCGGAGCCTTCCTGCTCAACCGCTTCAGCCAGACGCCGGAACTGCGTCCGTCCTACCTCATTTCTCTGGGAAATCAGACGGATCTGACGCTTGGCGATATGATGCGCTATTTCAGGGACTCCGCCGAGGTGGACGTGATCGCCGTCTATGCGGAAGGTTTTAAGGATCTTGACGGGCTGGACTTTGCTCGTGCCGTGCGGGAGGCGGTGTGCGCCGGCAAGCAGATTGTCTTTTATAAAGCCGGACGGACGCCGGAAGGAAAGAGCGCGACCAGCGGACATACCGCCTCTCTTGCGGGAGATTATATGGTGTGCGAGAGCTGCATCAGCGAAGCAGGCGCCATAATGGCTCGAAATTTTACGGAATTTCAGGATCTGATTTTGCTCGCGGAGGCTTTCAGTCCTCTGACGCCCGGAGGAAGACGGCTCGGCGCAATCAGCGGTGCCGGTTTCGAGGCCGTCGGTATGGCTGATTCCATTCAGTCCGACGACTATAATATGAGTTTCGGGCGTTGCTCCGATGCGACGCTTGCCGCCATGCACAGGCTCATTGAGGAAAAGAAGCTGGATACTCTGGTCACCGTGGCAAACCCGCTGGATATCAATCCCGGGGCGGATGACGAAACGCATGCCCGCATGACCGAACTGATGTTGCAGGATGACGGTATTGACGCTGTCGTCGTCGGACTCGATCCTCATTCTCCCGTCACACATACGCTGGCAGATACGGAGGATAAGGCGTTTCGCATGGACGATCCGGACGGAATACTGGCGCGTTTGGGTGAGCTGCGGAAACGCTACGCCAAACCTCTGGTTGCAGTCGTGGACGGCGGGGTTCAGTTTGAACCGCTTCGCGCCGCGCTCTGGGAAAAGAATATTCCCGTCTTCCCTGTATGCGACAGGGCAGTTTCCGTTCTTTCACAGTATATTGAAGCCAGACTTCATACCGGATCAATCTGTCTTCTGGAGAAAAACAGGACTAAAGAATAAAGCAGTGCCGAGGCCATGTATATTGCAGGATATATGTTGTCCGGAACGGGGTATATTGCCGCAGGCACGGAAGGCTGATGTCCGCTTTTCCTGCGCTATGATGCGGTATGAAGTGAAAAACTGAGACTTTCCGCACAGGTCGGAAGACCGTCTTCGGCTGCGGCAGCCGTATGCCTGGCCGGCAGAAAACAATCATACAAATGTTGAGGAAGCATATGGAAGAGAAGGCCAGAATCTGCGTTTTTGATTACGAGAGTACGCCGGATGAAGCTGTGCCCGGGGCTGGTACCATCAGAAGAATGATCACAAAGGAAAATTCGGGCATGAATCTTACCCTGTCCAAGGGTATTCTCAAGCCCGGGGCAGGGCACGGCTGGCATGCGCATGAGACACAGGATGAGGCGGTATTCGTGCTGGAAGGCGAAGGCACCATGCACATTGAGGGATACGGCGACGTTAAGTACAAGTCCGGCATGAGCATCGTGATTCCCAGAGGCGTGCGCCATTACAATGAGAATACCTCGGATGCCGATACCGCGCTGATATCCGTCTTCAATCCCGCCCTGCGCTGAATCGGGAAGAGGAGGAAGACATGAGTGAGCAGACAGTTGTCGTTGCCGCAGACGCCCTTAAATCCTTTTGCAAGGATCTGTTCATGACGGAAGGCGTGCCGGAGGAAGAGGCACGCATTACGGCGGATGTTCTGGTGGAAGCCAACCTTACGGGCGTGGATTCTCACGGTGTCAGTCGTGTGGCCGCCTATATGGAAAGGCTGCGTCAGGGCGGAAACCGCAGAATTGCCAAGGTGGATGTACTGACGGATTTTCCTGCCGGAGCCACCTGGGATGCAAACGGCAGTCTGGGACAGGTGGTTGCCTGGCGCGCCATGCGCGCAGCCATGGAGAAAGCGCGAAAGGTCGGGGTAGGCTTTGTTGCCGTGCGCCATAACAACCATACCGGCGCCAATGCCTATTATGTCCGAATGGCGGCGGAAGGAGGCCTGATCGGACTTGTAGCCGGAAACGGCCCGCCCATGGTTGCTCCCTGGGGGAGCGCGTCTCCTTTCTTTTCCACCAATCCGTTGAGTTTCGGCGTTCCCGCCGGGGAAGAAAAGCCCATTGTCATTGATATGGCGACAAGCGTGTCGGCACGGGGCAAGATTATCCTTGCTGCGAAGAACGGCAAAAAGATTCCTCTCGGCTGGGCTGTAGACGAAGAGGGGAACGATACCGAAGATCCTCATGCCGCACTGAAAGGTGTGCTGTTGCCCTTTGGAGGGCATAAGGGGTATGCAATCGCTCTTATGGTTGAGGTGCTTGCCGGTCTGTTGTCCGGAGCGGGATACGGGCCGACCATGAACGAACATTACAATCGTCATGACGTTCCTATAAACAGCGGTAATCTTTTTGCGGCGATTGACGTTTCCCGCTTCATTTCACCTGAAGAGTTCCGCAGCGAAGCGGACGGCATGATCCGTAGTATTCGCGCGGGGCGGGTACGCCCGGGCTTCAAGGAAATTCTTCTGCCCGGTGAGATAGAATCCAGAACTCGGGATTTGCGCTTGCGCGAGGGGATTCCCCTGCCGGAAGTCGTCTTCCGCGAACTGGAAGACGAGGGCAGACGCTGCGGCGTAAAAAGTCCGGAGCCTTGTATTCAGGCTTAAAACAGCGGTGGCCGGGATTTTCCCGGCCGCCGCTGACACTGTCATGGTAGCGGAGGAGGGACTTGAACCCTCACACCCTTGCGGATACTTGATTTTGAGTCAAGCGTGTCTGCCATTCCACCACTCCGCCACGGCAGTCGTCAGGTCTGTCCCATTTAAACGAAATTTCCATACTTATCAAGTGCAAAATTTCAGACTTGCGAATCCGTTTTCGTTTAATGCGGGATGGGCAAGAAATGGGCATATGAGAATGCAAAAAATGAGATTAATTTTGTTAATTACGAGATTTATATAAACTTATTGAGATTATACGAGAAGCAATGTTTTTATATATCATATAATTTATTGTAATTATTCATATAAAAATAAAAAGATTTTCATATTATAATTTTGGCATACCTGTTGCTATTCCAAGATTAAAACAAATCCCCCATCAACGATCTGGAAACATAACGCAAGAGGTTTGTCATGAGCAGAAAATATTTTGCGGCGCAGGACACAGACTATACGCGGAAGCTTGCCGAGTATGCCGTCAAACTGGAGTATTCGGACTTGCCCGATGAGGTCGTGGAACGCGTAAAAATGATGACCATGCACACGTTGGGAGTTTCTCTCGCGGCAAGCCCCGTTGCTTTGAGCAATGCTTCCATCAGAGTGGCGCGGGCCGCCAATGGCGGTACAGGCGGCGGATCAAGCGTCTGGCTGGGAGGGGAACGTCTTTCGGCAGCGGCTGCCGCATACGCCAACGGCACCATTGCGGATATTCTGGACTGGGAAGACTGTGCCTGGACGGGACATCCCAGTGCAGGGGTTATTCCTGTTGCCATGGCCATGGCGGAAGAGCGCGGCTGTTCGGGCAAGGAATATATTGCAGCGGTGACAGCCGGTCTGGAAGTGTACCAGCGAGTGGCCATGGCTGTTCAGCCTCCTGCCGATTTTGATCACAATCGGGGCTGGGCCTTGTGCAACTGGCAGATTTTCGCCACATGCACCCCTGCCGCCAAACTGTTGAAGCTTGATGGGCACAAAATGAATCAGACCTTCGGTATGGCATGTATGTATGCCGCCATGCCCACGAACGTACAACAGGCCACTATGAGCAATGCCTATCATTACCAGCACGGAATAGCGGCCCAGAACGGTATTCTGGCTGCACTCAGCGCTGCGGAAGGCGTGGATAATCTCGAAGACTGCTTTGATATCCCTTATGCTTACTGCGAGCAGCTTACTTCATCCGTCGATCGTTCCTGGCTGAATCGTCGCCTTGGAGAACATTTCTACACACTGGATATTCTGATTAAGCACTGGCCTGCCAATATGTGGCTCCAGACGCCTCTGGAACTGCTTTCGCTGCTGGTGAAAGAACATAGGATACGTCCGGAAGACGTTGAGGAAATCGTACTGGATCCTCCCACTCAGTATCGTATGCATTGCTATGACGATGGTTTTTCGTCCCTTATGGAGGCTCAATTCAGTATCCCCTTTGTCCTGGCTGCCTATCTTCTTGATCCTCAGCCGGGTCCGAACTGGTATGCTCCTGAAAGGCTCACGAATCCCGAAGTTCTTGAGCTGGCGAAGAAGGTAAAGGCCGGGCCTGGGCGTGAAACGACATTGATGGAATCCTTTATCGGATATCAGAACGGGAAGCATCCGGAAAAGACGCTAACTGTAAAATTGAAAAATGGTCAGGTGTTCAGTCGCACTCAGAGCATTCATAAGGGACATCCGGCCGATATGTTGAGCAGGGAAGAATTCAAGGAGCTTTTCCGGCGGGAGGCCTCGTTTGCGCTCTCTCCTGAACGAACGGAAGCTCTGATTGATTTCATTGTGAATCTTGAGAAGGTGGATGATATGGCTTCCTTCCACAAACTCATAGCCTGAGGGTGATGCCATGAAAAAGGTATGCGTCATAGGGGCCGGGGGAACCGGTTGTACAATGGCCGCAGATATGGCCCTCAAGGGGCACGAGGTAACATTGTACAGCGCGCCTTCATGGGGTGGCGCGCTGGAAGAGGTTCGTGCCGCCGGCGGAATCAGAATGACCGGACAAGCCGCAACAGGCTTTGCCGTGCTTTCCCGTCTGGAAGAAGAGCTGGAGCCTGCCGTTCGGGGTGCGGACGTTATTCTTGTGGCCCTTACGGCCGTTCGCCATAAAGAGCTTGCAGCGGAGCTTGCGCCCCTGCTCCAGGCCGGGCAGACGGTATGTTTTTCAGCAGGGAACTGCGGCTCTGTCGTCTTGCGTCGGGCCGGCAATATTCCTCAGGGCGTTTTGATTGGCGAAATGCAGGGGAATATATATCCCTGTCGTTTTTCCGGCCCTGCCGAAGTAAAGTGCGCGTTTCCCTATATGAAAAAAAAGGTGTCCGCTTTTCCTGCGAAGGATACCCCCCTGTTCATTGAGGCCATGAGGGAAATATATGCCTGCGTTCCGGCAAAAAATGTGATGGAAGCCTGCTTCAATTCGCCAAATCTTTCCATCCATCTTGCCGGGTCTCTGCTGAATACCGGAGGAATTGAGCATGATTCTTCATTCCGCCTTTATGCTCAGGGGCTGACGCCAGGTATCCTTACCTGTATCCGGGCTGTGGAAAGCGAAAAGGCTCTGATCATGGAACGCATGGGCTTTGAACATGTTGCCCATGCGGGAATGATCGAAAAACTCATGCAGTATGGTAAATTTCCGGAACTGGACGATTTCAGGCAGGTATCAGGGCCGTCTTCGATGCATCACCGCTACATTACGGAAGACGCTTCTGTCGGGCAGTCTCTGTTTATTTCTCTTGCGCACAGTCTGGGATTTTCTCTGCCCTGCATGGAGTCGCTTGTCATTCTGGCAGGCATATTGAACGGTCGAAATTATCTGCAGGACGGTATGACGCTGGCTTCTCTCGGGCTGGATGGTTTGTCCGCAGAAGAGATTAACAATCGCCTGCACAACGGTTTTCAATGCGCCTGATTTCGCGTCAAAGGAGAATCCGGTATGACAGACACGACTTCCCATTCCGAATCGCCGGCCCCTGCGGGCAGGGAGGAATCCTCTTTCCATCTTTGGAAAGATCGGACGGTACGCCAGAAACTGGCTTTTTGTCTTGGAGCGTTATGGACTATTTATATTATATTTTCCCTCTGCAAGATATTCTTTATGCTGGGTATTGTTGTTTACCCTGTAGCCCATCGCGCCATATGCGCCGGCGCACTGGTAAGTCTTGCACTGCTGATTGCTCCCGCAAGGAAAGGGAAAAAAACCGGGCCGCTGGGTACGTTTATTGAAGGCGTGCTGATTCTGTGGACGCTTGCCGCATGTTGTTATGTCGCCTGGAATGCGGATACCCTTATTTTTGAATGGGGGGATGCCAACTGGTGGCAGATGCTTTTGGCAGCAGGCTTTTCCATTGCATTGATGGAATCTGTGCGTCGCACATCGGGATTTGCGCCGGTAGTGCTTTCTGTCGGGGCGTTTTTCTACTTCGTGTACAGTGATCTCTTTCCCGGGTTCCTGATGAGTACAGGCTTCACCTATGCGGGGGCTACCGGCTGGATGTTTCTCAGCGGCGAGGGGTACTGGGGAAGTATTATAGGTACGGCAGCATCGACTGTGCCCGGCTTTATCCTGTTCGGGTGTATCCTTCAGGTTACAGGGGCGAGCGTATTTTTCAGCGATCTGGCGCGGGCCTGTCTGGGAGCGTATCGCGGAGGGCCGGCCAAAACGGCTGTGCTTTCAAGCATGTTTTTTGGTTCCCTGTCCGGTTCTGTGGCGGCAAATGTGGCCACGACTGGGCAGATAACTATCCCCATGATGAAAAAAAGCGGTTTTTCTTCCGAACTTGCCGGAGCGGTGGAGGCCGTTGCTTCCACAGGGGGCATGTTCACACCGCCGATCATGGGAGCTACGGCGTTCCTGGTAGCGGATTTTCTGGGCGTGAGTTACTGGTCGGTCTGTGCGGCGGCCTTCCTGCCTGCAGTGCTGTATTACGGGACGCTGATCATTCAGGTCGACATAGAAGCCCTGAGACTGGGCGCAAAAGGGGAACCCAGAGAAAACCTTCCCCGTGTCCGCGATGTGCTGCGGGAAGGCTGGTATTACATTCCTCCCTTTGTCGTACTCGTTGTATGTATGGGCGTTTTGAAATGGTCTGCTGAAAGCAGCATCATTTATACGCTGGCCGCTCTTATTCTGTGTACGGCTCTTTCACCCGCTACCCGTCTGACCTGGAGACGCTTTCTTGAAGTGCTGGAAGGCACGGCGGAAGGCATGGTCATGGTCATTCCTCTTTGTGCAGCCATAGGCATTCTGGTCGGAGCCATGACCGTTACCGGCGCAGGACAGAATCTGTCAAATGAGCTTGGAGACCTGGCTGGTGGGAATATTTATCTGCTGCTGGCCATGTCCGGACTTGCTTCCTTCGTTCTCGGCATGGGAATGTCGTCCATTGCCTGTTATCTGCTTACCGTGACCATGCTGGCTCCGGCCATTGTCGGCAGCGGAGTGGAGCCCATGGCTGTTCATATGTTCCTGTTCTATTACGGAGCGCTTTCCTTCATTACTCCGCCTGTCGCTATTGCCGCTTTTGTTGCCTCGGGCATTTCCGGAGGAGATCCGACCCGCACGGGGGTGCTTTCTCTGCGTATGGGAATGGCCGGATTCCTGGTTCCCTGGGCATTTGTGGTCTATCCGGCGCTGATGTTCATAGGACCCCTGTGGGAAACTGCTCTGGTGTTTGTTTCTTCCTTCGCCGGTTTGCTGGCCATTTCCGGCGGAGTCATGGGATATCTGCTGCTTCCTCTCAAAACCTGGGAACGAGTAGTTCTGTTTGCCGGTGGTGCGGGAATATTCATCCCTCTGCCTGATGCTGCACAGTACAGCGTGCTGTGTGTGATTCTGCTCGTCATGGCTTCTCTTTTACTGCGATTGAAGCGTTCGGGGTCGGGTACTGCATCCGCATAAGCGGACGGTATATGTCCTTTTTCAGCATCTAAAAAAAGGAGTTTGTTATGAAGCTGCGCTATTTTTCAACCCTTTTCAGTTTGCTGTCCTGTGTTGTCTTCTCAGTTCCCGCAGTCGCGGCAGAAGATGGAATCAACTGGCCCAAACGTCTGGTTGTTTCCGTGCCCACGTCCGGCAATGTTGTGCATATGACTGTTTCGGCCATGGCCAAGACGATAGAGGATCATACTCCCATAGAACGCGTTATTGTTCAGCCCATAGGCGGGCCGGCCAGCTGGCTCCCGCGTATGGAAAAGGGCCAGGTGGATATGGCCGTGCACAATACCCCGGATACCATGGAGCTTATCCAGGGACTGGGGGATGGTGAAAAACTGGGAGCCAAGCCCTTTCTGCGTACGGTCATCACCGGCGGGATTCAGATGTGCGGCGTGATCACCATTCCGGGAAAGGGGATTGAAAAGTATTCAGACCTTAAAGATAAGGTCGTCGTACTCCGTAATCCCGGCAATCCGTTGTGGGAACGTATTGCCAATATTGTGTTGGCCAGTGCCGGACTGACTCAGAAAGATCTCAAAAGCTCTCTTACCATGATTAACTATCGCGAAGTGACTTCCGATATCCTTGAAGGGCGAACCGATGCCCTGATCAACCCTGGTTCAGGGCCCTTCATTATGGAATTGGCTCAATCTGCCGGTAAGAATGTTGTCGTGGAACCTTCTGACAGCGAAGCTGAATACCTCAAGCAGCATCTTCCCACCGGCTTCTATATTGACTCTCTTCCTGCCAACACGCCGTACTTCAACAACAGTGATCCCATAGGCAAGGCAATTCTGTATCGCAATGCAATCTATGCCCGCGCTGATATGGATCCCGAAGTAGCCTATGCCATCATCAAGGCCATAGATGAAAATCGTAGCGAATGGGAAGATATTTCTCCTTCCTGCGTCGACTGGGGTAAGGCTACCGACCTTATGCCTCCATATCATGAAGGCGTCGTACGCTATTACAAGGAAAAAGGGCTGTGGACGGACGCCATGCAGGCCCAGTATGACAAGATGCTGGCTCTTGTGAAAGCAGATAAGTAAATTGCAACATCAATATCCTCTAGTGTCTAAAGGAGAAGGCCATGCCTCCTGTCATCAATCTTGAAAAGTGTGTAAAGTGTGGTCAGTGTGCGGATATCTGTCCACTGGAAGTTTTCGGCTGCAAACCGGCAAGAGGAGAGGCTCCGGTTGTGCGCTTCCCCGACGAATGCTGGCATTGCAACGTATGCGCACAGGATTGTCCCGCAGGGGCCATAACTTTGCGGGTTCCCGTGAGCCATATGATTCTCCACCTGGACTCCCCGTATCTGCAAAGTTTGAGCAAGGAGAATGAACATGCTGCCCATTAAGGAAATTCTGGACGCTGATATCGTTATTGTTGGCGGCGGTGTCGGCGGGTTGATGGCGGCTGTCTCTGCCGCGAAGAAAGGGGCAAAAACCATCGTTCTGGAAAAGGCGAATACGAAAAGAAGCGGCTCCGGAGCGGGGGGGAACGATCATTTTGCCTGCTATATTCCTGAAGTTCACGGTAATTTGAATACCGCGCGTCAGGCGATACTGGAAAGTATGGTCGGCGGCGATCAGGATCGTGATGTCCTTGACGCTTCTCTGGAGCGTAGTCTGGAAGTCATTGAAATGTGGCACTCCTGGGGCATCGACATGAAGCTGGGCAAGGATGGGGGCTGGCTCTTTGAGGGGCACGCCTTTCCGGGCAAGCCCAAAGTGTTCCTCAAGTATAACGGCAGCAATCAGAAAAAAGTTCTCACTGAACAGGCGCGCAAAGCCGGGGCGATCATCATCAATCACTCGCCCGTACTTGAGATGTTGCCCGATGCTGAAGGCGGAATAGGGGGCGTTCTGGCTCTGGATACAACGGGTGAAAAGCCCGTATTCCGCATTGTCCGGACGAAAGCTGTAATTATGGCTGCGGGGAACGCCTGTCGTCTTTTTGTATCTGCCAACACTCCCGGTCTGATGTTCAATGTCGGCGTATGTCCGGCCAATACGGGGGAATCCATAGCCCAGTTCTGGCGCATAGGCGGCGCGCTGGTTGGTATGGATCGCGGATACCGTCACGCGGGGCCCCGTTATTCTTCGCGCTGCGGTAAATCCACATGGATCGGAGTTTATCGTTATCCTAATGGTGAGCCCATCGGGCCTTTTACAACCAAGCCGGATCGGGAACACAGTGATATTACAGGCGATATATGGAATTCTTCCTTCTCTGATCTCATGGTCAACGGACGCGGTCCTGCCATGATGGATTGTGCGGGAGCAAGTCGGGAAGATCTCGATCATATGATTTGGGCCATGGGCTGTGAAGGGATGACCGGCTTTGTCAACCAGATGACGGCTGAAGGCGTAGATCCCGGTAAACATGGGATTGTTTTCGGGCAATATGAGCCTCACGGCATACGTGGTATTGAAGTGAACGCCAAAACGGAGACCAACATACCTGGGGTATATGCCGTAGGCGACCATATCGGTAATTTCCGCACGAATCTTGGAGGAGCGGCC
>DWXS01000033.1 GCA_019119045.1 Candidatus Mailhella merdavium | reverse complement strand
TAAAACAAGCTAAACACTAGTCTTAGCTAGGACAGCCCCAAAAGATAAATATGCTCTACGTGTCTTCACGGTATGGAATACAAGAATAGCGAGTCTTGCCGCCATGATATCCCGCCTCCAAGGCCCAACATGTATCAACGGCATGAAAATTGATCTCCATGTCCCGGACAGAAAAATATTGCCTATAGCCAGATGTGCAGCTTTACGGCAGGAAGCTTGAATCCCTCCGTCCCCCGCCTGAAAACATCCCTCGCCCGTTCTTGACGCTGACGCGCATTTCCTCCATTCTGGAATTCATCCTCCTGCTGGAAAGACACATGACATTCTCCCTTCACTTTGACAAACAGGATTTCGTTTTCCTTTCTCAGGTCAAACGGGCCATAGAGCTGAACCACGCGGATCATGCGACGGACTTTTCCCATGCCGACGCGCTGCATCCCAACGGAATCATAGATCTCGCCATTCCCGCCGAACTGCGCATGGCCTCTGCCGTCCTGCGACTGCTGGATTCCCTTGAGCAGGGGCAGGAAGAAGAGCGCATTCATGCGCTGCGCGCCCTCCGGGAGGAAGTCATGGTCAGCGCGCGCTCAACCCTCCGCCACAATACCGGACGGGTCCTGATCCAGATCATGAAGGAAATTGTGCGCGCCAGGGACGACGAACAGCGCCAAATACGTCTTGCCCATGATTTCCGTCAGGCCGCCTCGGGCAAACCCTCCGTCATACGTCGCATGTTGCGACGCTATTTTCTGCTTGAAATGCCGGAAGAATGGAATCAGGCCGTCTTTGACCATCATGTGCATGATGCCAATACCAAGGGGCGAAAAAATGCCACCCACCTGATCATGGATGCCTGGGTCAAGGGTATCCGCTCACTGACGGTCATATATCATCATTTTGTCCGTCCGGAAGCTGCCCGCGAGCTTATGGAAGCTGCGGAAATCATGGGGGTAAGCGTCCGTATCGGTCTGCTGTTCCATGCACCGTACCGGGGCGGACTCATTGACTTCATCTGGATCCCCCGCGGATTTTCCGACCCGGAAGGCTTCCTCACCTTTCTTGCCGAACCCGGAATGCGCCGACTCATGGAAGAAGGGCGTCAGGCTTCCGTATGGATGCGCAAGCATATTCTTGCCATTCTGGACGTATGGAACAGCAGGGGACGGCACGAGCTGGAACGGGAGCTGGGCATTTCCACCGAAGAGCTGGACAAAGATAAATTCATTGCCTTTGTAGGCACGGGACAAACCTTTCTGCTCCATCTGGCGGAATTCATCCATGCTTCGATTCTTCCCGCCCTGAAACAGGAAGCCGCAATCCTCTCCGAGCATCTGGACAACCCGGACTGCGATGCCGGATGCAGAGAGCTGCTGGAAAAAAAGCTGCATCTGCTGGACGGCTGCACCACGGAATACCTCATGGAGATACTCCGGCGTCCCACCTACAGGGCAGAACGGGAAAAACTGTATCGTGCGCCGGAAGGAGAAGGCTGCCCGGAACTCCTGCGCACCCGCCCGCTCATGCTGCTGGACTGGATTTGCGGACTGCATACCGGCAACCGTGTCGTACTCAACCTTGCCCACCTGACTCCGGAAGATGTACTCAATCTGCTCTGGGACTGTCAGGGCTTCATCACCCATCTGGAAATTTTCAATCTCAAGGACTGGCAGGAAGGCAAGGAACAGCACCTTGCGGAAATAAGCGAACTTCAGCAGGCCATAAACAACGGCAGTGCCCCCCTTCTCAAACAGCTTATCCGTCGTATGCTGCACAACTGCGAACAGGAAAAGGAAGAGGCGCACATCTGGCCGCTGATGCCAACCTGTTCGGCCCGTTCGGAAAAAATCAGACTTATCCTGCGAAATATCCCGATTCTCCAGAGCTTTTATGCAAAATCCCGTCTGTATTCACGCATCGGGACAGATTCCTCCAGCCGGCCCGGACTGTGGTACGGCATGGGGCTGGCCATTCCCGAAACCCTTCCCTCCCGGGCGAGAAGGGAACTGAGCAACAAACGGAGCGCACGCCTGCGGCTGCCTCTGAAGGTGGAACTTCTCGAACGTCTCACATGGCGAAGCGCAGCCGGCGAGGAAGGCCCATCCCTTCCGATCCGCCTGCTGCGCAGGTTACCCGGGTTGCGTCATTTTCTCAGGAAAAAAAATCGTGAATGGATCCCTGTGCAGGAACATGTTCTTGTCTGCGACAACGGACAATGCAAAGCTCCGGGAACGGGTTCGGGCAATATCGTCACTCTCGGAAGTATGGGACACAAGGTAAGCAACGGCTTCCTTCCGGATGACAGAAACAGGGACGAAACAGCTTCGTCCCGCTACATCAACACATCGCTCGCCAACGCGCTCAAGATACTCGGCGGCTTCATCCCTGCCTGGGCGGCATTCATGCTGACACAGAGCAATATGCTGATGATGTGGCTGGGGGCGCCGCTGTGGTTTCTCATCACAGGCCTGCGGAACATCGTACAGGCCGTGCTTGGCGGCGGAGGTTTCAGTCGTTCTCCTCTGCTGCGCTGGAACAACTATGTAAGCTGGAGCCGCCTGAGCGACTCGCTGCTCTATACGGGAATTTCCGTCATTCTGCTGGAACTCGTGCTGCGTGTCTGGCTCCTTCAGGATTATTTTCATCTGGATCCGACACAGCACGACGTGTTGATCTTTTCCATCATCTCGCTGGTCAACGGTTTTTACATAGCCGGGCACAACTACCTCCGGGGCTTCCCCCGTCAGGTGATTATTGCCAATATTTTCCGCAGCCTCTTTGCCATTCCCGTCGCGCTTGGATATAACGAATGCCTGTACCTGCTCCTGCGGATGAGCGGTATGGCCGACCCGCAGACCATTCTGTTTTCCGCAGCCGCAATAACCTCAAAAGTTGCTTCCGATACCGTTGCCGGCATTATTGAAGGCATTGCCGATCGTGACGGCAACATGCGTCTGCGCCTCTGGGACTATCACAACAAGCTGCGCCAGCTCTTTGCCCTCTACGGGCATCTGGAACTTCTGTACCCGGAAGAGGATGTGCCGGAACTTCTGAAAAATCCCTCCGACTTCATGGACCGTCTGGAGAGGGAACACCGTCCCCTGAAAACCGATCTTATCGCCTGTTCTCTGGATCTCATGTACTTCTGGTTTTATCAGCCGCGCGCACGCCACGCGCTGAAAAAGATATCGCTGGAACTCTCCGCGGCGGAACGCCTGGCTCTTCTCCGCTCGCAGATGGTACTGGAGCAGGAAAAAAACGTCTGCCAGCTCTTTGTCGACGGGCTCGCCGGAAGAGACTTCGCCCGCGCGCTCTCCTTCTATCTCGATCGGCACCGCGATTATCTGAAAGATATGGAACGGCTGCTTGCTTCCCGTCAGGAGGGCTGAACATGGCTCTGCGCGAGGGCTTTACTACCGGCAGTGCGGCAACGGCCGCGGCTATGGCCGCCTTTGCCCGCCTGCTCGGAGCAGAGGTTCAGGAATTCGTTTCCTGTCCTCTTCCTCCTTTCGAGGAAACGGACGACGGTATTCTGTTTCCCGCAGGACGCCTGGACATCCCGATCAGCAGCGTGATGCTTCATGAAAAGAACAACAGCGTGCGCGCCCTGGTGATCAAAGACGGAGGCGATGATCCTGACGCCACACATCAGGCAGGCATTGAAGCGGAAGTCGCCCTTTGCCCAGCGGAACATCTTCTGCCTCATGAAGGAGAAATTTTTCTGCCCGGCCCTCCTCCGCTGGTACTGCGCGGCGGTCGAGGCATAGGCCGCGTCACCCTGCCCGGTCTGCCCGTCGCCGTCGGGGAACCGGCCATAAACCCCGTCCCCCGGAAACAGATTCTGGCGGGACTGAAGGAAGTGGCCGCACAATACGCTTGCAAAGCCGGACTCGTCGTCACTTTATCCGTTCCGAACGGCGAAAGCATTGCCCGTAAAACACTCAATCCCCGACTGGGTATTCTGGGTGGTATTTCCATCCTCGGCACGCACGGAACCGTGCGCCCCTACAGTCATGACGCATGGAAAGCCAGTATTCTGGAAGGCCTGAGCGTAGCGCAGGCCGTGAACTGCCCGCGCATCCTGCTGACCACGGGCAGACGCAGCGAACGTCTGCTGAACGGACTTTTTCCCCACGAAAGGGAACAGGCCTTCGTTCAGGTGGCGGATTTTGCCGAATTCAGCCTGCGTTCCGCCGTTGAGTCGGGCTTTCGCGACATCATATGGGGCTGCTTTTTCGGAAAACTGGTCAAACTCGCACAGGGACAGGGACATACCCATGCCCACTCCGCCCCGCTGGATATGAATCGCCTTGCACTCTGGTGTGCAGAGTCCGCCTCCCAAGGCGCATCAGACCTGAAACAGGCCATCGCCGCCTGTACCACGGCAAATCAGGCTTTGGATCTCATTCTGCCGCGTCCGGACGCAATGAAAATACTCCACAGTCTGGCCCAAAAGGCAAAACACGTCGCAGAATCTTTCGCACCGGGCGCCAGCGTGAGGCTGTATCTCTTTTCTCTTGACGACGACAAGGAGCTTCTGCATCTATGACAGCTTCACGTTGCGCCGCTCTGCACCCCGTCCTTGTACTGGGTCTGGGTACGGGGGATCAGAGCATTTCTCCCGATACGGCATGTCTGCTGGAAAATATCGAAGTGCTGGCCGCACCCCGCCGTATGCTCGAGCATTTTCCGGACAAACGGTGCATTGCCCTTACCGCCCCGCTGGAAAAAGCTCTGGAGGCCCTGGAGCAGGCCCGCGCAGAAGGAAAACGCTGCGCCGTTCTGGCAGACGGCGATCCGCTGCTGTTCGGCATCGGAGCCACTCTTGCCGCCAGACCTGCCTTTTCCGCACCGGAAAGTCTGCGAATCATCCCCGGAATCAGCGCCATGCAGACAGGCTGTGCCCGTCTTCGTCTGCCCTGGCACAATCTTTCCGTTCTTTCCCTGCACGGCCGTAAGGACTGGCTTCCTCTGGCTCACGCAGTCCTGACGGGAAAGCCGCTGTGCATCTATACGGACTGCCGCAACAATGCGGCGGCCATTGCCGCCTTTCTGCTGGAACGGGGTATGGATCGCTTTCAGATGATCGTGGCCTCCTGCCTCAACACGAATGACGAACGCATCAGCAGCCATACGCTGTCCGAAGCGGCAGCAACAGCGTTTCGGGGAGATGAGAGCGTGTTTCTGCTCCCCCTGTCCGAAAAGGAGCAGACCGGGACTCTCCGTTTCGGACTGGATGAAAGCAGGCTGGCACTGGATCGGGGTCTCTATACCAAGGCTCCGGTGCGGGCTGCGGCGCTGTCGCTGCTGTCCCCCTCCCCGGAGAACACTCTGTGGGATATAGGCGCAGGCTGCGGCTGTCTGTCTCTGGAAGCCGCAACACTTCTCCATAGAGGCCGTGTCGTGGCCTTGGAGCGTGATCCGTCGCGCGCAGATCTGATACGGGAAAACCGTCGTCGCCTGGGCCTGCCTCATCTTGATGTCGTTTCCGGCTCCGCCCCGGAGGCTCTGGAGGATTTGCCCGATCCCGACCTCGTTTTCGTGGGAGGCGGGCTCGGGGGAAAAGATGTGCGGCGCGCCGAACGTCTTCTGGAACGCATTGTTCTACGGCTGAAACCAGGCGGCCGTATGGTAGTTGCGGCAGCACTGCTTTCCACTCTGCACGTGGCAACAGAGTTTGCCCGGAAACAGGGGCTGCGTCACAGCGTCACACAGATACAGGCCGCGGAGACCGTTCCTCTTGCAGGGAGCCTGACCTTCCGTCCTCTCAACCCCGTTTTTCTCATTGGAATTTTTCCCGATGATCCATTGCTTTCCCGGAGGCTGTCGTGAACAGAGGCAAAGTTTACTTTATCGGCGCCGGCCCCGGCGATCCTGAGCTGCTGACACTCAAGGGCAGGCGTCTGATCTGTGAAGCCGATCTTGTACTCTATGCCGGTTCTCTGGTGCCACCGGAGCTCGTTGCCTGTGCTAAGGCCAGCGCCCGTGTGGAAGATTCCGCACCTCTCTGTCTGGAAGAAACCCATGCCCTGATGCGTGACTGCGCACTGAGCGGGGGTATGGTTGCCCGTGTGCATACGGGAGATCCCTCTCTGTTTGGCGCAGTAAGAGAACAGGCTCGCCTTCTGGATGCGGACGGCATCCCCTGGGAAATCGTTCCCGGTGTCAGCGCAGCATTTGCCGCGGCAGCCGCAGGAAAAGTATCCTTTACCGTCCCGGAAACGACGCAGAGTCTGATCGTCACCAGACTGGACGGACGCACGCCTGTTCCCGAAAAAGAACGCCTGAAGGAGCTTGCCGCCCACGGAGCATCCCTGGCGATCTATCTTTCCGCCTCGGATCCCGAGCGTCTGAAGGAAGAGTTGCTTTCCGCCCTTCCTCCTGAAACTCCCGTACTCTGCGCCTGTCGCGTGGGCTGGCCGGATCAGCGTCTGGCCTGGGCCAGCATCGACACGCTGCCTCAGGTCGTCCGAAGCCGAAACTTTTCCCGCCAGACGGTATTTCTGGTACTTCCCGGCCAGCTCCGCACGGACGATCGCTCAAAACTCTATGACGCGGACTTCTCTCACGGATGGAGAAAAGCCCGCGTCACAGAGGAGTAAGCAGGCAAGCCTTACTCGGCTTCTCTTGCTCGACGAGCAAACACAAACTCTTTCCCCATAACTCCTCAAGATAAGAGCTGAGGCCACAGCCTCCGTTTATATATTGTGCATATCTCCTGCTTCTTTTGTAGATACTGGAAATTTTACTACGAAGAATGCAGGACAAATTCTGAAAATTACAGGCCCGCGCAGTCAAACACACACTGCACGGGCCTGTTTCATCAGAGCTGAAACAGACACTGATATTTTTAATCGTGAAGACGTCCGCTACTGGGGCTCATCAATCACCCTACTTCAAAAATGAATCCGGAGCAGGATTCTGTTTCAACAGCTCCACCCAGTTTGGAGTACCTTCCGGCATCAAGGGATGCTTAATGGACACATCTTTACCGGCAAAACGCGGATCATCGAGTGCATAGCGCAAGCTCTTATGTACAATAAGATCGGAAATTCCACCATGTCGAGGAGAAGTGGAATACACCTTATTACCAGAGCCTACAGGATTAATGAACTCCCAGACAATTTCTTTTTTCGGAGTCACTTCAATGGTATGACCGCCATGTCTGGTTGCGGTTATCAGCCAGTTCCCATTCGGTAATTTTTGCGCACCGCTTTCATTGCTTGAATAAAAGTTTACGGGATCTGCCTTGACATTCTGTGCAC
>DWXS01000032.1 GCA_019119045.1 Candidatus Mailhella merdavium | reverse complement strand
AGCGTCATGCGCAAGAAGAAAAAGGCCGCCGCCCGCAAGCGTCTGCTGAAGAAAATGCGCAAGATTAATATGGGCTAACAGCATACCCGCTCCAGCTTGTCGAATTTATGTGATTCACAAGCCAGGCCGCAAGCCGGAAATCGGGCCATATGGAACGGTTTCCGGCTCCTTTTATCGTATTTGCCCTTCAGGAGAAGATCATGACTACCGCGGAAAAAATAGAAAAAGACTACCTCGAGGCCTACAAGGCAAAGGATAAGGTAAGACTCGGCACATTACGCCTTTTAAAAACCGCGGCGAAAAATCTTCAGGTTGAACTTATGCGGCCTCTTACAGACGCCGACTATATGGATGTGCTGCTTAAACAGGCAAAACAGCGTCAGGACTCCATCGAACAATATACTGCCGCAAAGCGTCTTGATCTGGCGGAACAGGAAGCAGCAGAACTTGCGGTTCTGCGCGAATATCTCCCTCAGCCGCTCACCCAGGAAGAACTGCTTGAAATCGTAGATAAAACGGTAACCCCGCTGCTGGGAGAAGGTATGAAGGCCATGGGCAAGGCAATGCAGTCCATCATGGCCGAATACAAAGGCCGTGTAGACGGTAAAGCTGTGAGTGACGCAGTAAAAGCACGTTTCCAGAAAGGATGATTGATCACATATGGAAGAAAAGACGCTAAAGGCGTTGGAATTTCACAGAATTTTGGAGCATCTTGCCAATTGCTGCGCTTCTTCGGCCGGAAAGAATGCAGCTCTTGCCCTGCGCCCTCTCAAAAGTAATGAAGAGATTGTCGAAAGACAGCAGCTTATTGAAGAAACGCGCATATGGTTCTCCAAGGAGCAAATACGAATTCCGTCTTTTCCCGATATAACACCTCTTTTTTCTTTCCTGAACGGGCATGATCCCCTTTTGGATACAGATGCACTCTGGGTTCTGAGGGAATGCCTTTTTCTCTCCCAACGGCTTGCGGAAAGTATTCATGCAGAGGCGGGCTCGCTTCCCCGCCTTGAAGCTCTTGCCTCACGGGAATCCCTGCCTACGCTTTCTCTTTCAGGTCTGCGCAGATGCATTGCCGACGACGGCACTCTGAAAGACGAAAGTTCCCCTGGCCTGCTTCTTGTACGAAGCGAAGTGCGGGCCCTGCACCAGGGCTGCCTGCGTAAAACAAAGGAATATGCAGAGCGCTACAATATCGCGCACTACCTTCAGGACGACTATATGACGCTGGCCTCGGATCGCTACGTGCTTCCATTAAAGGCCAACTTCAAAGGACGCCTGCAGGGAATTATTCACGATTATTCCCGTACGGGAGAAACACTATACTTTGAGCCGATGTTTCTGGTAGAGCAGAACAACCGTCTTCAGGAACTCAAGCAGCAGGAGCGAGAGGAAGAACGAAAGGTTCTGCGTCAATTGACCGGTCTTTTAATGCAGGAACTTCCCCAGGTCCGAGCAGCATGGAATCTTGCCGTTTCCATGGATCTGCTGCTTGCCTGCTGCTCTCTGATGGCTTCCTTTGACGGTCGCTGCGTCCCCATGGAAAAGGGTGCGGCTCTTCATCTCCCTGAAGCCCGCCACCCTCTGCTTGTTCTGGAAACCCAGTCTTCCTCACGGGCAAAGGATGGACACGCAAAAGAAACGGGAAGTGCCCCGACACACATTGTTCCCATGGATCTCATTCTGCGTGAGCGGGATCATTTCCTTGTCATCAGCGGAGGAAATGCCGGCGGCAAGACCGTGGCATTGAAAACTCTGGGGCTCATCACACTGATGACGCTTACGGGTCTGCCCGTTCCTGCCGGGCCGGGTTCTGTTCTCCCTCAGTGGACGAAAGTTCACGCCTTTATCGGAGACGAGCAGAGCCTTGATGATCATGTTTCCACATTTACAGGACAAATCCGCCATCTTGCCGAGGTTTGGGACACGTTGGATCAGGAAAGTCTGGTTCTTCTGGATGAATTCGGTACGGGTACGGATCCCGCGCAGGGAGCGGCACTCGCGCAGGCCGTTCTGGACGGTCTGCTCGAACGGAAAGCAAGCGGAGTGACGGCAACGCACTTTCCCGCCCTGAAAAGCTACGCGCTGACCAGGGAAGGCGTACGCGCCGCCTCCGTTCTGTTTGATCCGGTCAGCCGCAAACCTCTTTTCCGACTTGCCTACGATCAGGTTGGCGCAAGCCAGGCGCTTGAAGTCGCCCGGGAAAACGGCCTTCCGGAAAGAGTTCTCGAGCGGGCAAAACACTATCTGCTTATGGATGGAGAAGACAGTGAAGCCCTGCTGGCACGTCTGAACGCACTGGCAACAGAACGCGAGCAGGAACTTTCCCGACTGCGGCAGGAAGAAAACAAGGCCCGTCAAAAACAGCGGGATCTGCAGGAAAAGCTGGAAAAAGAACGCTCGCGACTTCACGAAGAGGTACGCCGGAAATCACAGGAACTCATGGCGGCATGGAAAGCAGGCAAAGCCACGGCCAGGCAGTCTTTAAAAGAAATGTCCCGCCTTCGCGCTTCGCTCACTTCCCCTCTGCCAGAAGAAAAAACCGTAACGCCCTCCCCTGCTCCGGAAACAATCAGGCCCGGGGATACCGTTCGCCACCGCCCCTGGGCAAAGCAGGCAAAAATACTGGAAGTGGACGAAAGAAACCGTCGGGCAAAAATAGATATGAACGGCGTCAGTATGTGGGCAAAGCTTGAAGATCTGGAACAGATGCAGAAGCCGTCAAAAGCTCCCGTTACCGGAAACGTCCTGACCAGGGTCACGCATCCGACCTCTTTTCTCCGTCTGGATCTTCGCGGCCAGAAAGCGGAACTCGCTCTGGCAGAACTGGAACAATTTCTTGACAGAGCCTTGCTTTCAGGCCCGGACGGCGTGGAAATTGTGCATGGAAGAGGCACGGGAGCCCTGCGCAAGGCAGTGCATCAATTTTTAAAAACATTCCCCGGTGTGGCGTCATTTGCATGCGCCCCGGAAGATCAGGGAGGGGACGGGGTCACTGTAGTGACCTTTCGCTAAGCATTGCAGATTGTTCCAGGAACAGCGTCCCAGACAAAATGTTCGCTCCATCCCGTAAGGCAAGAACCAGGAGAAATTCCGGGAAAGACACCATGACTCAACGAAACAGCGATGCCATTCAGGCCATAAAAAGCCGTATCAATATCGCAGATCTCGTCCGTCGATATGTTGAGTTGCGTCCTGTCGGTTCCCGTCTGGTTGCTCCCTGCCCTTTCCATCAGGAAACGAAACCTTCTTTCTCCGTCAACGAAGAGCAGGGAACGTTTTACTGCTTCGGTTGTCAGGCTTCTGGTGATATTTTCGATTTTTACGGCCGCATCAACGGGCTGGATTTTCGAGAATCCCTTGAACAGCTGGCAGAAGAGGCAGGGGTAAGGCTTGAGCATTTCACATCCGCCCCGGGACAGACCGCAGCCCATTCACGTAAGCGTGACATGCTGGCTATCCACAAAATTGCCGCCGCGCATTTTGCCGGAAATCTGTCTGTCGGATCGGCACATGATTGCCGGGACTATATACGGGAAAGGGGATTAAACAGAGAAATAGTAGAAAAATTTCAACTGGGCTGGAGTCTGGATGCCTGGCAGGATCTGCGGGACACTCTGCATCGGAGCGGATTCCGGGACGATACAGCCGTTGAGTGCGGCCTTTTATCGCGAAATGCGGGCGGAAGGGTGTACGATCGCTTCCGTAACCGCCTTATGTTTCCCATTTTTGGACTTTCCGGACAGGTCATAGCCTTCGGAGGACGTATTCTGCCCGCTCTGGCCAGAGAAGATGACGCCAAATACATCAACAGCAGCGATTCTCCCATCTATAAAAAAGGAGAACATCTTTACGGACTGTTTCAGGCAAGACGCTCCATTGAAGTAGAAAAATGTGCCATGCTGACAGAAGGATATATGGACGTATTAACGCTGCATCAGTTTGGTTATACTAATGCAGTTGCGGGTCTTGGCACCGCGCTTACCCCCGAGCAGGTTAAACGTCTTTCCGGCTTCTGCTCCACCGTAGAACTTCTTTACGACGGCGACGCGCCCGGCCGCAAGGCGGCATTTAAAGCATGCGGTATGATGCTGGCCCGGGGGATGTCCTGCCGCGTTGTTCTTTTTCCGGAAAAAGACGATATCGACAGTTTATTGCGCAGCCGTGGAAAAGAGGCCTTTGAAGACTTGCGTCGGCAGGCCCGGGAAGGTCTTTCCTTCTGCATAGCTACGTTGCGTGCAGGCTCCCCCCGTGAAAGCGTGGAGTGGGCACGCGCTTTTCTGGCCGAAATTGAAATTCCGGAACTTTTTCACCGAATAGCCTCCGAGCTTGCGTCAGGTCTGGGGCTTACGGAATCTGAATTGCGCGGAGCCGTTCTGGAACGCAGACAAAACAATGCAAAAACATTTTCCAGACGGCCCCCTGAACCCGTGCGCAAGGTCTCGCGGGACAGGGAAATCATGACCTTTGCCGTACGCTATCCGCAGCGTCTGGAAGACTTGCGAAGCTACGGCGCAGATCTTGCTTTAAGCGCGCCGTGGGCATACCGCCTGTGGAATAAACTTGAAACAATTTCTGCTGATGAAATTTTTTCTGCTCTTGATGAACAGGAAAAAAAATTCTGGATACGCTGTAGAAGTGCTGAAGCTCCCCCCCTTAATGAAAAAAATGAGAAAAGTGAGCTTTACGCCATTCAGTGCATGCTTAATGTTTTACAGACAAGCTCGCACACGGACTCCGTAGCGGCGGCCCTCAGGCAGGGGCCGACGGATTTGGATACGCAACGCGAATATCTGCGCGCTCTTATGGAAGCGCGAGGGAGGCAAGGTGATCAACAACTTTAAAGACCTGCCGCAGTATAAAGCTCTTCTCTCCAAGGGCAAAGCCGTCGGATACCTCACCTTTGACGAGGTAAACAAGGCTCTGCCTCCAGAGTTCAGCGCGCCGGAAATATTCGAAGACATCATAGGCCATATCGAACAACATGAAATAGCATTGGTCGATACGGAAAAAGAAGGCAAGTCCATTACCTCCGGAAACTCCGATCCGGAGAATGATCCTGTTGACGCCGTCTTTGACGGCGCGCTCGACAGCTCTCTGGATGACGGCCTTGATCTCAACGCGGATCTGAGTGCCGCGGAAGACGGCAACGATTTTGCCGCACGCAATACGGATCCCGTACGCATGTACCTGCGCGAAATGGGAGCCGTACCTCTGCTCGACCGTGACGGCGAAGTCGTCATTGCCAAAAAAATTGAAATGGGCGAACAGGACGTTCTTTACGCTCTGGTTGAAGTTCCCGTGGCCGTGGAAGAACTCATCAATGTCGGAGAAGATCTCAGGCAAAACCGCATCAAGCTCAAGGATGTGGTAAAAACCATTGAGGAAGACGATCCCAGCGAAGACGAGATGAATCAGCGCACGCGCGTCATACTTCTGCTGGACGAAATCAAGGCCATTTACAAGAAAAAACGCAAGATTTACAGCAAGCTGGACGCCTGCTGTACTCTGGAAAGACGCGTAGCCGGAACGCAAAAGGAAATCCTCCAATATAAAGAAGAAATCGTCACTCGCCTGCGGGACATCAAGCTGGAAAAAACGCTGATAGACCGCATTATTGAGACTGTAGAGGATTATGTGCGCCAAATGCGCAATCTGCGTCGTGAACTCGCCGCATATATAGGCGCAACCGGCAAAACACAGGAAGAAATAGAACAGCTTTTCGCCAAACTCGACACCCGCCAGATTTCCATGCAGGACGCAGCCGCCCAGCTCGATATGAGCGTGGACAAGATGTTCTCCTACAAGGAAATGATCATGGGCAAAATAGAAAGTCTCCACCGTCTGCAGGAAAAATGCTGCCACGATGTGGAAGATCTTGAAGAAGTTCTCTGGCGCATCCGGCGCGGCACCAACGCTGCCATGCGTGCAAAACAGGAGCTTATCCGCTCCAACCTGCGCCTTGTTGTCAGCATAGCCAAAAAATACACCAACAGGGGACTCCAATTCCTTGACCTCATACAGGAAGGCAATATCGGCCTTATGAAGGCCGTAGATAAATTTGAATACCAGCGAGGTTATAAGTTTTCGACATATGCGACATGGTGGATTCGGCAGGCCATTACAAGAGCCATCGCCGACCAGGCCCGCACTATCCGTATTCCCGTCCACATGATCGAAACCATCAATAAACTCATTCGCACTTCGCGTTATCTGGTTCAGGAACTGGGCCGGGATCCGACCCCTGAAGAAATTGCCGACAGGATGGAATATCCTGTGGACAAGGTCAAAAAAGTTCTGAAAATTGCCAAGGAACCCATTTCGCTCGAAACTCCCATCGGGGATGAGGAAGACTCCAGCCTCGGCGACTTTATTGAGGATAAAAAGGCCGTCGCCCCCGCAGAAGAAGTGGTCAATACCAAGCTTTCAGAGCAAATCGCCTCTGTTCTTGCCGATCTTACTCCCCGCGAGGAACAGGTTTTGCGCAAGCGTTTCGGTATCGGCGAAAAATCCGACCATACTCTGGAAGAAGTCGGCAAGCTGTTTAACGTCACACGCGAACGCATACGGCAGATAGAAGCCAAGGCCCTGCGCAAGCTGCGGCATCCCGTTCGGAGTCAAACGCTTCGCTCCTTCTATGAAAATTAGAGAGAAGCATGCGTCTCATCTTTCGAACAGAGCGTCCTCTGTTTCAGTGTGACTGACTATCGCCCGGCGCAACGAAATCGGGGAAAACTGTACAGTGACCCCGCACAGGAATACATATGGGGGAAAGGACGGCAAAGCTGTCTTTTCCCCTTTGAGCTGTTCGGCCGATGTTTGTGACGGAACAGACATTGTCGTTGCAAGTATGAATATCGGAAAGACCGCCCTCCCGGTAATGAGCTTGCACAGGAGAAGAGCTTCCGCCCGTCCACCTTCTCCCGGCCGAAGGAAGAAAAATTTTATGAAAAGGAGAGAAGCGGAGACCTCTCCTCTGTAGTTTCTCCGCTCCAGTCGATTATGAATAGTGATTTTTCCTGTATTGTCGTAGGTGCCGGACATGCCGGCTGTGAAGCAGCCATGGCGCTTGCCCGAATGGGACATCGTACCCTGCTTGTCACCAGCAACATCGACCGGATAGGACATCTTTCCTGTAATCCCGCCATCGGGGGCCTTGCAAAAGGGCATCTGGTTCGCGAAATTGATGCACTGGGCGGCTGTATGGGCTTATGGGCAGACGAAGCGGGCATACAGTTCCGCATTCTGAATGCAAGCAAAGGGCCTGCAGTTCGCTCGCGCCGGGGGCAAATGGATCGGGAGGCCTATATGCGGGCGGTAAAACGCGATCTGTTCGCCCAACCCAATTTGACCATCTGGCAGGATATGGTGGATGAAATTCTGGCAGAAAACGGTCGGGCTTGCGGTATTCGGACGGCACTGGGGAAAGTCTTCACGGCAGACCATGTTCTCCTGACTACAGGAACGTTCCTTTCCGGGCTTATCCACGTCGGTCTGATCCATATGCCGGGCGGCAGACTTGGGGATGCCCCCGCAGCGCGCCTTTCCGACTCTTTGAGGAGTCACGGCCTGAAACTGGGAAGATTGAAGACAGGAACTACTCCGCGCATTATGCGTTCGACTATCGACTACTCCTCACTTGAACCTCAATATGGCGACAGCCCCGCTCCCTGTTTCAGTTTTCATGGACAGCCCCACAAACTTCCGCAGTTACCCTGCCATATAACGTGGACCAACGCACGGACTCATGAAATCATTCGTTCCGGCTTTGATCGCTCCCCTCTGTTCACTGGGGTAATTGAAGGAACAGGCGCACGCTATTGCCCTTCTGTCGAAGACAAAGTTGCGCGCTTCCCGGATCGGGAACGTCACCAGATCTTTCTCGAGCCGGAGGGCGTTCATTCTGCTGAATGCTATCCGAACGGCATATCGACAAGTCTGCCTCTGGATATTCAGGAAGCAATGCTTCGGACGATCCCGGGCTTGGAAAAAGCCCAGCTCCTGCGTCCCGGCTATGCTATTGAATACGATTATGTCAATCCCATTCAGCTCCACCCGTCTCTGGAGAGCAAGGCGCTGCGGAATCTCTGGCTGGCCGGTCAGATCAACGGAACTTCAGGTTATGAAGAGGCAGCGGCACAAGGCCTGTGGGCGGCTTTAAACATGGCCGCTGCACTTGAAGGTCGCCCCCCGTTCCTGCCCGGAAGAGACGAAGCCTACATGGCTGTTCTTGTGGATGAACTTGTTACAAAAGGTACTGAAGAGCCTTTCCGCATGTTTACTTCACGTGCGGAGTTCCGTCTCCTTCTGCGGGAAGACAATGCCGACGCTCGCCTCACTCCCTACGGTCGGGAACGCGGTCTGGTCGGTGATGAGCAGTGGACAATTTTCCAAAAACGACAACTTGCCCTGAAAAAACTCATGGAGAGTCTTACACAAACACGCATCACGCCTGATGTTTCCGTACGAGATACGCTGGCTGCCATGGGGGAAAGCTGTCCGAATCAAGGTGTAACACTCGCCGAACTTGCCCGCCGCCCCTCTCTCTCGCTCCTTCAGCTGGCCCCGTTCATGCCTGAGCTTGAACAGGAACAGATAGATATACTTAATGAAACGGAAAGTGCAATCAAATATGCCGGCTATATAGAACGCCAGCGTAGTACGGCGGATTCAGTCAGCTGGATGGAACACATAAATCTGTCTCCCGACATGGATTATACGGGCCTTCCGGGACTTTCCCGAGAAGTACAGGAAAAGCTGAACCGGGTAAAACCGCATACTCTGGGGCAGGCAAGCCGTATTTCCGGAATCACGCCGGCAGCGCTGAACTGTGTTCTCATACATATAAAGAAAAAAAATAAATCCTGAAAAATTTCCTCGAAAATCGCTATTTTTTTGTTGACAAATCAGCATTATCTACGTAAAAGCTTTCTTCGTTGCATGGGCAGTTAGCTCAGTTGGTAGAGCATCGCCTTCACACGGCGGGGGTCACAGGTTCAAGTCCTGTACTGCCCACCACATGCAAATGGAGCGGTAGTTAAGACGGTTATAACGCCGGCCTGTCACGCCGGAGGCCGAGGGTTCGAGTCCCTTCCGCTCCGCCATTTTTACTCTGATCCTCCCGATGGGAGGATTGACACATACCCTGAAGCACTTTTGTTTCGGGGACTTTGTGTTTAACAATCATTACTTCTTGCAAAAAAAGTCCCGTTGTTCGTGCCCCGTGCATCAACAGCGGGACTTTTGCGTTTAAAACTTTTGCGAAACCGCCACGGCGGTCGTCGGAGCGTGGCGGCTCCGGCCTGATGAGCAGCCAGGAAAAAAGGAGGTTGTCATGACCAATAAAGTCGGCAGAGACAAGCGCGGGATGCCCGCCCCTCATCTGACCTTGCAGGAACGACATGCAGCCCTGCGGCTTCAGATGCTGGGCTTGGACAGTGCTTATCTGTGTCTTTTCGATCAGATCATGTCGTGCCTGGATGAAACCAATAAGCGCAAGGTTGCCTCTGATCCGGAAGTCATTCGTCTTCAGAACGTGGTCGAAAATTTCCGTCTGGGTGAAGTCGACGGCTGGCCGGATTTCTCCCGTGTATGCCGTCCGGCGTTCAGCGCGGCGAACGCTTGCTGACAAAAGGAACAGAAAAACGGAAATATAAGCAGCGGCAATTAAAAAGTAAGACCGGACGCACTCTCAATACGCCCGGCCCTGACGAATAAACGTCTTCAAATGAGTGAAGTCAGTTTATTCGGATCTAAACCCGGTGTCAAGCCGGGGGGCTTGAGTCTTGCCTTTTTTCGGCCGCAAGGAGCCGGAACATGACCATTTTTGATCCGCGTAAGAATGTGTTGCGTATTGATGAGAAATTTTTCCCCGCCTTCCTGTGCGGAAGCAGACTTTCCCCCGGCGCACGGTATCTGTACTCATGGCTGTACTGGTTGAAGTGCGCGCGGCCTCACTGGAAGATCTTCCTCTCGGATCTGGCCATGTTTACCGGCTGTACCACGCGGACTGTGCAGACCTATCTGAAAAACCTTGAAGAACAGAACTTCATTTGCCTGCACTCGGGGCAGGAAGGGATCAGATATGATCTGCTCGTTCACGACCTGATGAAGAGTATGGAAATGATTTTTGAGCGGGTGGCCAGACGGGTCTCCAGTCCGGCCAATGAGGCGAAAACTTTTCAGGAGACCCACGAAAAAATTTCACAGGGGCACGAAAAATTTTCGCGTCCCTTAATTAAAGATATTAAAGAGTTAAAGAAAATTAACTCCCCCCTTTCCCCCCTCCCTCGCGGGCGTGCTTCTGGTGTGGTCGGCTCCTCGCCTAAACGGCACGTTGGGAGTGGGGGATCTTTTTCCGATTTTGAAAAACTGTGGGAAGCGTGGCCTGTCAAGAAAAGCCGCGCTGCCGCACAGGGGCTGTTCCTCGTCCTCTTCCGGAAGGGCACTCTCCCTTCGCTGGACATGCTGCTGACAAAAATCCGTGACCTCAAGGAAAGGGATGCCCACTGGCTGAACGGCTATCCGCCTCAGCTGCATACCTGGCTCCGCTCTCAGGGATGGCTGGACGAACCCTTTACCCGCACCTGTCAACCTCCTACTCCTCCCTCCGTGTCCCCTGTCTCTGCCCCAAGGGCAGGGGACACCCAAACAGAACCAGAAACAAGGCCCGCGCCCATGAGTCGGGAAACGATCCTCTCACTTGCGGCAAAGCCCTTCTGCCGGTGGAGCCGGGAGACCATCAACAAAATGTTGGAGAGAGCGGATGAGTTCTATCAGGGGAAAACGCAAGGGCATGGGGAAAATCGCGTTCCTGGCCAACAAACCGCGAATTCTGAATCTGATGGAGAAAGGCTATTCTCCCATTTTGATTTTCGAAGAATTACGGAAAATGGGACAAACTCTATGCAGCTACCGGCAATTTTGCCGTTACCTCGCAACACTCAGAAACGAACAGCAGTCCCCCACCCTCTCGATCTCTTCTCCTTTGGCGTCCCCTTCTTCGGCCCCGGCTCAGGCGGCCTCCTCGGCACAAGTCCTGCCTGAAGTCGGAGCCACTGCCGCATTACCTCCTGCCGAAGAGGCTGTGCTTCCAAAAAAACGGGAGCGGAAACGCAAAAGGGATGCGGTTGTTAATGCAGATTTTATTCCCACAGAATTTCCCATTGATTGAGGTGTTCGATGGATACGCATTTTGTTCTCGGCTCCAAGGGGGGTATCGGCAAGAGCCTTGCCAGTGCCTTTCTGGCCTCCTTCTTCCAGTCGAAAGGCGCAGATGTGCATTGCTTTGATACCGACCCGCAGAATCACACACTCGGCGGCTACACTGCTTTTCCGGTGAAAATCCTTTCTCTGATCGACAAAGATACCCGTCAGATAAATACCAGGCGTTTTGACTCCTTCCTGGAAGAAGACCTGTTTCCTCTTGCGGAAGCCGAACTTGCAGACGATTCAGGAAAGAGCCGTCAGGTCATCGTGGACAACGGCAGCGCAACCTATCTACCTCTTTGTGCTTATCTGGCGGAAAATCCCGTTGTTCAGGTACTCCAAGGCTATGGAGATGTTTATATCCATACGCTGATCACCGGCGGACAGGCACAGGACGAAACACTGCGTTGCCTGAAAACGCTGCTTACGGCTTTCAGCTCATGCCGCTTTGTGATCTGGCTCAATCGCTTTTTCGGCAGCGTGGAAGTGGACGGACAGTCTTTTTCTGAAAATCCGCTCTGCAAAAACAGTGCAGTTCATGCACTTGTATCAATTCCACACCTCACAAGAGACACTTACGGAAAAGATATCGAAGAACTGCTTGCTGCCAAGCTGACTGTTGCACAGGCAGTCGCAGCCAGCAAGGGAGACGGGAAAAAACTGTTCGGAATCATGGCTACCCAACGGCTTCAGATTTTTGAGCGGCAGATGAACAACGAGCTGGAAAAGGCCCGGCTGCTATAGGTGCGGATATGGGTAACGGAATAAAGCTGGCGCGTCTGTTTATAGTACCATTGCTCCCTTTTCTCCTTTTGGCGTCACCGTACATGTCACACGGCAAAACAGTCTGGTGCGCCAACTGTTCGGAGAAGTTCACGCAGGCTCTGGATCGCGTCACCAATGTGGAACAGCTCCGGAACATCGTGGCGAATTATCAGGAATCCGTTCAGCAGACAATCCAGCAGGTGCGTATGGTACAGCAGAATGTGGAGCAGTACGCCAACATGGTTCAAAACACCATTGGCCTGCCTGTGGAGATATATGGGAAGGTTCGCGGCACATTCACGCGCCTGGCAAATCTGACCTCACAGCTTCAGACTTCACGCGGTGATCTCTCGGCAATGGCCGGGATATTCCGGAACATCTACGCGGAATCGGACAAGATGTCCTCTCTGATGACGCTGCCTCTGGATGAGCTGCAAAAGACCGTGGACAGATGGGGAGAGAACGTCGATCGCTCGGCGGAAGCCCTTTTCCAGCTCTCCGGAGAACAGCTCCGGGTCATGGTGACGGATACTCCGGCACTGGAAGCGCACATAGACGAACTTCTGTCCACCCCGGAAGGACAAATGCAGGCTCTTGTGGCCGCCAATACTTTGGCAAGTATGCAGCTTCAGGAAAGCCGTCAGTTGCGGGAACTCATGGCGACCATGAGTCAGGCGCAGCTCTCCAGCCAGATGAAGGCCGAAAAAGAAGACCAGCTCTCGAAAGAGCAGTGGAGAAAGGCGACGGAAACGGGGTTGTTGGAGAGAGCGTCACAGATGGAGCAAAGAAAAACCTTTTAAATCTAAAATGTTTTTCTTTGTTCCATCTTACTTGCTCTTTCAAGTAATGAGTCTTCTTTTTTCTCTTTTTCACATGCTGCAAGAGAAAGAACCATGACAAAGCATACCAGACCGCAAATAATATTTTTCATAACATTCTCCCTCTGCTTCCTTGTATGTATAAAAGCAGCATTTGCCGATGGAGATGATACCGTATCACAAACAATAAATATTATTGGTACATTCCAAGATGCCGTTGCCAACTGGGACACAATACTCAAAACCTACACACTTCGGCTTTTTGCTCTGCTGCTCATGATTGACATCGCCTGGATAGGGATACGTTTTGCGCTTGAACGTCCGCAGCTTACGGATCTCATCAAGCAGGTTACTGTTACCATATTCTTTGCAGCAGTCTTTATTGCCGCAATCAATAACTACAAGGAATGGACGTGGCAGATAGTATCGCAGTTTCAGGAAGTTGCCAAGCAACTGACTCCGGAATTTGTGGAGGAGTCATCCCCGCTTAAAATCGGATTTCTTCTCTGCCTGAAAATCATGACGCATATGTCTATCCTGAGTCCGATTGATTCTTTTGTTTATAGTCTGTCCGCGCTCATCATACTGATATGTTTTGCTCTATTGTCTGCACAAATCATCTTTATCAAGTGCGAAGCCACAATTTCCATGGCTGCATCAATGATCCTGCTGGGATTCGGCGGTGCAGGATTCACAAAAGACTATGCCGTCAACGCGATTCGTTATGTCATAGCTGTGGCCTTCAAGCTCTTCATCATCACTCTTCTTCTTGGCGTGGGAGCGAACATCCTCAATGCGATCAACCTGAACGACTCCCCCACCTTTGAAGAACTTTTCGTGATCATCGGCGCGGTCGTCGTGCTGCTTTCCCTGGCGACAAGCCTGCCGGATGTCTGCGCCGGAATCATCAACGGATCGCATGTCAGCAGCGGTATGGCTCTGGTCAGTACCGCCGGATCTGTTGCCAGTATTGCCATTGGCGGGATGCTGGCCGGTGTGGGAGCCGTGGGCGCGGCAAAAACCGCCGGGGTACTTGCAAGCGAGGAAGGCAAGTCCGGACTCGGTAAGGCTCTGCATATAGGCAGGAGCCTGACGAAAGCCGGAATCCAGACAGCTATAGATATGCCCGGACACCGGGCACTGAAAACCATGTCGAACATGAACGCGCAGCTCGCGCAGTCCCGCATGAATCGTGAGTCGCAGGGAGAAGGAAAATGACACAGCAAAACACGGATCAGGGGCAGGAACAGAAACCGGATATCCCGGAGCCTGAAGCCCCGCGCATCAGCTTTGAAGACGCCTGCGCCCTGCTCAAACGGCATGGCCGTCTGGTCAGTGAGGACGACCTTGAACTGGTGGTGCTGGTCACGCTGCATAATGAGTTCATGCGTCTGACGCATAAAAACCTGAAGGAACACCGGAATCTGAGCGAAGAACAGGACAAAAAGCATCAGGCTGCCCTCAAGGAAATCATGAATCTTTCTGTGGAGAAGATGAGGAAAGCCATTGCTGCCGAAAAGGATGCTTTCAGTGCTGCCGTGCGCAACGTGGCACTGGAAAACGTCACTGCCCTGATCAGCCAGCATCAAAAAGATATGGCTGAACACCGACAGACCGTGCGGTTCTGCACCTTTATGTGCTGTGCCTGTCTGGGGTTGATCATATTCATTTTTATGAGGTGGTTATGAACAGAGATTTCATCGAGTCTCTTGAGTTCAATTTCGGCCCGGAGATCATGCAGGCTTTTGCTGATCCTGCCGTGCTTGAAATCATGCTGAATGACGACGGCAAGGTGTGGATTGAGCGGTTTGGCCAGCCGATGGAACAGCTCCCCCCTCTGAATGCTTCCATGGCGTTGAACGTCTTCCAGCTTCTGGCCACGGGGAACCATGTCACTGTCGGAGAACACCGCCCTGCTCTCCAGGCGGTGCTTCCTCCAGAGACGTTCGGCGGGGCGCGTTTTCAGGGATATCTGCCCCCTGTGGCGGATCGGCCCACGTTCTGCATCAGAAAGCGTCCGACAAGAGTTTTTACCCTGGCGGACTATGTTTCCGGCGGGATTCTTTCGGAAAAGGGAGCGGAAGTCCTGCGAGAAGCCATTCTGACGCATAAAAACATTGTCGTCGTGGGCGGCACGGGCAGCGGCAAAACAACCTTTGTAAACGCTCTCCAGCATGACCTTTTCCTGCTCTGCCCGCACGAACGTCAACTGGTGCTGGAAGATAGGCGGGAAATTCAAAGCGACAACCCGAACACGGTTTATCTCACGGCAACGGATACTGTGACTCTGGCGGATTTGATTTTCGGGGCGTTGCGCTACCGCCCGGATCGCATCCACATCGGAGAAGTACGCGACGGAGCTGCTCTCAATCTGCTTAAGGCGTGGAATACCGGACACCCCGGCGGGATCGGAACGTACCACGCGGACAGCGCGGAAGAAGCCCTGCCGCGCATGGAAGAGCTGGTTGAAGAAGCGACTCCCGCGCCCAAACAGCCGCTCATAGGCCGCGCGCTGGACGTAATCGTTTACATCACCAAAAGCCCGGAAGGCCGCAAGGTGACGGATATCATCAGTGTGAATGGATGGGACGGGAAAACCCAGGAATATAACACTGTAAACCTGTTGAAGTAGGAGATTGTGATGAAAAGGATTGTTCTGCTTTTTCTTTTTGGAGTGACATTTCTTCCGTTCCCCGCTCTGGCCAGCGCGGGAATAACCGAGTTCGGCGGGCCGCTGGAAACATTCGTGGAAACGATCTGCGGGCCAGCGGGCAAATTTATCGCCACGCTGGCGATTGCATGTGTGGGGGTCTACTTCGCCATGGCACGGGCAGAAATGACGGATACCGCCAAACAGGGGCTGGCCGTGATTTTTGCAATCTGCTGGATCCCCTGGGCACCGACCGTTGTGAACAAACTTTTCAGTTTTTCCGGCGCAATGCTGTAGGCGTCTTATGCGACACGCGCCGATCCATCAATCGCTGCTCCGGAATGATCTTGTGCTGGGTGGGGAGCGAGATCCCGTACTTTATGCGGGCGTGCTGACAGTCATTATTTTTGTCAACGGCATGAGTCTTTCAGGCACAATCCTTGCCCTGATCGTGTGGTTTGCAAGCCTTACGGCACTACGCCGCATGGCAAGGGCTGATCCCATGATGAGCAAGGTCTGGATGCGACATATCCGTCAGCAGGCTTATTACCCCGCACACTCCAGCCCCTGGATACGAGACAAGGCAAAGAAAAAATGAACTCAGGCAAGAGTCATATGAGTCGTATGCAAGGCACGGGGACGCACAAAGTCTTCAATCCTGTGTCTTTCTCCGGAAAAAGCTGCTGCATCCAGTTCATAGGTCGTCTGGCAGTTAAGCCAAAATTCCGGAGTATTGCCGAAAAAGGCCGCAAGACGGATTGCAGTATCCGCCGTAATACCGCGCTTTCCTCTGATGATGGCCTGAATACGACTCTGCGGCATCCCTGTTGCGGAAGCAAGCTGATTCTGGCTGATACCCAGAGGATTCATAAACTCCTCATACAAAATTTCTCCCGGATGGATCGGAGACATACGTTCAAGGGATTCACTCATGGATTCAGGCTCCTAATGGTAATCGACCAGTTCCACTTCAAAAGCGTCGTTATCATGCCAGACAAAACATACACGCCACTGGTCATTAACGCGGATGCTGTACTGTCCTTTTCTATCGCCTTTCAGAGCTTCCAGCCTGTTTCCGGGAGGAATACGGAGATCAAGCAGGCATGTAGCGTTGTGAAGCAGCTTGAGCTTCCGAAGTGCCATGCGTGCAACTTCCGGAGAAAAATCCGGACTGCGGAAACCATTGAAAATCTGCTCCGTGCGCTTATCAGAAAACGATTTAATCATATGCACAAAGTAACACGAAAATCGTATAACTGCAACTATTATGTTCATTCAGGCGTTTTCTTCATGGAGTAACCCATGCTGAGTCTTCAGGAATTTCGATCTATCGTGAAAGGCTTGCCGGACTTGCTGCCGTATGCTGCTCTGGTTGCGCCGGGAGTCGTACTGAACAAGGACGGCTCGCTGATGGCAGGCTGGGAATATCGCGGCCCCGATGTGGCCAGCAGCACTCCGGAAGAGCTGGCCTGGCTCTCCGAGAGGATGAACGCCGCCCTGCTCCAGCTCGGCTCCGGCTGGATGATCCATGTTGACTCCATAAGAAAGACAGAGGCGGAATATATGCCGGAAGGGGCTTTTAAAGACCCCGTATCCCGCCTTATTGACGAACGCCGTCGGAAATTCTTCGCCGGACGGCACTGCCTGCAAACACTGACGTATCTTGTGGCTACCTATAAGCCTAATTTTACCCAGGACAAGCTGGCTCGTATGGCCTCCGGAGAAATGGACGACCAGCTGGCGATGGAAAAGGCTCTGGAATCATTTCGAGCCAACATCAACGCACTGGAAGACGCGCTGTCTGCGGCCCTGCATGTACAGCGGCTGGAAGAATACGAATGGGACGGCCGATTTTCCGCTCTGCTTTCGCATCTCCACTTTGACGCCACGGGTATTGCACAGCCGCTGAGGATGCCGCTGACTCCCATGTATCTTGACGCCCTGATAGGCGGAGAAGAGCTGACCGGCGGCATGATGCCGAAAATCGGGAACCAGTGGATCGGCGCGTTGTGCCTTGACGGTTTTCCGCAGGAAAGCTGGCCAGCCATGTTCAGTATGCTGGACTCCCTGCCCTATCCGTACCGTTTTTCAACCCGGTTCATTTTTCTGGATCAGTCTGCCGCGCTGAAGGAGCTGGACACATACCGGCGCACCTGGTCGCAAAAAGTGTTCCGTTTTATTGACACGGTGTTCAACAATGCAGGAGCGCGCCCGAACCGGGATGCGGCAAAGATGGTGGAAGACGCGGAACAGGCAATAGAGGAAGTACAAAGTCAGGATGTGGGCGCAGGCTATCTGACCAGCTCAATCATTCTGCTGGATGAAGATCAGGAGGTGCTGCTGGAACGCTGCCGGGAAGTGAAAAAGGTTATCCAGAATCTGGGCTTCGGGTGTCGGATAGAAACGGTCAATGCGTTGGAGACCTGGCTGGGAAGTCTGCCGGGGAATGGGTATGCCAATGTCCGGCGTCCGATGGTCAATACCCGCAATCTTGCAGATATGCTGCCTCTTACTGCCGCATGGGGAGGCCTGGAACAGAATCCGAACTCTCTTTTCCCGCCGAACTCTCCGGCAATGAGTCGGGTATTGACGGACGGAAGTACGCCGTTCTGGTTCACCCCCTGGGCGAGTGATCTTGGGCACATGGCAATCTTTGGCCCTACGGGTTCAGGAAAGTCCACGCTGCTTGCCTTCATGGAGCTGCAATTCCTGCGTTATCCCGAAGCGCAGGTGTTCGCGTTCGATAAGGGCATGTCCATGTTCGCGGCCTGCAAAGGTGTCCGGGGCAACCATTACGATATAGGCAAGGAAGGCTCCTTCGCTCCCCTTCGCCATGTGGATGAGGAAGAGGAACGGATGTGGGCGCATGACTGGCTGATCGGCCTTGCCAGACTCCAGGGGCTGACGCTCCAGCCTTCACATCGGAATCTGCTTCAGACGGCGCTGATGTCTCTGGCCATGCAGCCGGAACACCTCCGGAGCATGAGCAATTTTCTGACTCTGCTGCAAGATCCGGAAGGCAGTCTCAAGGCCGCGCTGCGTGCCTACACCAGAGACGGCGGCTCCGACATGCTGGATGCGAAGGAAGACGCCTTCGGCCTTGGTTCCTTCATGGTGTTTGAGATCGAAGATCTCATGAACCGCGATGACTCCACGCGCATCCCTGTGCTGCTCTATCTGTTCCACAAACTGGAAAAGGCCATGACAGGCAGACCGACCATTCTCGTGCTGGATGAAGCATGGCTGATGCTTGGCCATGAACTGTTCCGCAGCAAGATCCGTGAATGGTTGAAAGTTCTCCGGAAAAAGGTCTGTTCGGTATGGATGGCGACACAAAGCCTGTCTGACGCCGCGAACTCCGGCATATGGGATGTTCTGATGGAGAGCTGCCCAGTCAAGATTCTGCTGGCAAACAACGAGGCAAAACAGACAGGCCGGGAATTTTACGAAAGAGCGGGTCTGAACAAAACGGAACTTGAGCTGATTTCCGGCGCAATACCCAAACGGGATTATTACATGATCCACCCCCAGGGCAGACGTTTGATCCAGCTTGCACTTGATCCCGTGACTCTGGCCTTTGTGGGGGCCAGTGATCCCCAAAGTATTGCCAGAATCAGGGAACTGGAAACGACCACTGGCGAGTGGTGGAAGGAATGGATCAGGGAGCGCACGGGGGAAGAAATATAATATTAATAAAAATATTATATGAATAATATATGTTATATATTACTATGGTTATATGTATAATAATATTTATTATATACTATTTATTATTTATAATAAAATTATTTATTGAAGATTTTATAGAAACAAAAAAAACAATAGATAGAATTTTAGTATTTATTTATTATATTCCTTTAATGTTTATTTGGTTTCTTATAAATGTATTATCTGCGCATATGGTAATGGAATTTTATAAAAAATTATATTACTAATTATTATACTATTGTGTATCTATAGAAACTATAAAATTTATGTGAGACGAGAGTATGTTTTTCAGAAATAAAAAAAACAAGTC
>DWXS01000031.1 GCA_019119045.1 Candidatus Mailhella merdavium | reverse complement strand
GCCGCAGCTTCGGGCTGTGCGGGAGTGCTTTCCGCAGCAGGAAGCGGGGAGGATTCGGGAGCCTCTGTTCCCTGTTCCTGAGAGTCGGGAGATGCGACGGGAGTCGCGGAAGGAGTCTGCGCCGCCGGATTTGCCGGGTTCGGGGCGTCGGCCTTGTTCGTGCCTGCGTCGGGAGCGTCCTGCTGTGCGGCTTCTTCTGCGGGCGCGCTCTGTGCCGGTGCCTGCGCTTCGGGCTGTTCCACGGTCTGGCCTTCTGCCGGGGGCGCAGCCTGTTCCGCACTCTGCGCCGCGGCTTCGGGCTGTGCAGGCGTATCCTGCGCCGCAGGGGCGGCTTCAGGTCCGGAGCCTGATTCAGGACGTGCGTCCTGTCTGGCCAGTACGCAGAGTTCATTCCCCAGCCACTGCTGTTTCATGACTTCAAGGGATGCCGGGCGGGACTGCCACTGACTCCAGTCTTGTTCCGGCATGAGGACGAGTACGCGATCCTGTTCGGCCAGCAATGTTTCCAACCGGGCGACATCGCTGAAGTCGGGAACGTTCAGCGGGGAAGGAGCGTTTTCTTCCGGGGAAGACTGAGCCTGCGCGAGTTCATTGAGGTAATAGACAAAGGCTCCGGGAGCCAGATCGCAGGCGGCGATCCGGTACCCGTCGCGGATCAGCGGCGTCATGAGCTGCGCCAGAGGACGGGAGCTGAACACGTTTTCCATCGAGGGCGCGACATGAAGGGCAAAGGGCAGATTCGTCACGAGAAGGCCCAGGGTACACAGGAGCAGCGTTCCGCCGGGCAGAGAACGGCGGCAGAAGAAGATCAGCAGCAGAGCCAGAATGATCAGGACTCCGCCCATGCAGACCAGATTGCGGGCCGATTCGAGCCATGCGAAGACGAAGGGCGGCAGCAGCCCGTTGAGCCGGGCAAGCCAGTCCGCCGGGAGCAGGGGAAGAATGGCCGTGTGATAGTGCGCGAGTACGAGGAGCAGGCCCAGCAGGAAGAAGAGCAGTGCCAGCAGGAAGAAATAGAGGCGGCTGCGCAGAGGCGTGAGCCGGAGCAGAGAGCGTCCGGCGAGGACGGCCAGAGGAGCCATGAGGGGAAGCAGGGCCGGAACGGACTTTGCGCTGATTACGGAGAGCAGAACCAGTCCGACGATCAGACAGAGCCACAGCCAGGCGGAGCCGCCGTTTTCCCTGCGGGTGCGCCACAGAGCGGGCAGGCCCCGGAGGGCGGCCCACCAGTTCACGAACAGGGGCAGCGGCGTCCAGGGCAGGCAGATCAGCAGCAGAGCGACGATACTGAACCACCAGGGCAGGAGTGCGACGCCGTATATGCGTTCCTTAAGCTGATGCCTGAAGATATCCACGATATAATCCGCATGGCCGCCGGCATAGAGTATGACGAACCATGCGGCGATCAGCAGGATCATGAGCAGAAAGCCGATCAGGCCGTCTCTGCCGTTGAGCCGTCCGGGAGTTGCGCGCCAGATCAGGAACAGAATGCTGGCGATCAGCGGGACGGCAAGAGCCAGAGGCCCCTTGACCAGCGTGGCGAGAGCCGCGAGCAGGAAGGCGAGGGTCAGCCAGAAGGGCGCGCGCTGTTTGATCCAGCCGCGGTAGAAACAGATCAGCGAAAGCGTCATGAGCGCGGCGAACAGCATGTCCGCATTCACGGACTGGCTCATGCCCATGAAGAAGAAGGTTCCCAGAGCCAGCAGCCCGGACGCGAGAGCCGTGCGTCGATCGTGACCGGTGGCGCGGGCCAGAAGCCAGATTGAGCCGACATACAGCATGGCGGAAAGGGCCGTTCCCAGGAAGAAAAGCATGGGCGGATCCACGCGGGGGATGAGATCAAGCCCCCGGAGGAACCAGAAATACAGCGGCGGCATTTCCGTATAGGGCAGACCGTTGTGTACCAGGGCCACCTGAGCGCCGGTAAGAAATTGCGCGTAGACATCGGCGATGACAACTTCATCGGGAATCCACAAAGCACGGGGGACGAGAATATTCTGGAACACCACGAGAGCGGTCAGGATCAGCAGTACGGGCAGACCTGCCCAGGAAAGCGCGTTGAAGCACTTTTCCGCAGGGCCGGGATCCAGACGGGAGGCGGCGGGATTTTTTGCTTTTTTCCTTTTTTTGCTGCCCGCAGGAGCGGCTGTTTCCGGGGAAGCTTTTGCACTTTCCGTTTTCCGGGGAGCTGCATTGCCGTTTTCCGGGGGAAGTTCAGTCCCGCTCAGGACAGCTCCGGCGGGTTCGACATTATGGGGAGAAGGCGTGTCGACGGGGGGCTGACCAGACTGAATATCCGCAGCTTCCGCAGAAGCTGCTGCGATTCGGTCTTCGGAAGCTGAATGTTCCCGTGGGCTGGAGGCTTCCGCTTTTTGCCCCTGATCGGATGCAGATATGTCCGCCGCGATGCCGGGTCCTCCGGTCACGCTGTCGGCTGCGGCATTGGTCTGCGCCCCGGCAGTCGTACCGTCATATTCACCGGAAGGCGCGGGGGAATTGAATTCGTCGCGCCACTCGCGGGCCTCTTGTTCCCTGTTGTCTTGTCTGGACTGATCGTTCATGCCTGCTCCTTGAAACGGACGGGAGTCGTGGATTCCGGCACAGATCCGGAATACGGGCTGCAACAGATGACGCGGGCAATAAGCCCGCCCCAGAGCATGCCCGCGAGAATATCGATCGGATGATGCCATCCGAGCCAGATGCGGGAGTATCCCACAAGCGCGATAAACAGCGCAAGGGCAATATACACGCTTTTTTTACGGAAGAAAAAGGCCAGCGGCAGGGTTATGGACACGATTTCCGTAGTGTGTCCGGAAGGGAAGCTGTGATAGGCGTCTTCAAGGCTGAAGAAATGCGGCGGCCAGGCTTCGCCCGGACGGGGCATGCCCAGACTGACCTTGAGCAGCGCAGTAGCGAGGAAGAGCAGCAGGAAGCCGAAGAAAATAAGGCGACAGAACAGCATTTTTCCTTCAGTCCGGCGCGCTTCATCCCGAAAGCCGAAGCGGCCCGCCGGGAGAACGGAGCGGAGCAGGATCACCAGATACAGAAAATAGAGGAAAGGCGCGGCCATATCGGTAAAAAGCTGCACCGGTTGCACCAGAGAAGGCAGAGCCTGACGTGCGGCCAGGTAATACAGGCGCACTTCCTCACCCCAGACCCCGTGGGTCAGCATGATGAAGATGATAATAAGCAGCAGCGGAGTCAGCAGAAGGGTATGGAGTTTCCATCTGTATCCGGGGCAGGCATTGAGGGGGCCGGGGTAACGGGAAAACGTCATCGAATATCCTCTGTGCGGTTAATCCGCTGTACAGGAGGGGACGGATCGGCATTGAAAGGAAAGGCCCCTGCCGAAATGTCGGGAATCCTCTGCGCAGACGGAAGGGTTTTTGTTGCGTCGATTCTTCCGATACGCTTCTTGAGGCGTTTTGAAAATCACCCGGGAAAGACAGAATCCCGGGTCGCCTGCATGAGGCGGCCGATGCGATTCGTCGCGTCCGACTGATGCGGGGGTTGACACGAGGGCTGATACGAGCGGCCGACATGAACGCCTGGCGCGTCTGGCCGATACGTCCGGCGTGCGGAGAGACACGCGCAGAAACAGAGAGGGAACGGATTGTTCCGGCAAAATTGTTCTTCGGCCCATCGTTCTTCAGCAAGATGAGCAGTCGACTTTCCGGACAAAGAAGGGAGGGGCTGTCGTTCCGGACTTGTCCGCGTCAGTGAACGAAAAGCCGGACGACTCGAAAGCCCCAGGGGGCCATATGGAGGCGCAGATTTCTCCCTCCGACGGCCACGCCCCGCCCGCTTATCATGTCTTCGGCCCGCAGAGCCTCTGTTCCTTCCGGCAGACGGAGAGGGGAAACGTGAGAAACGGGGGAAAAGTTGCCTGCTACAAGCAGCATCGAGTTGTCGGGAAGGCGGCTGACGCAGGCGACAGTGCCGCCGGAGTCTTCACCTTCTCCCGTTTCGGCTCTGCCCAGAAATATTCCCCGGGCAATACCGCATTCCCTGCGCAGGCACAGCAGTTCCTTCAGGCGTGAGGCAAAGGAATCCGGCATGCTCTGCTGTACGGTCAGAGGCGGATAGCTTGATCCCGCAGGCAGTCCGCCGGAAGAAAAGCCGTGTCCGCCGTGTATGTTCCAGGCTGAAGGCAGCGTTCTGGCGTCTGCATCCGCAATCGGACGTTCCTGAACCGTACCGCTGAGATCATGGCCGGAGAGTGTGAGCATTCCGGGCAGAAAGGCACGGAAGGCCACCTGAAGCAGATGAATATTCACCGGAGCGGAAGAACCCGGAGCCGTGTCCTGAACCCGTGCGGCGGCCGCAGCGGCCACACTGGGGGCAGAAGCCAGCAGCATGGGGCCGGAGGGAGCAAGTTTCAGAGTTCGGGCCGCCCACAACGGGGATATGGTTTCAAGCTCTTTCCGTACGGAGTCGGATTCGAGGTGCAACCAGCGGGAACCGAGCGGCAGGGCGCGTGTGGGCGTACTCCGCCAGAGGCGGGCATGATCCACGCCGCTCTGGAGCGACTCGTCCAGATTCCGGCGCAGAGGGGCCGTGTCTCCCGTGAGCAGGGCAAATTCCAGAGCGGGGGAAGTGACGCTGTCCGGAACAAAATCAACGCCCAGCTCCTGAACGTCCGTCAGCAGGGAAGGAGGAACGAAGTCTCCGAGCAGCGACCAGCCGCCGTAACGGCGTATGTCCCGGGAGAGGGCGTTGAGCGCGATCCAGGCAGGCTCGCGGGAAAAGTGTCCCGGAACGGCGGGTTCCAGTCCCGCCATATCGCCGAGCCGTACGCGCAGCAGGGGTTGATGGAGCAGCCCCGCCTGCCGGATGATACTGGCGGAAAGGGCCTTCCGGGCGGACGCGCGGGGGGCGTCCCAGTGCAGCGGGAGGATACGGGGAGATTCGGCATATCGGTAAAGCCAGCGTCGCGTTACGCCGTCCCTTCCTTTCCAGGGGGAGGTGGCCGCCCAACCGCCGGGAGGAAGAAACGTCTGTTTGTCCCGGGAAAAAGGTGGAGGCAGAATTCCCCGCCCGACAAGGGCAGCCGTGACTTCAGGGGTGAGCGCGGCAACGTCCTGTCCGAACCCGGGGTCGCCGGAAGCCGGCTGCAGAGCGGCAGGCGGCAGTAGAGGCCATACCTCGCGGGGGACCTCGATCATCATGTACAGATCGGCATAGCGGGAAAAGCCCATGCAGGCGAGACGGAAATCCGGGCCCATGCCGGTTGCCCCGGGAAGAATTTCACCTCCCAGAATCAGGCCGTCCCGAGCGCAGAGTTCTTCCAGAAGCCTGTAATCGGGCGAAGGCTCGTCAACGGCGTCTTCCGCCGCAACAGAAGGAGACATGCGCAGCCCGACGACGGCGTCCGCCTCAGCGGACGACGTGCCTTCCGGCGATATAAGATTCCAGGTTTCCGCGTTTTCAGCCACAGAGGACAGAAGGAGCCCCCGTATTCCCAGTTCCGCCAGAACGCGGGGGGGGAGTGTGCGGGGCAGCGCGGCGAGGCTGCTTCCCCCTTTTTTCCCTTCCAGAACAGCGCCGGAGGGATCGAAATCCAGCCACACGTCCGCTGCCTCCAGGAGCGGAGCAAGGTTGCGGGAACTGCCGGAAGCTCCCCAGACCAGCGGCGTGCCGGAAACCACGGCGATCAATTCGTCGCTCTGGTTGAGAATGGACTGTTTTTCCAGCCACTGGACATAGCCGGGATGGGGGCGGAGCAGTTCTTCCTGCGTTTCGGACTGTACAGCGTGCGACGCGGGGAGGACGGAGGCCGCGCAGCCCGCAGACAAGAGCGCGACAAGGCAGAAGGCCGGAAAGCGCGTGACGTTGCGGAGGAAGAGAAAGTACGACATGGGACGCCTTTCCGGGCGTCAGGAGGCTGCGCGTGCGCCCGGATTTCTGGAATGGCCCCCTTGTAGCCGATGAAGGGAACAAAAACAAGAACGCGCCTCTTTCCTCCCCCGTGGGAAAAAGAGAAAGCGGGACATTTTCGAGTTTTTCCGTTTTTCCAGAGTGAAGGGCAGGCGCACTGATTAAACAATGAACCCGCCGCATATGCGGCGGGTTCATTGTCCGGCAGGACCGGATGGGGTGGCGGAACCGGCCCGTTAATCCGGCTCGCCCTGAGGGCCCGCGCTGCCCGTATGCTGTTCAGGTTTCCGTTGCGCGGAGGCAGGCTGTCTTATGCTCCTTTTGTCAAAGTGAGGAGGGGTAATGGCAATTTCCTTGTAGGGAACAAGCTGTAGCTTGTCAAGAAATTGAAATTCTTTTTCATAAAAGAACAGGCGAGGCAGAGGGCGAAGATGTGACGGCAGGGAGTATGAGAATGGTAACTATATAAGATTTACGATCTGTTGCGGAACAACCACCCGGCAAGGGGCAGCGTCACGGCGGCCACGGCCAGCATGGGAATGAAGTTGACGGCGATATCGGCAAGCCCCGCGCCTTCAAGGTAGACGCGGCGCAGGCAGACCAGCGCGAAGCGCAGAGGATTGGCATAGGTGGCGATTTGCAGAGCTTCCGGCATGCTGGAGACGGGCGAGGCCAGGCCGGATAGGAGGAACATGGGCAGGAGCAGTACAAAGGCATAGACTACGGCCTGCTGGAGATTTCTGGCCACGGCGGAAAGGCACAGCCCCATGCCGACGGAGGAGAGGGAGAAAACGGCGAGACAGAGCAGGATAGTGGCCACGGAACCGGCCAGCGGAATACGGAACCAGAACACGCAGATCCCCAGCACTACTCCGGACAGCAGAATGCCGATAATCACGGAGGGCACGGCCTTGCCGACAAGAATTTCCGTCGGGGTCAGGGGCGTGACGAGGAGCTGATCGAAGGTGCCTTCTTCCCGCTCGCGGGCGATGGACAGCCCGGCGAGGATCATGATTTGCATGAGGCTCAGAGAAGCGATCATGCCGGACATGATGTTCCAGCGCGTTTCCAGATTCGGGTTGAACCAGGCCCGCCATTCCAGTTGAAGCGGCGGAACGGCGCCGCGCGCGGCGTTGAATTCCGCGATCACCGTACTGACGGCGGACAGGGCGACGGCCGCGGTTGTGGAGTTTCGTCCGTCGAGGATAATCTGAACAGGAGCATCCTGCCCGGCGGAAAGCCGTTTGTCGAAATCCTGTCCGATCTGTATGCCCAGCAGAATGTCGCCCGCGTCCATGGCCTCGGCAATGCCCTCCGGGGTGACGGGGGTAACCACGCGCCGGAACAGCCCCGATCCGTCCAGACGGGCGACAAGTTCGCGGGCCGCTTCACCTCCGGACTGATCGACGAGCGCATAGGGCGCGTCGTTCAGATCATAGGTGGCGGCGTAGCCGAAAACCACGCTCTGAACGATCACCGGGGCCAGAAGCACAATGCGGTTGGCCGGATTTTTCAGAAGATCCAGCAGTTCCTTGCGCCACATGCAGAATATGCGCCACAGGATTGTTCCAGCTTTTTCCATGAACATATCTCCGTTCGGGCTTTATGAGCGGAAAATGCGCGAAACGGCGTCAGGTGCGCCGCTCCAGCTTTTTGCCGCTTGCGCGCAAGGCCCCGAGGAAGAAAATGACGGTATACAGCGCGAGGATACCGCAGTTTCGTACGGCCAGCGGCAGATTGTCTCCGGCCAGCAGCAGGGTTTTCAGCAGATCCATGTAATATGTGGAGGGCAGAAGATGGCCGATGATGCGCACGAGCGGCGGTACGTTGCGCAGATCGAACAGAAAGCCGGAGAGCAGTACGGCGGGCAGAAAGCTGACCAGAATGGTGATTTGTCCGGCCAGAAACTGACTGCGCGTAAGGGCGGAAATGAGCAGTCCCATGCCCAGCGCCGACAGCAGATAGAACATGGAACTGATCAGCAGCAGCCGGAGAGAGCCTTCAAAGGGCAGATCGAAGAGAAAGCGCGCGGCCAGCAGGCATAGGCCCAGCCCGGCCATGCCTATGACGAAATAGGGAATGATCTTGGCCAGCAGCACTTCCAGCGGCCGCACGGGCGAGGCGAACAGGGCCTCAAGCGTGCCGCGCTCCCATTCCCGTGCCATGACCAGCGAGGTGAGAAAGGCCCCCACGATCGTGATGATGATCACGATGAGCCCCGGGACGAGATACCATGTGCTGGAATTGGCCGCATTGAACCAGATGCGTTGCTCCGCATAGGCCGAGGCAGGGGAGGAGAGCGGTGCGGAGCCGCGATCCTTCAGGCGGGCGGCCCATTCCTCCAGCGCGGCAGCCGCGTAGCTCTGGGCGAGGCTGGCGCTGGTGGAGTCGATACCGTGGACGATGAGCTGCACGGAGGCCTTTCCGGCAAGAAGATTTGCGCTGAAATCGTTGCGTATGCGCAGAATGGCGTCCACCTCGCGTCGGCGCATCATCGCTTCCGCTTCCGCCATGGAGGAGGCCTGTACCGGGGAAAAATACTCCGTGCCCCGGAATCCGGCCAGTGCGTCGCGGGCCGTGGGAGAATTGTCTTCCATGACAATGGCTATGGGCACGTTCTTCAGATCGAGGGAAATACCGTAGCCGAAAATGAAGATGAGTACGGCAGGCAGAAGCAGACCGATCAGCAGGCTGCTGCCGTCGCGCAGAATCTGCCGTATTTCCTTGAGGACAAGCGCGCGGATGCGGGAGAGGGAAATCATGACGCGCCCTCCTCTCTGGCCTGACGCACAATGCGGATGAAGGCCTCTTCCATGTTTTGCGCGTTGCCCGCGCGGGCGCGCACTTCTGCCGGAGAACCCAGTTCCAGCACACGGCCCGCGTCCTGGATAAGGATGCGGTCGCAGTATTCCGCCTCTTCCATGAAATGGGTGGTGATGATCACTGTAGTGCCCTGCGCGGCCAGCCCGGTGATGCGCCTCCAGAAGGAACGTCTGGCCGGAACGTCTATGCCGCTGGTGGGTTCGTCCAGAAACAGAATGCCCGGCCGGTGCAGCAGGGCGCAGGCCATGGACAGCCGCTGCTTGTAGCCGCCGGGCAGACTGCCTGAAGCCTCATGCTCCCGGCCTTCCAGACCGAACTCCCGGAGCAGTTCGGCAATGCGATCATGCAGAGCCTTCCCTCGCAGACCATATACACCGCCGAAAAATTCCAGATTCTGTCGTACGTCAAGACTGCCGTACAGGGAAAATTTCTGCGCCACATACCCGAGATGCTCGCGTGCCTGTGCCCTGGCCTTGCGCAGATCCACCCCGGCCACCCGCAGCATGCCGCCGCTTGCGGGCAGAAGACCGCACAGCATGCGGAAGGTTGTGGTCTTTCCCGCTCCGTTCGGGCCGAGCAGGCCGAAAAGTTCCCCCCGGCCCACGCTGAAACTGGTGTTGTTCACCGCAACAAAGTTTCCGAAACGGCGCACCAGATCGCGCACCTCAATTACGGCTTCCCGATCCGGGACTTCTTTCAGCGTGCTTTCGCTCCCGGAAAGGGTGGACAGAGGCTGTTCAAGAGGGAGCTTTTGTTCTGCATCCCTTCGCTTCCGGAGTATGACCATGAAACCGTCCTCGAGTCGGGCAGGAACGGGCGTTGTTTCCCGTCCGCCGCAGCGCGCGGCCTCTTCCCGAGCCTTCGCTTCCGAGAAGATTTTTTTTTCTGACTCGTCATTCGTCCCTTCGTCTGTCCTGTTATCCGGGCAGTGCAGGATGAAGCGCACGCCTCCGCCTTCGGGCACGGCGTCCGTTATCAGGTCGGAATTGTCGATGAGTCCGGCCTGCAGAATTCTGGCCGGCAGGCCGGGTTCGGGGCTGCAGCGGTAACAGCATCCGGAGGCGCAGGCGCGCAGTTCCTCCGGGCTTCCGTGGGCCAGAACCTCCCCTTCATCCAGTACATACACAAAATCGCAGCGTTCTGCCTCGTCCATGTAGGCCGTGCTGACCAGTACGCTGAGCCGTTCACTGCGCACAAGATCGAGCAGCACCGTCCACAGTTCCTGACGGGAAAGAGGGTCGACACCTACGGAAGGCTCGTCCAGCAGGAGCAGCTCGGGGGAACGGACAAGGGCACAGGCCAGCCCCAGCTTCTGTTTCATGCCGCCGGAGAGTCTGCCCGCCTGTCTGTCCCCGAATTTGTCCAGATCCGTCATGTTCAGCAGATAGGGCAGACGTTTTTTTCGATCCTCCCGGGGAAGGCCGTGCAGATCGGCGTAAAGTTCCAGATTTTCAAGTACGGTCAGATCTTCGTACAGGCCGAAACGCTGGGGCATGTAGCCGATGCCCGCCTGAACCTGTGCGGGATTGCGGGCCGCGTCCACCCCGAGGACGCTCAGCGTGCCGCCGTCGGGGCTGAGGAAGCCGCAGATCATGCGCATGAGGGTGGTTTTTCCCGCGCCGTCCGGCCCCACCAGTGCGACCAGGGCCCCGGCGGGGACGAGCAGATCCACTCCCTTCAGCGCGACGACGGGCTGACGGGAATGCCGGACGCCGAAACATTTGCGCAGTCCCCGGGCTTCCACTCTGGCTGCGGAGGTCATGGCGTTTACCTGCTTTTCTGATCGAAGCGCACGGTCACGGGCATGCCGAGGCGCAGCGTGTCGTCCGGATCGTCCACCACAATGCGGACTTCATAGACCAGCGAGGTGCGCAGTTCCTCCGTCTGGACGGCCTTGGGCGTAAATTCCGCAATGGCGGAAATATATCCCACCGTTCCGGAAACGGGACGCTCCGGAAAGCTGTCGCAGTACACCAGCGCGGAGTCTCCCGGGTGGAGACGGCCGAGCCCGGCTTCAGGAACATAGGCGCGTATCCATTTGGGGCTGTCGATGAGCAGCTGAAAGACGGGCGTCTGTGCGGAGGCCATATCGCCGGGTTCCAGCAGGCGGGAGCGGATCAGCGCGTCGCAGGGGGCCTTCAGATCGCACTGAGCGAGATCGCGCCGGATGATGGCCAGAGCTGCTCTGGCTGCCTCTACTTCGGCCTCTGCCTGGGCAATATCTTCATCTCTCGGGCCGAGTTGCAGCAGTTCCAGCGATTTTTTCGCTTCTTCCAGCGCCGCGGCCGCCACGTCCCGCGCAGAGCGTGCGCTTTCCCGATCCTGCTGGCTTACGGCGCGTTCCTTTCCGGCCAGACTTTCCATACGCCGATACTGCCGTTCGGCAAAGTCGGCCTGCGCCGCGGCCGAATCTACCGCCGCCTGCGCCTGGGCAATCTCTTCCGGGCGCGAGCCGTTTTTCAGACGCAGTGCGGCCTGCTCCAGCGCAGCCAGTTTTGCGGCGGCCTGTCGTTCCTGAAGTTCCAGCGCACTCCTGTCCTGTCGGGCAACAAGCTGCCCTTTGCGGACGCGATCCCCTTCTTCCGCAGCCATATCCGCGATGCGGCCGCCGTGTTCAAAGGCAAGAGCTATGTGACGCTGTTCCACATTGCCGTAAATCACAAACTCGTCTGCGGAGCGTGGGGACGGAACGAAAAGAACCAGTCCGGCCGTGGCGGCAAGCACGCCGAGCAGCAGAAGAATCTTGATGGAACGTCGCATCTTTCCTCCGTGAAGAGGCGGAACCGCCGCAGGGGGCGGAACCTGATGTTGTTGATCACCGGATCAACAATGCCCTGTTCCCGTCCGCCTGTAAAGATAGGACGTAGGCAGCGTGCGGGGCGGGGCTTTCAGCAGGCGCAAGGCCTGCGGAAAAGAGCATACGCCCTGCCTGCCGGACTGCTCCGGGAGCGCGGAAGGACAGAGCAGGGGAGGCTCGGAAAACGGCGGGGAAAGAGGAACAGGTATTATTCCATGAGTTGTTCGATATAGCGGTTCAGGCGTTTTTCATGAATGTCGCCCGTGATTTCCCGCACCAGCGTTCCGTCTCGTCCGTACAGTTCTGTTCTGGGGATGGATGTGCCTTCGCGGCTTTCGCGCAGAGCCTCATCGGCCTGAAACACGGGGTAGGGGAAGGGGGATTTTTCCGCATATGCGGCGGCCTGTTCGGGCATTTCATCCAGAGAAATGGCAAGAATCTTCAGTTTGTCTTCAGGATATTGCGTCCGCACGGCTTCGAGCTTCTGGCGGAAACGGCGGCAGGGGCCGCACCATGAGGCCCAGTATTCGACGACAACGGGAACGCCCGACGAGTTTTTCACCTTTTCCTGAAGCTCTGCGGCGGAGATCGGAGGGAGTGTGGCCGCCTTGCTTGCGGCGGGAAACGTGAGAAAAAGGGCGACAGACAGCGCGACAAGTGCAGCAGGCGCGACGGGGCGCAGACGAAGCGGAATACTGATGTACATAACGGAATCCGGGTTGGAGTGGAACGACGGAGACGATCCCGGCACAGCGGACCCGGCTCCTCATCCGGAGCTGCGGAAAGGCGCGGGCGTGGAATGTTCTCCGCAGACTGCCGACAGGACTTTTTATGCCGTTTTCCTGCCTGTGTCCGGGTTTAATAAGAAAAGAACCTGATAGCAAGGGGAGCAGGCGCGCTCGAAAAGGGCGAAAATATGTGCTGCAACAGAGCGAAGCCGTGGACGCATATGTTTCATGTGGGATCTGCTGCGGCACGGATTTTGCCTGTTCGGAGGATGGGGGGATAAATGCCAATATTGTTGGCGGGAATACTGCCGTTGCGAAAAGCCGCCGGGCTCTGCCGCGCATGTTTTGTCAGAATGTGTGCGCTATCCGGCCTGAGACGAGAAAAAAGAATATCCGCCGGGGCAGACGCTCTCTGCGTTCTCTGTGCGTTCAGCGGGACAGGTATTATTTTACAGAGATTTAACAAAAATGGGGCTGGTCTGTCGGCACTGCCTGTTATAGGATTCACAAAAAAAACAGAATCTGGAGGAACGTCGTGTCGCCGAAGGAAAAGGAATCCGCCGCCTACCCGGAGCAGCCCTGCTCTGCGGAGGAAATGAAGGCGCTGTCGTGTCCGAATCTGTATCTGAACCGCGAGCTGAGCTGGCTGGATTTCAACGCCAGAGTGCTGGAGGTCGCGCAGGATCCCCGCCTTCCGCTGTTGGAACAGCTCAAGTTCCTGTCCATCTTCCATAATAATCTTGACGAATTTTTCATGGTGCGTGTGGCCAATATTCTGCGCCAGTACAGCAGCGGGGCGGTATCTTCCTCTCCGGATCGCCTGAGCCCTTCCAGACAGCTTGCCGAAATCCGCCGACGCACGCTGCTGCTGATCGGCAGGGCGCAGGATCACTGGCGCAAGAAGCTGGCGCCGCAGCTCGTGGACAGGGACGTGCGTCTGGTGCGCTATCGTCAGCTTTCGGAAAAGCAGCGCCGCTTTCTGGAAGGATATTTCCGCAACGAAATTTATCCCATTCTCACGCCGCAGGCCATTGATCCCGGCCATCCCTTTCCCACCATTTCCAATACCAGCATCAATTTCATCATTCAGCTGCGGGACAGGGACGGGGTGAACCGCTTTGCGCGGCTGAAATGTCCGAACAATGTTTCCCGCTTCATTTTCGTGCCCCAGAACAAGGAGGCCAAGACCTACGCCTCGCTCGGCTTTGACGCCAACGCCCGCGGCGACGACATCCTTCTGCTGGAAGATCTGATTGCCGAATACCTGCCGGAACTCTTTCCCGGAAATGAGGTCGTCTGCTCCGGCAAGTTCCGCATCACGCGCAATACCGATGTGGAGATAGAAGAGGACGAGGCGGACGATCTTCTCGAGGCCGTCAAGGATCTGGTGGATCAGCGACGCTTCGGCGATGTCGTCCGGCTTGAGATTGCCAACAGCATGACCAGGGAACTGAGTGCCTTTCTGACTGAGCATCTGGGGCTGCGTCCCTTTCAGATTTACCGGATCAAGGGGCCTCTGGCCTTTTCCGAATTCATGGCTCTGTATGGACTGGACAGGCCGCGCCTCAAACTGCCGCCCTTTCAGGGCAGTATGCCCGGCGTGTTTCAGGAAGGCGACATATACGCCCATCTTCAGAAAAAGGACGTGCTGGTCTACCATCCCTATGAAAGTTTTACGCCGGTGTTGGAATTTCTCCAGCGGGCCAGCGAAGATCCGGGAGTTGTGGCCATCAAGCAGACGTTGTACCGGGTGGGGAACGATTCTCCCATAGTCCGCGCGCTGATCGAGGCCCGACGCCGGGGCAAGCAGGTCACTGCCGTTGTCGAACTGAAGGCCCGCTTCGACGAGGAACGCAACATCACCTGGGCGGAAGAGATGGAGCGCGAAGGCGTCAATGTTGTGTACGGGCTGGTGGGGATGAAGATCCACGCAAAGCTCTGCCTTGTGGTCCGGAGGGAACCGGACGGCGTGAGGCGGTATGTGCATATCGGCACCGGCAATTACAATCCCTCCACGGCCAAAATGTACACCGATATGGGACTGTTCACGGCCAACCCCGACATATGTGCGGATGTGACGGATCTGTTCAACGTCATGACAGGCTACGCCCAGCGCGACTCGTACCGCGAGCTGCTTGTTTCGCCCGTATCCATGCGTTCCTCGCTGCTGGACATGATCCGGCGCGAAATTGCCCTGCATCAGCAGAAGGGCAACGGGGAAATCATCTTCAAATGCAATCAGCTGGTGGACAGGGAGATTATCCGCGCCCTGTATCATGCCTCCATGGCCGGGGTGCGCGTCCGTCTCCAGATCCGGGGGATCTGCTGCCTGCGTCCCGGCGTACCGGGGATCAGCGAACATATCACGGTCACGTCCGTGGTCGGGCGTTTTCTGGAACACTCCCGCCTGTACTGGTTCAACGGCGAAGACGGGGGAACGCTGTATCTGGGCAGCGCGGATCTCATGCCCAGAAATCTTGACCGCCGCATAGAGGTGCTGACTCCCGTTCTGGATCCGGAACTGCGGAGCTTTCTCCGCAATGAAGTGCTGGAAACGCATCTGAGCGACAACATGCAGGCCTGGCAGCTGGAAGGCAATGCCATGTACAGAAGGCTCACTCCCGCCCGGGACGAGCGTCCCGTCAATTCTCAGGAGGAGATGATCCGCCTCTATGCCCGGCAGTCTGCCTGATACTCTCGAACACGACCACACAAGGAAGGAATATATGCTGGCTATTCAGGATCGGGATCTTCCCGAAGCCGCGGCCCCGGAAGAATCATCCCGCAAGTCCCGGCCCTCTTCGGACAATACGGCTGCCGAAAAGGCAGAAGCTCCGCTTGCCGAGCGCGGCAGGGCAAAAAAGGACGGGAGCGGAAAAAAACGAAAGACTCCCGCAGCGGGCGGGAAGGACGCCGCTCCTGCCGCTTCCGAAAAATCAGCAGCTCAGACGAAGAAAACAAGGCCGCCCCGTAAAAAGCCTGCGGCCGGGGAGGCCGCGCAGACGGATCAGCCCGCAGCAAGGCTGCCGGAACAGCCCTCCGGAAGCGGATCGTATCGGGATGCGGAACTCAGTTCCGCACATCTGCCGGAATCCCCCGTGCTGGAGGAATCCCTGCGGCACGGCAGACATGTTGCCGTGCTGGCCGCCTCGCTCTTCGATCAGCTTGCGGATCTGCATGAACTGGACGACCTGTGGCGGAACAGACTTGTTCTTGCCGCCCGCCTGCATGACATCGGCTTTGTCGAGGGCCGCAAGGGTCACCACAAGGCGGGCATGCGCTATATTGAAGAAGACTTGAGCCTGAACATGGCCGATATCGACAGGCCCTTTGTCGCGCTGCTGGTGCGCTATCACCGCAAGGCCTGGCCTTCGCGCCGTCATGCCCGCTTTGCCGCGCTGGCGAGGACGGATCGGCGCAGTCTGCGCCGGGCGGCGGCTCTGCTGCGTATCGCCGACGCGCTGGATTACACGCATAAAAGGCTGGTCAGGGGCTGTGTTGCAGACATCAGGCCGCACAGGGTCGTGCTTTCTCTGGACTGCCTGAAGGATTGCCCGGAGGAAAGGGCGCGTGTCCTGAAAAAAGGGGATTTATTCGCGCATCTTTTTGATCGGGAACTGGAGTGCATATGTCGGGCCGGATAGTCTCGCCGACGGAACGGAATGTCGGCATCATCGATCTGGGCAGCAATTCCCTCCGGCTGCTGATTGTCCGTATTCATGCGGACGGATCGACCACGGTTCTGAATCAGGTCAAGCACATGGTGCGCCTCGGCGAGGGCGGATTCGTGCATAACCGCCTTCAGGAAGAGGCCATGAGCCGAACCATAGGCGTTCTGCGCGGGCTGGCCGAAATGTGCGCGGTGTACGAAACGGCGCAGATTGTCGCCATTGCCACGGCCGCCGTGCGCGACGCGGACAACGCTCAGGAATTTATCCTCCGGGTGAGGGAAAGGACGGGCATCGACTTCACCGTCGTGTCGGGAAAGGAGGAAGCCCGCCTGATTTATCTCGGCGTGTCCAGCGGGCTGGAACGCAGCGACAAACTGCGCCTGTTCATCGACATAGGCGGCGGCAGTACGGAACTGATCGTGGGCAACTCGCAGGGCTACAGCAATCTTGATTCCGTCAAGCTGGGCTGCGTGCGCCTGACCAACCTCTTTTTCGGCGACGGCAGGGAACCCGTGTCTCCCCGCGAATATGCGTCCTTGCAGGCCCATATCCGCAATGTCGCGCTGCATTCCTTCCAGCGCATTGCGGATTTCGATATCGTGGAGGCAGTCGCCAGTTCGGGAACGGCGCAGAATCTCGCGGAAATAGCCGCCGTCCGCGAGGATGCGGACGCCGCCCGCGAAGGCAGAGCTTCCAGGGCCTCCCGCCATGTCCTCAGCTATGACGCGCTGATCCGAACCGTTCGGGAGCTGTGCGCCCGCACGGCGGAGGAACGCCGCAGCATACCGGGCATCAATCCCGCCCGTGCGGACGTTCTCATTGCCGGGGCCGCCATTCTCCAGACCGTGATGGAAGAACAGGGCTTTGAAAGCGTCGTCGTGAGCAACCGCAATCTCCAGAACGGCATTCTGGTCGACTACCTCATGCGTACCTCGCCCGGAAACGAGGGAGGGCTCCCCTCGAGGGAGGAAAGCGTCCTTCAGCTTGCCCGTTTCTGCCGCTTTGAGGAAAAGCACGCCTTTCATGTGGCCCGGCTTGCCCTGGAGCTGTTCGACAGCGCAAGGGCGCAGGGCCTGAACGCCGCTGCGCCCGCTTCCCGGGAGCTGCTGTTCTATGCCGCGCTGCTCCACGATATCGGCATATTTATTTCCTTTACCAATCATAACGCGCACAGCCATTATCTCATCCGCAACACGGAGCTGCTGGGCTTTACCGATCGGGAAATAGAGTTCATGGCCGCGCTGGCCTTTTTTCATCGCAAGCGTGCTTCCAGAAAGCAGCCGATCTTCCTTCAGCTTGACGAGGAGATCAGGGACGATGTACGTCGGGTTTCTCTGTTTCTCAATCTTGCCGAGCGCATGGACAAAAGCCATCGGCAGATTGTGCGGGCCGCCCGCTTCGTGCAGACGCCGGATGGAAATCTGGAACTGCATATGCTGGTTTCCGGCGACTGCCCCATTGAAATCGAGGAAGTGGAGCGCGGCGGCAAACTGATCCGGAAGGTGTACGACATGCGCTGCGCCGTCCGTGTCTATCGGGAGCAGAGCGAGTTTGACAGGATAGGAACGTCGCAACGAACCGGAGGTATCTCCCATGTTTGAAAATGTCGCCCTGGGGCGCAGTTGCAGCGATGAGGAATATGCCGAGCTTGCCCCCCAGCTGCGTCTGAAGTTCTTTGAAGCCCAGCGCCGTTGTATGGAACGGAAAATTCCCCTGCTGATCCTTATTGCGGGCATCGACGGGTCAGGCAGAGGAGCCGTGGTCAATCTGCTTTCGGAGTGGATGGACAGCAAGTTCGTACATAATCATATTTTCTGGATGGAAAGCGACGAGGAACGCGAGCGTCCCGCAGACTGGCGTTACTGGCGGCGTCTGCCCGCGCAGGGCAGAACGGCCGTGTTCGTCGGCGGCTGGTATGCACCTTCTCTGCGTGCCTTCTGCTGCAATGAACTGGGAAAGCACGGCTTCGACGTGCAGATGCACCATTGGCGCGGGCTGGAGGCCAGTCTTGTGGATTCGGGCATGGCTCTGGCGAAAATCTGGCTTCATCTGGATAAAAAGACCCATGACCGTCGTCTGAAAAAGCGTCTGGAAAACAGGCAGGTGCATCACTTCACTCCCTACGATGCGAAAATTGCGGAAAATTACGATGGCCTGGCCGAGGCGGCGGCCAGAGCCATCACCTTGACCGACAGATCCGACGCGCCGTGGACTATTGTGGATGCGGCCGACGCAAACTACAGGAATCTTGCCGTCGCAAGGGCGGTGATCGCTGCCGTGGACAGGGGCGTCAGTGCGGCGGATGCCCGGATGCTGCGCCTGAAAATGGAAGAAAGGGAAGCGCCGGATGACAGCGCGCGCGAGGGCATCATTTCCACTCTGGACGCCATCGATCTTTCCGTCGGCGCAGATCACGCCGGATACAAGAAGGAGCTGGCGGAACTTCAGGCCGAGCTGAAGGATCTGACCTATCATGCCTATAAGGCGGGCATTTCCAGCACACTGCTTTTTGAAGGATGGGACGCGGCAGGCAAGGGCGGTTCCATACGGCGGCTCATGGCGGGCGTGGATGCGCGCATTGCCCATGTCATTCCCATCAGTGCGCCCAATGAGGAAGAACGCGCACATCATTATCTGTGGCGCTTCTGGCGGCATATCCCCCGGGCGGGCTTCGTCACGGTGTACGATCGCTCCTGGTACGGGCGCGTTCTCGTGGAGCGTGTGGAAGCTCTGACCCCGCGGGAGGACTGGAGCCGTGCCTATGCGGAAATCAATATCTTCGAGGCTCAGCTTGCCGCCGGCAACAATATCCTGTTGAAATTCTGGCTGCATATTTCCCCGGAAGAGCAGTTGCGGCGCTTTAAAGAGCGGGAGGAAATCCCGTGGAAGCAGTATAAAATCACGGACGAAGACTGGCGCAACCGGGAAAAGTGGCCCGAATATGTGCGGGCCGCCGACGAAATGTTCCTGCGTACCAGCACGGATTACGCGCCGTGGCACGTCATTGCCGCAGAAGACAAGAAGTTTGCCCGACTTTCCGTCCTGCGCACATACCGCGATGCCCTGCGCAACAGTCTGAAGCGGGCCAGAAAGGCGGGCAAGAACAAATAACCTTGCCTTTCCCGAAAAAATCCGTCAGAACCATCGCTTCGCCCCGCTTTTCCCGGGGCGAAGCGAACCCGCTGTCAGGCAGAAGCTCCGGGAACTTTTTCCGGAATCTGCCGGACAGAATACGGAACAAACGATACCCCGGCACAGAAGCGTTCCCCGCGTTCTGTTCTTGAAAAAGTTGCCGTCCGGGACACTTCCGGCCCACAGCTTTCATGTTCTGCCGGAGCTGTATGCCGCAAGTTCATTGCGGCCGATCCGGCGTCGTAAATTGGTCTCGCTTCGCTTGACTCCGGGAGCCTGCGCAAAATGAAAAGGCTCTGCGGGGAAGAAGCTCCGTGCCGTATGTATTCCGCGCGGGGTATTTCTGAGAAGTTGTTCTCCGGATCTGTCGCATCCCCGCCGCGCCGCAATTCCGCGCCCGGGCTTGCGTGATTCCGCACATAAAATTCAGGGAGGTGTCATACTCATACATATTCGTCCCCGGCAAGGAACTGTAACATTCATCACCGTGTGCTTGAGAACCACGTAAAAAACAAGTCATGAAAAACACCAGCGTTTCTCTTTCCTTCATGCTGCTTGCCGTCGTCTTCTGTGTCTGCCTTATCGCTTCCAACCTTCTGGAAACAAAAATCATTCAGATAGGGACATTCACCATCACCGCAGGCTTTCTGGTTTTCCCCGTTTCCTACATCATCAACGACTGTATTGCAGAAGTATGGGGCTTTCGCAGAGCAAGACTGATCATCTGGCTCGGTTTTGCCATGAATTTCGGCATGCTGGCCCTGTTCCAGCTCGCCATTGCTCTGCCTTCCGCACCCTTCTGGGAAGGTGAGGAAGCGTTCCGCTTCGTTTTCGGTCTTGCTCCCCGCATTGCGGCGTCCAGCCTCATGGCCTTTCTGGTCGGCTCTTTCCTCAATGCCTATGTCATGAGCCGGATGAAGGTGGCCAGCGCGGGGCGTAATTTCTCCGCCCGGGCCGTGCTTTCCACGCTGATAGGTGAAAGTGCGGACTCCCTGATCTTCTTCCCGCTCGCCTTCGGCGGTCTCATGCCCGTGCAGGAGCTTGCAAAGCTGATGCTTATTCAGGTAGTGGCCAAGACAAGCTATGAAATCATTGTGCTTCCTCTGACCATCCGGGTGGTGGCGGCCCTTAAGAAAAACGAGGGAAGCGATGTGTACGATGAGGATATTTCCTACAATATCCTGAAAATAAAGGAAATATAGCATGACACCCGAAATGGACGCAGGGGCCGCTGCCCACAGTGCGGAAGGGTCCGGGGCTTCCCGTGCCGATGAGGGGCTGAGTCTTCTTGGAAGACGCACGGAATATCGCAGCGATTACGCCCCGGAAGTGCTGGAGACCTTCAGCAACAAACATCCCGACAACGATTACTGGGTTCGTTTCAACTGCCCGGAATTCACCAGTCTCTGCCCGATTACCGGACAGCCGGATTTTGCGGAAATACGCATAAGCTACCTGCCTGACAAAAAGATGGTGGAGAGCAAGAGCCTGAAACTTTATCTTTTCAGCTTCCGCAATCACGGAGATTTTCATGAGGATTGCGTGAACGCGATCATGAAGGATCTCATTCGCCTCATGGACCCAAAATACATAGAGGTAACGGGGATTTTCACGCCCAGAGGCGGGATCTCCATCTGGCCTTACGCCAATTACGGCCGCCCCGGCACACAGTATGAGGAACTCGCCCGCTACCGCATGCGCCAGCATGATCTGTAGCGGAACTTCCCGCGTCGTCCGCATTGCTCCGGAAAGGGCGGATTCGGGCATTCCCCCTCCGCTCTGCCGGAAAATACATATGCTTCCCCTGATCCGCCCCGTTTTTCGGGGCGGAGTTTTAACAGCCTTTGCTTGGAACGTTCCGAAAGATATGCCCGGGGCTTTTCGTTCCTGAGATACGCTACGGAATCGAGCAGGGAGAGACTACGTTGCGCTGCGGGAGCAATTATAATTCATTTACGATGTGAGACCTGTGAGCCGGAATACAGAGCCCTGCCGGCAGATGGTTTCAAATGCAAAATGTTCCTAACGGATACCAGGAATATACGGAAAACGTGTTCAGGTAGCCGTCGTATAATACGGGAACTGTGCAGTACTGGGCTCTTGTTCCGGAACAGCCTCATTATTTTGTGAAATAAATTACATTATGGTTCTTTTTCCGCGTTCCCGGCTCATGCAGATCAGGGCTCCATACTCCGACAAATCCTGTTCAGAGGCCGTGTTTCGCAAAAAATTATACAGGTGTGGTTTGGGATATCCTTTGAAATAAAAAAAACATGAATACCAGTGAACGCTCCGGCCGTGAAGAGACGTATACGCAACGACAATTTAGGTAAACTATATTTATATCAAATAATTATAGCATGTTATCGCTGTGCCTTTACTTTGCGGTGCAAGGTGTCGGGTATCAAGAAAAAATTGACACCGGCATCAAGGAATTCAGAATTTTTTTTTGTTATTTTTTTAGCTAGTGTCCCATTGACGTGAAATAGATTTTATGGAGTTCACAGCCGTCAGGCAGGATTGTACCATGATTATTGACTTTCGTATTCGTCCCCCCTTTAAGGAATTTCTTTCGATGGGGCCGTTCGATGTCAGGGCTTCAGGATTTGATCCGCAATATCCTGGCCAGATGTACGGCTACATTCCCCCCCGCTCGGTAACCACGAGAGATCTCTCTGTGTTTATGGATGAAATGGATGCCGCCGGCATCGATTATGCCGTCGTCTGCGGGAGAGCTTCCACCAGTTCGAGCAGTTTCAGCAAAGGGTATGTCGGCCCCGACGTACTTTACGAACTGGTTAATCTGTACAAGGGACGGTTATTCGGCGTTGCGGCTCTGGATGCGCTCGATCCCATGGCCCCTAAAATAGCGGAACGCAGCGTGCGCGAGCTGGGAATGCGTGGAATTTCCATAGAACCCGGCTGGTGCAGCGAGCCGTGTTACTGTGATGATCCGAGGCTGGAGCCGATATACGAGACTGCGGAGTCCCTCGGTATTTTCGTCATGATTACCATGAGCTATCTGATTGGTTCGGATCTCAGCTATTCCGACCCCATGCGGCTGGAGCATGTGCTATCCCGTCATAAGGGGACTGCCTTTCTTGTTCCTCATGCGTGTTGGCCGCATTATAGTTCCATGGCGGCGGTTTCCTTCAAGTATCCCAATCTGTACTGGGTACCTGATTTCTTTTTCTACCTTCCGTTCATGCCCTCAGTGGATGTCATGCCCGCATTCAATACTGCCTTGAAGCGGCAGGTGCTTTTTGCCAGTTCCTATCCTGTTCGAGGTCTTGAAGAAGCGGTTCGCCTCTGGAAGGAAAAAGCATGGGATGAAGAAGCCCTTCAGCTTTCTCTGTACGGTAACGCTGCTCGTCTTCTGAAGTTTTGAACGTCTCGACTTCATAAGCGCGTACTAATTCATTCGGGATGATCTTTGCCGAAATACGCACTGCCTGCATAGCGTTTACGGTGAGGATGTGTGGAATATGGGATGCCTGAAACCAGCGTTCAGGTGAGTCATGGTTGTTAGTCATAGGAGTCGCACATGGCAGATACAGAGGTAAGACAATCAGAACTGTTTGAACCTGTTATGACAGTCATCTATACTATTGCTCTGGTTATCGGTGCGGTGTCTCTGGTGCTGCTTGCCGTGCCCGTAGCCGTAGATGTGTTTCTCAGACATGCGGGTTCCTATTTCCCGGGAGCGTTTGAAATTCAGGAACTTATGATGGGAACTCTTGCCGTTTCCGGCATGATCGTCGTTTCCTGCCGGGATCGGCATATCGCCATTGATTTTCTCTACCAGCGTTTTTCTCCACGTGTGAGGCAGTTTCTTGATGCGCTGTTCGAATTCATGGGCCTGGTGTTCTTTTCCATTCTGGGATGGGAAATTCTGATTCTCGCCTTTGAAAAGATCGGCGGCACGGAAGTTACATCCACGCTTCATATCCCTCTTTTTGTTCCCATGCTGTTCTTCGGGTTCTGCATGGTGATTTTTGCATGCACATTGCTGGTCAAAACCTTGCGCTGCTTCATTGGTATCATGAAGGACGGTGTCGGCTGGTTCATTCCTCTCATTGTGCTCATCACTGTACTTACGGCATTGTTTCCGTGGATTCTGGAATATGCCGGTATTTTCCCCACCCGCGCGCAGTTGGGCGTTTTCGGAATGCTCTTCTTTATGGTGGTGCTGTTCATAGGATTCCCCTTAGGGTATGCTATGGGCATTTCCGGCTTTATTGGTCTCCTCTGTCTGCGGCCCGACGTCATTACCCATTTCAATACCTTGAGCATGACTTCCTACAGTTCAGCCTTTTCCGCCACGCTTGCCGTGGTGCCGCTCTTCTGTCTGATGGGCGAACTGTCGCTGGTTTCCGGTATCAGCTCCGATATGTTCAAGGCCGCCCGGATCTGGATGGGCAGAACGCCCGCCTCTCTCGGTATTGCCGCCATTATCGGTTGTGCCGGCTTTGCCGCTATTTGCGGCGATTCGCTGGCCTGCGGCGTAACCATGGCCTCGGTAGCCCTGCCCGAAATGCGTAAGCATGGCTATGATCCTGCATTTTCCTGTGCCACACTGGCCTGCGGCGGCACGCTCGGCGTGCTTATTCCGCCGAGTCTGAGCTTCATCATCTATGCCATCGTTACGGAAACTTCCACGGGACGCCTGTTCATGGCCGGCGTCATTCCCGGCATTATTCTGAGTTCTCTGTTCATCCTTGTGCTGCTCATCACCGCACGCAGGCATCCGGAAATTCTGCCTCGTGGCGAAAGTCACAGTATGAAGGAGAAGATACACTCCCTTACAGGCATGCTTCCCATTCTGCTGCTTATTTTTATCATCATGGGGGGGATCCTCGGCGGGTTTTTCAGCGCGGCTGAGGCGGGGGCTATCGGCTCCGTGGCCGTTTGGCTGTATTCCCTGGCCACCCGGCGCATCAGCTGGCCACAGACCAGGGACTGCCTGAAAAGTTCGGTCTTTATTGCGGGCAAGCTGTTGTTCATCCTCATGTGCGTATCGCTGCTCGGCGTATTCCTTGCCTATACGCGCATTACGGTCACGCTGGCTCAGTATGTTTCCGGTCTTGAAGTTAATCGCTACATCATCTTCTTCATCATTGTTGTCTTTTACATCATCATGGGCTGTATGATGAACGTGTTGCCCCTTCTGCTCCTCACGCTGCCTACCGTTTTCCCAACCATACAGGCTTTGAATTTTGACCCGGTATGGTTTGGAACAATTATCGTGCTGCTTACGGAAATGGCGGTGATCACGCCTCCCGTGGGTATAAACGTATTCGGTATCAGTTCCATGGCAAAAGATGTTCCCATGGGAGCCATATTCAGGAATGTATGGCTGTTCTTCCTGTGCATCGCGTTTCTTATCGTGCTGCTTACCATATTCCCGCAGATTGCCCTCTGGCTGCCGAATACATTCTTCTAACAGTCGGAAAGCTACCTTAATAAGGAGATGAGTCATATGAAAAAGAATCTGTTTCTCCCTCTGCTGGCGCTCTCATTGTTGTGCCCCGCAGCCGCGCAGGCTGCCGAACGCCCCTACGAGCTGACCTTCACCAGCGAAGGCTATCGCGAAAACCACGTCGTCTATCAGAAGGTATGGGAACCATGGATGCAGGAAGTGGAAAAGCGCAGTAACGGACGCTTGAGAATCGTATATTATACGCCGGGTTCCATCTGTACATCCAAGGATGTGCCCGATGCCGTCGTCAAGGGACGTGTGGATATCGGACACAGCCTGTTTGGCGCCAACCCCGGCCTGTACGGCTATTCCGATACGGGTGAAGCCAATATTTCCGGAAAAAGCAGCCTCGCCGCCAGCATGGGCTTCTATAAATATGTCACGCAGAACGACTGGGTGAAATCCGATCTCGACAACTCCAATACCAAGCTCCTCACCATCTGGAGTACCGGCCCCATGATGCTCACATCCAATGCGCCCATCCGTACGGTTGAGGATCTTAAGGGGAAAAAGATCAATTATCACATTTCCGGAGCGGACGAACTCATCACGAAATTCGGGGCGGTACCTATCTTTGTGGCTCCCCCGGATATCTATATGAGCATCCAGCGCGGTCAGACGGACACGTCGCTCATGGCTCTTACCATTCTTCAGCCCTTCAAGCTTTATGAAGTACTCACCGAAATCCTGGATTATCCGATCGCTCCCGGCTATCATTACATGGTCATGAACCGTTCCGTGTGGGATTCTCTGCCTCCCGATCTGCAGAAGATTCTGGAAGAAACGACCGGTGAAGCCATGTCCAGACAGATTGGGCTCACCGTTGACGCAGCCATCAAGGAATCTGTGGACTATGTGCTTTCCAACAACAAGTGCCATATGAATGAGATGTCTGCCGAAGAGCAGGCCAAGATGGCCGAACTGTTGTATCCTTTCCGGGAACAGTGGATTGCCGGTATGGAAGAACGCGGCCTCACCCGTGCCAGGGAAGCGATTGAGCTGTTTGAAAAGTGCATGGAAGAAGCCAACGCCACATATGCCGCAGAATAAATCTTTGCAGTGCAGCTTGCGGCCCATTGCTGCATATGCGCGGGAAAAGAACAGCTTCTCGATATGCCGCTGAAAATATGTTGCCGCAATTCATAAAGCGGAGTCCGCCTGATCGTCGGACTCCGCTTCTGGGTTTTACACCATTCAGAAGCATCTGCAGCTCCGGAACGCTTCTGGTCGACGGGGGCGTTCCGTTCAACGGGGGAATCGGTCGAGCATGTTGCGTTCTGATATCCGCAGGCGGCTGCAAGTCAAAGAAGCGTTGTGATGAACAGCACGGCGAATTCAGCCTGTTCGTCTGTTTTGTCAGACCAATATTCCGTGAGAGACAATATGTCTTCACGGCCGCTTATGGTCTGATATCTGCTTTTTATGCGGCACATTGCGGCAGGGAGCGCAGGAGCTTTCCGACTGCGAACTTGCGGGCAGCATGTCATTTACAGAGAATTATTGCTCGGATTCCTCCGCTTTCAGATGCGTCAGAAGATTGGCGATGCCTTTTTGCACAATTTTTTCTGTCGAATGCATATTCTTGGGGTAGATGAACCAGATACGGCCCGGCATGGGAAAATCCTCGACATCCTTGGCACACAGCCGCTGCGTCCAGCCGCCCGGAGAGCGCAGGACGCTTCGGGGGAGAACCGCCGCTATGGAGGCGTCCATGGAAATGAGACGAAGAAGATTTTCCTGTTCAGGAATATGGATGATGCCTGAAGGTGAAAAATATTTGCATATGTCGCGATAGACAAAATACTGATCCCGCTTCGGATTGAAGGCCAGACGAAGCTCGGCCAGTTCCCTGAACGTGAGGATGGGAAGTTCCGCAAAGGCGTGAGACCTGTTGAGAATGACCACGCATCCGTCTTCAGGCCCTTCCATATACGACATATTGTTTTGCGCAAGGCGGACGCGATAGGTGCTTTCCACTCTTTCGTTGACGCAGGTGATCAGCCCCAGCATGTGCTGATCGATGACAGTGTGAAACACATGTTCCACAAAGGATTCAAACAGTTCGAGGTATATGTGAGGATACTTCTGCTGTATCTGCAAAATGATCTGAGGAACCAGCCAGCGCATCAGCGTTGTCGATGCTCCGAGCTTGACCATGATCGTATCTTTTGTCTGATTTCGCGACAGAGAACGCCATTTATGAAACATTTCTCCCAGCTCGTAGGCATCCTTGAAGACAATTTCACCGTTCTTGGTGGGACGTACTCCCGACGGGGAACGTTCCAGGAGGGGGTAGCCCAGCTTTTTTTCCAGGGCGGCTACTCCTGCGCAAAGGGCCTGCGGACTGACGTCCAGCTTTCGCGCCGCCCGGTTCAGTGAGCGGCATTCTACGGCTTGAACGAAGTATTCAAGATAATGAAGCTGCATTTCTGCTCCTTGAAAAGAGGGGCGCGTGGCCGGATATGGCGGTCTGGTATCAATTATTTTTTTATACCACTATCATATCGTGGTCAATAGATGAGGAAATAAGAAGACCGTATAAGGATAAATACCAACTGATCCTGAACGCATCACACAAGGAGTTGCTCATGTCCAAGCCCATGTATCTGGAAAAATATCCTCATCTGTTTCAGCCTCTGACGGTGGGCAAGAAAAAACTTGTTTATAAAAATCGTATCATGGTCGGCCCCATGCAGGTTTCCGGCGCCTATTCCACTGATGCCAACGGCACTATCAATGATTATGGCGTAGATTATTACACCGATCTTGCCCGGGGCGGATTTGCCTCCTGTGCTGTTCCCGTGGAAGTTCCCAGTCATAGTGCGCATTTCGGCACCATTCGTCTTGATGAAAAGTCCAAGGGCTTTACATTCATGCACATTTTGCAGCGATCGGTTCATGCTTTCGGCATGAATACTGCCTGTGAAATTTATCATCCCGGTATCTGCGCTCTTGCAGGCACCTGTGATCTCATGGGGCCGAGTTCCTTCATGTACAACGGGCGCATGGTTCGCGAGATGACAGAGGAAGATATGGAGGATGTGGCGCAGATGTATGTTACCGCTGCGGCGGATGCCAAGCGGGCCGGATTTGACGCCATCATGCTCCACTATGGTCATGGCTGGCTTATGAACAATTTCCTGTCTCCCCTGAGCAACCACCGTACTGATCAGTACGGCGGAAGCGTGGAAAACAGGGTGCGTTTCCCGCTCATGGTCATCAGACGAATCCGTGAAGTCGTCGGGGACTCCATGGTCATAGAAATCCGCATGAACGGCAACGACAGGGCAGAGGGCGGCATTACTCCCGATGATGCGGCGTGTCAGGCTCTTATCATGGAAGAATATGTAGATATGTTCCATGTGTCCTGCGGAACCAGACTGGATGCTCATGCCCGCCCGAAAATGCATCCGACATGTTTTGTCGCTCCCGGTCATAACGTGGATGGTTCCATGGCGCTCAAAAAGGCGGGGGTCAAAAAGCCCGTAGGCGTCATAGGCTCGATTCATAATCCCGAGCTGGCTGAAAGCATTCTTGCCGAGGGGAAGGCCGATTATATCCTCATGGCCCGTCAGGCCATCGCCGATCCTGAGTGGGTCAACAAGATCCGTGCCGGACGTGAAAAGGATATTCGTCCCTGCATTCATTGCGATTTCTGTGTGGACGGCGGCCGTCGCAACGCGCTTACCACGGAAGTGACCATTCTGAACGACGCGACTTTCGACAACCGCTGCTCCGTGAATCCTCTGGTCGGTCAGGGCAGTGCGCGTGTACGAGCATTCCGCTTTAATGGCCGTAAGCGCGTTGCCGTAATCGGGGGCGGTATTGCCGGTATGCAGGCTGCCATTTCTGCCGCCGACAAGGGGCATGATGTTACGCTGTTTGAAAAGCGCGCCTTCCTTGGCGGTCAGACGGCCATTTATCCCGAACATCTGTGGTTCAAAAAGGAAATTCATGCCTTGCGGGAATACTTCATCCATCAGGTACGCCAGCGTGAGAGCATCAAGATTCTGCTGGAATCCGAAGTTACGGCCGCCGTTATTTCCGAAGCCAATTATGACGCCGTCATCGTGGCGGTAGGCGCGGAACAGGCAGTTCCTCCCATTCCGGGGATTCATGGCGATAACGTGGTGATGGCCTGGGATGTCTTCGGCAACGAGGAAAAGATGGGTACCAATATCGTCATCGTGGGCGGCGGCTCCGTCGGTTGCGAACTCGGCATTTCTCTTGCGGAAAAGGGGAAGAAGGTGACCGTGCTGGAAATGGGGCATTTCTTTGCTCCCAAGTCGGAAATTGCCGAACGCATGAGCCTTGAAGAGTATATGAACAAGAACGGCGTGGATGTTCAGGTGGACACCAGATGTACGGAAATTACTCCGGAAGGCGTTGCTGCTGTCGATAAAGAAGGCGGCAGCAGATTCTTCAAGGCCGATACCGTGATCATTTCTGCCGGTTCCAAGCCGCTTGCGGAATTGCGCGATTCGTTCCAGGGAACGGCCTTTGACGTGATTAACGCCGGCGACTGCATGGGCCCGGCCAATATCCGCAATGCCACAGATACCGCGTGGTGTGCTGGTAATATCATCTAAGCACGGAAGTCTTGAACGTATGGGAGGGAAGACAGGGGTCTTCCCTCCTTTTGTCGTTTAACCGGGTGATTGCAAAAACTCTTGAGCGGGAGTCCGATCGGCTTTGAGTCTTGCGTGCAGCAGAGAGATGGGAGGGCCAAAGAAACAGCGTCTTGTGTTTCTCTTCAGCTCGATGTGCCGACCGGGGGGACGCGTCTTCTGTGATGGAAATTCCCATCCGTAATCCGGATTCCTCCGAGAACAGTTTATACAGCGTATGCCGTTCTGTAATGTTTTGAATATTGCTGCCGTCGACTTTCTTGAGTTGTCGTCGGAGCTTTGCCGAGCCGGCACGTCGGAATCTTTCCGCCGACAGCTCGTCTGATACGTATGATGGATAGGATAGGCGTCACGGGAGATTGCGGAAATATCAACCGTGAAAAAAGCCCGCAAGCCTTTTCAGATGCTGCGGGTGCAGGGGGACATGGTGTTGGCGGAGGCGTATAGGAGTCGAACCTACCGACGACCTCACAGCCGTCCACTGGTTTTGAAGACCAGGCGCCACACCGGTAACGATACGCCTCCAGAGGCAGACACAATACATGCAGCGAGAGTGTTTGGCAAGAAGCGAATGAAACGGGCGTCTTGAGGATTTCCTGTCGGGAAAAGAGTTCAGTTCCTCATTGTCAAATGCGGATTCACGCATTACATTACAACGGAACTACATATGCACCCGCAGGGAACCCCGTGCCGGCATGGCCTGTCCGGATACGGAAAGAGGCTCCGGGTGAAGGATCACATGCCCCCGAAGGGTAGAAACGACGAAGGAACAGGCAGCCACGGAGGCAGCTTTGAATCAATTTTCCCGTAATTTGTTGCTTTGGGCGCTCATATCCCTTGCGATGGTGGTGCTCTTCAATCTGTTCAATCAACCCTATTCTTCACAGCAGTCTCTTGCCTACAGCGATTTTCTCGCTCAGGTGAACAGCGGAGACGTGAAGGAAGTACGTATTCAAGGGAACAAAATTTTTGGTCAGACTCAGTCCGGGCAGAGTTTCGAGACCTATGCGCCGAACGATCCCGCTCTGGTCAACCATCTGCTGGAGCGTAATGTCGGCATCAAGGCCGAGGCGCCGGAAGAGCCGCCTCTGGCTATGAGTCTGTTGATTTCCTGGTTCCCCATGCTTTTGCTCATCGGCGTGTGGATATTCTTCATGCGGCAGATGCAGGGAGGCGGCGGCAAGGCCATGTCGTTCGGCCGCTCCCGTGCGCGGATGATGACGCAGGATCAGACTAAGGTGACCTTTGCCGACGTCGCCGGTGTGGACGAAGCCAAGGAAGAGTTGGCTGAAGTTGTCGAGTTCCTGTCCAATCCTCGCAAGTTTACCCGACTGGGCGGGCGTATTCCCAAAGGCGTGCTGCTCGTCGGCCCTCCCGGGACGGGCAAGACATTGCTGGCTCGTGCCGTAGCCGGGGAAGCCGGCGTTCCCTTCTTTTCCATTTCCGGTTCGGATTTTGTGGAAATGTTCGTGGGGGTGGGCGCGTCCCGCGTGCGCGATTTGTTCACTCAGGGCAAAAAAAATGCCCCGTGTCTGATTTTCATTGACGAAATTGACGCCGTCGGACGTCAGCGCGGCGCCGGGCTTGGCGGCGGGCACGATGAACGCGAACAGACGCTGAACCAGCTTCTGGTGGAAATGGACGGTTTTGAATCCAATGAGGGCGTGATCCTTATTGCCGCGACCAACCGTCCGGACGTGCTTGACCCTGCGCTGCTCCGTCCCGGACGTTTTGACCGGCAGGTGGTTGTGTCCACCCCTGATCTGCGCGGCCGCCAGCGTATCCTTGAAGTGCATACGCGCCGCACGCCGCTGGATAAGGACGTGAAAATCGACGTTCTCGCCAAGGGAACTCCCGGTTTTTCCGGCGCCGATCTTGAAAACCTTGTGAACGAAGCCGCACTTCAGGCGGCCAAGCTGAACAAGGACGTCCTCAGCATGTCCGACTTTGAATATGCCAAGGACAAGGTTCTCATGGGTAAGGAACGGCGCAGCCTGATTCTCAGCGATGAGGAAAAGCGCATCACCGCATATCATGAAGCCGGTCATGCCCTTGCCGCCAAAAAACTGCCCGGATCGGATCCCGTACACAAGGTGTCCATCATACCGCGCGGTCGCGCTCTGGGCGTAACCATGCAGCTTCCGGAAGAGGATCGGCACGGCTATTCCCGCACTTATCTGCGCAATAATCTTGTTGTGCTGCTGGGCGGACGAGTGGCCGAAGAACTGGTCATGAATGAAATCACCACGGGCGCGGGCAACGATATTGAGCGTGCCTCCAAAATGGCGCGCAAGATGGTCTGCGAGTGGGGCATGAGCGACGCCATCGGGCCTCAGGCCATTGGCGAGCATGAGGAAGAAGTCTTCCTCGGGCGGGAATGGGGCCATACAAGCATGGTGAGCGAAGAAACTTCCCGTCTGGTGGATGCTGAAATCAAGGGTCTGCTTGAAGAAGCCCGTCGGCGTTGCCGGAAACTGCTGGAAGACAATATCGACGCACTGCATGCCATTGCCGGCGCGCTGCTTGAACGCGAAACCATAAGCGGTGAAGATATCGATCTTCTGCTGGAAGGAAAGCCCTTGCCGCCCTTCAATCCTTCAGGAAAGCCTGCGGCTCCCGCGTCTCCCTCCGCATCCGGCACGTCCGGAGGCGATGGAAGCGGCTCCTTGGCCTCCGCCGCTCCGGGAGGCGACGAATTCGTTTTGAGCGAAGAGGGGCCGGAAGACGGAACCCCGCCCGCACATAAGGGGAAGGAGCCGGAATCTGCAACTTCCGAAGAAAAGAAGGAAGAAGGGCAGGGCGATATTCTGGGAAACGGGGCTTCCCGCATTTCGTCGGATGCCAATTTCGGCCGGGCCATGCCGGACAATCGTCCCATGGACGGGCCGGATGACGAGCGACGTTCCTGACGGATGCTTCATTCCGCCGGATCCGCCTTCACAGAAGGCGAATCCGGCGCGGCCTTTTTTGAGCGTCAATTTTTGATTTGAAACAGGGAACAGCAATGCTTCGGGACGAACAGAAAGCCGATCGCCGTTCAGATCGCCCGGTCTGGAGAATTCGGGGAGGACAGCCTTGTCCTGCGTCGCGGTTCGGCCGCTATATCTGGGGCATTGTCAATATTACGCCGGATTCCTTTTATGACGGAAATCGGCACGCCGATACGGAAAGCGCATTGCGGCACGCCCGGAGCCTGTGCGGACAGGGTGCGGACGTTCTGGATCTGGGAGGGGCTTCTTCCCGTCCCGGTGCGGAGGATGTGCCTGCTGAAGAGGAAAAAAGACGTGTACTGCCTGTTCTTTCCGGGCTTCTGGAAGAAAGGGGGAAATATCGGGAACGCGGCGCGGCTTTTCCTCTGCTTTCGGTAGATACCTGGCGTTCCGGCGTTGCCCGGGCCGTTCTGGAGGCGGGCGCGGATATCATCAACGATATTTCGGCATTCTCGTGGGAACCGGAGCTGCTTGAAGCATTGGTTTCCTTTCAGCCCGGTTATGTTCTCATGCACTGTCAGGGGCGGCCGGGAAGCATGCAGAAGGAGCCGGAGTATGATGATGTGCTGGATGAGGTTCTGGCATTTTTTGAAAAGAACATGAATATGCTTGTCCGGGCCGGACTGCCTGAGGAGCATGTCCTTCTGGATCCCGGCATCGGTTTCGGGAAACGTCTTGACCATAATCTTGCGTTGCTGCGCGGTATGGACAGACTGCTCGTTTTGGGGCGGCCCGTGCTGCTCGGCATATCGCAGAAATCCATCTTCGGCGATTTGCTCGGACTGGACAGAGCGGAACGAGGCGAGGCGACGGACGTCATGACCGCACTCATGGCTGCGCGCGGCGTGGAGCATCATCGGGTGCATGACGTTGCTTCGACTGCTCAGGCTCTGCGTCTGGTCGACGCCTGCTGCGGAGAATGAGTATGCCGTTGCTGGCGCAGTTTCCTTTTTCCTGGCGGGATATTCTGGATATCCTCGCTGTTGCCTGCCTGTTTTATTATACCATCAGCTTTGTGCGCGGCACACGAGCCGTCGCCGCACTCAACGGGCTTATGGTACTGCTGGTGGTGTACACGCTGGCTCAGGTGCTGGGCCTGTTCACGCTGGGCTGGCTGCTGGAAAAGGTGTTCGGATCTCTGGTTCTGATCATCGTTGTGCTGTTCCACGAAGACATACGTCAGGCTCTTTCCCGCTTCAGCATACGTTCTTTGTTCAAGCGTCGTCAGACGCTGCGCGAGGCACAGATACAGCTGCTTGCCTCCACCTCTCTGGAGCTGGCGCAAAAGCATATCGGTGCGATTATCGTTCTGGAAAAGCAGATGCCGCTGGGAGATTTCATGTCCAAGGGCGTGCGGCTGGATGCGGAAGTTTCCCGGGATTTGCTGTTCACCATATTTTTTCCCAATACCGCGCTGCATGACGGCGCGGTGATCATCGACAAGAACGGCCGTATTGCCGCGGCAGGTTGCGTCCTGCCCCTTGCCGCCGTGGAACGTCAGCACTTTGGAACCAGACACAGGGCTGCGCTTGGTGTGACGGAGGTCAGCGACGCTGTGGCTCTGGTGGTTTCCGAAGAGCGCGGCGAGGTGACGCTGGCTCAGTCCGGTCGACTTTCCAATCCCCTGACACAGGATCGCCTGGAACGGATTTTGACGAATGTTCTCAATCAGTAAGCAGCACCTGCAAACGCTTTTTTCCCTGATGCTTTCCCTCGTGTTCGCGGTGGGGCTGTGGTATGTAGTCACGGGCAGCGCGCAGGTGGAAGCCGACGTGGCCGTGAGAGTGGAGTACAGGGGCCTGCCTTCCGGTCTCATGGTGGAAGAGGGCATGATCAACAGAGTCAACGTGCGTCTGCGCGGCCCTGCGGAACTGCTGCGCAGTCTGCACGACAGGGATTTGACCTATACAGTTGATTTGTCCGAAGTGAAACGCGGGGCCAATGTGATTCCCCTCGAGCCGGGCAGTTTGCTGGAATTCAAGGCGTATGAGGTTGTCAGTTCCCGCCCCAACCGTCTCGTCCTTGAAGTGGACGCGCTGGCGGAAAAAATTGTGCCGCTCGAGGCTCTGGTAACTCCTCCGGGAGAGTCTTCCGAGCTGCGGCTGGCCAGCACCGTGCTGGAACCTTCCTTTGTGACGGTTCAGGGGCCGGAACATATTGTCAGAACGCTGGACAAGCTTGACGTTGTTTACGATGCCAACCGGGAGACGGAGGCCGGGGCGCGCAGCGTCAGTCTGGCTATTGCCGCGCCGGATCTCGTCGAGGTGACGCCTCCTGTGACGACGCTGCGCTATACGCTCGCGGCAAAGACGGAGCTGCTGGATCTGGAACGTCTGGTACAGCTGGACGGCGGGGAGTTGCGGGAATATATGGTGGAACCTCCGCGCGTGAAACTGCGTGTTGACGTGCCGGAAGCCAGAAAGGAAGATGCGAATTATCTTGCCTCGATACGGGTTCTTGCCCGCGTGCCGGAACTTGCTCCGGGAGCAAGCACCAGAGTGTCGGTACTGGTGATGCTTCCTCCGGGTGCGCATCTGATTGATGTGGAAAATCTGGACGTTCAGTTGACGCGAAGGGAAGAATCGTCCGAGGAAGAAGATGCGGAAAAGCAGGAATGATATTGTCCGGGCGCGCGGAAACGCTGCGCCGTGTTCATGAGGTAAGGGCATGAGTCAGAGACTTTTTGGCACGGACGGCCTGCGGGGGCGGGTTAATGTATGGCCCCTGACGGCAGATATGGCGTTGCGGTTGGGTCTTGCCGCAGGAACGCTGTTCCGGGATGGGGAACGGCGGCATACGGTGATTATCGGCAAGGATACCCGGCTTTCGGGATATATGTTTGAAACCGCGCTGACGGCCGGTCTGTGTGCAGCGGGGATGGACGTGTTTCAGGTCGGGCCGCTGCCGACGCCGGCCATTGCCTTTCTTACGCGCAATATGAGGGCCGATTTCGGCGTGGTGATTTCCGCTTCGCATAATCCCTATCATGACAACGGGATAAAGTTCTTTGACCGGGAGGGCATTAAACTGCCCGATGAAGTTGAAGATCGCATGGCGGAACTTGTTCTCGACCGGGATCACGAGTGGGAATACCCGCCTTCTGATAAAATAGGCCGGGCATACCGGATTGTGGACGCTCCGGGGCGTTATATCGTGTACCTTAAAAACACCTTTCCCCTGAATCTGACGCTGGAAGGGGTGCGGGTGGTCATCGACTGCGCCAACGGCGCGAACTACAAGGTTGCGCCTCTGGCCCTTGAGGAACTCGGGGCGGAAGTGTTCCGGATGGGGACGCAGCCGGACGGTCTGAATATCAATTACCAGTGCGGTGCGCTGCATCCCGAGGCGATGCAGGCCCGGGTGCGCGAAGTGCGTGCGGATATCGGGCTTGCGCTGGACGGAGATGCGGACAGGCTCATCGTGGCCGACGAAAAAGGACGCATCCTTGACGGAGATCAGATCATGGCTCTGTGCGCCGACGATATGATGCGTCACGGCACGCTGCATGACAATGTGCTGGTGGGTACGGTCATGAGCAATATGGCTCTTGAAGTATTCATGGAGGAACGCGGCGGCAGGCTGGAGCGTACCAGAGTGGGCGATCGCTATGTCGGGGAAGCCATGCGTCGGCTTGACGCGACTCTGGGCGGAGAACAGTCTGGGCATCTCATTTTCCGCAATTACAGTACGACAGGAGACGGCCTTCTGGCTGCGCTTCAGGTGTTGCGCATCATGCGCGAGCGCAAACGCCCGCTTTCCGAACTGGCGGATCTGCTTCAACTGTACCCGCAACGCCTGATCAGCGTGCCTGTGCAGCGCAAGCCGCCGCTTGAGGAGTGTTCGGAAATTCAGGAAGTCGTGCGTGCGGCGGAAGCGGAGCTTGCGGAGCCGGAAAAACGGGGAAGAGTTCTTCTGCGCTACTCCGGAACGGAAAATGTCTGCCGCGTCATGGTGGAAAGCGTGCGGGAGGATGTTGTCCAGCGTCTGGCAAGAGAGATCGCGGATATCGTGCGCAGAGTGCTGGGCTAGAGCAAGTTTGTTGTGAAAACGCTCCCGGGGACAGGCGGAACGGGACTGCGGCGCGACGCCGGAGCAGTCCGCTCCTGACGGCCGGCTCGCAGGGCCGTGTTTGTAGCCCGCAGGGCGTACGGGCATGATCAGCAGAGCAGGCTCCGGCGGAGGCGCGAAGCCTGCGATCTGGAACGTGGCATCCTGGCCGACAGATATTTTAAGCGCAAAACGCGCTAAGGTTCCGAACGGAAAGGCGTTTTCGCGTCTCCCCTCATCGGCGGAATTGTCCGGACTCAATAAGGAGGATTCCCCCACTTTTCAGGGGATGATGTTCCACCCGGAGGGGGCGCGAAGCGTCCGATTGGACGCGCATGCGCTGTCTTGTCGCTCTGCTGCGAGTCGGCGTGATGACTCGTCTTCGCTGCTTTTTCGTTGCCCTGGGACGGGCTGAACGAATATTTTCGGCATGCTGAACGTGACGATTTTCACGTCGTTTGACCATTTCCTGTGACGACGTTATTTTTTTGCGTTCCTTGGTTCCCACAGTTTTCCTTTCGAAGGCTTTGCGATTGCGAACTGTCCCTTGCCAGAGGCCAGGGCTGTAAGGCTTTTTGACTTCTTGTTCCGGCAAAAGGCACTAGAAGGGCATATCCGTTTCGAGATGTGCTCCAGCATATTCCGACCGCATATTTTTTATCGGCGAAAGGAGCCGAAAGATCCGGGATCTGTCCTCGGCGCGACATCCCCGCGTCTGTTTGTTTTTCCGGAGTTTGATATGCGGTTTCAGTTTTCCCTGTTCAGGTATGGGCTTTTTGTTTTATCGACATTTATCTCTGCAATCGGCATAGCCCTTGTCACCAACGCCCATCTCGGCACCACGCCCATCACCAGCCTTCCGTACACGGTAACGGCCATATGCGGGCTGAGCCTCGGAACCTGGACCTTCCTCATCAATATTACGTTTGTTGTTGCGCAGAAATTTCTGCTGGGCCCGACCTTCAAGCTCAGTGCGCTGCTCCAGCTTCCCGCCGTGTTCCTGTTCAGTCTGTTCATTGACCTGTGGATGTGGATCACCTCATCCTGGACGGTATCGTCGTACCCGTGGCAGGTGGTCATGTCCATGGCGGGCAATGCCGTCCTCGGCCTCGGCATCAGCATAGAACTTGCCAGTAAGACGACGGTTCAGCCCGGAGAAGGTATGGTGCTGGCCATTGCCTATCGTTCGCATAAGGAGTTCGGAAATATCAAAGTGCTGTTCGATGTGTCTCTGGTTTGTCTGTCCGCGTTTCTGGGCTTTATTTCGCTGGGAAGCGTTGTCGGTCTGCGCGAGGGAACCTTGCTTTCCGCGCTGACGGTCGGAGTGTTTGTCCGTATTTTCGGACGCCTGACATGCAGGATTATTCCTTCCCCGGCGGAAGATGTGAAAAAGGAAGATAAGGCGCAGTAGTCTGCCCAGGCTGAACATGTCTGGAAAATTGACGGAAATTGCAGACTTTTTCTCGACCTCGGGGCACAAGTCTGGCATGGTACGCCCAGAGAGTCGCACGCTGTTTCCGTTTGTGGAGCATGCGGAGCGATACATCCGCTACTGCGGGGCGAAGCAACGCTTTCGACGGCCGCCCATGGAGGTTGACTATGAATATACGCAAGGTTGTCATTCCCGTTGCCGGGTGGGGGACGAGATCCCTGCCTGCGAGCAAGAATATCCCCAAGGAAATGCTGCCCATCTACAACAAGCCCGTGATCCAGTATGTTGTGGAAGAGGCCATGCACTCCGGCATAACGGACGTGGTGTTCGTCACCAACAGGGAAAAGAGCGTCATTGAAGATCACTTTGACTACAATCTCCATCTGGAAAGCGTTCTGGAACGGGCCGGCAAGACGGAACTGCTGGCCAAAGTGCGCGAAGTGGCCGAAATGGTGAACGTTATGGCCGTGCGCCAGAAGAAGCAGCTCGGCCTCGGTCATGCCGTCCTCTGTGCGGAAAATGCCGTCGGGGACGAACCTTTTGTGGTCATGGTGGGGGACGATCTGATCATCAACCATGTTCCCGGCGTGCAGCAGCTCGTGGATGTTGCCCGGGCAGAAGGAAAGCCGGTCATCGGCGTCATGGAAGTTCCTCATCACAAGGTGGATAAATACGGTATCATAGCCGGCAGAGAATTCCGTGACGGCGTGTATGAAATTACCGATATGGTGGAAAAGCCCGCTGTGGACAAGGCTCCGTCAAATCTGGCCATCATCGGACGCTATGTGCTGACGCCGGATATTTTCCGTCATCTGCGTAACATCAAGCCCGGACATGGCGGGGAAATTCAGTTGACGGACGCGCTTGCTTCCCTGGCGAAAGAGCGCGGTATGCTGGCCGTGAAGATGAAGGGCGAACGCTTTGATGCCGGAGACTGGGTAGATTATCTGACGGCAAATCTTTATTTCGCGCTCAAGGAAGAACACCTGCAACCCAAACTGCTTGCGCGCGTGCGTAAGATGCTCGGCGATCAGGTCTGATTCCCGTGAAGCTGCAGACTGTTCGGCAATAAGTCTGTGTACGAAAGGGCGAAGGGAAGAGATATATTTCTGCCTGAAACTGTGAATTTTGAGGCAACGGGCTTTCGGAGCTTGGCTGTCTGTCGACCGTGACTGTGCGGACTCTGTCCAGAAAGAATGGTCGAAGGGCAGGCCTCAGGCAGAGTAAGCCGTTTTTCCCCGCCTGCTCCGTACATGCGGCTTTCGATGCGTAAGAGAAACCTGTAGTTCGGGGAAGGGATGCCTTTTGCAGAGGCAGACCTTCCCCTTATTGATTTGGAGCGCCACAGAAAAATTTTTTGAGTCTGCCCCGTATTTTTTCCATTTCTCCAGAGGGAAAAGGCTGTACGGAGGCTCTGCGCTTTTGCCGGCAGCGCGCGGGGTATGAATACTGACGTGAAGGATGCGATGACGGGAGGCCTCGGCAAAGGCGGAGGCTTTTCATCCATTGCGCTATCCGCAGTGTTTTTTTCGTCGCCAGGTTGAGACAGAAAGCGGGCCGACGGCGGCGTCTGCGTTCCGTATGCGGAGCGTTGCTCTGCCCGCGTTTTGCAGGAGATGCGAAGATAAAAAGCCTTGACGCGGAAAAGATCGCAGCTTTTTTCCGGCGGAGAAACGTCGAGAAGGGAAAACGGCAGATTAAAAGGAAGTATTCTGAAAAGTTGTCTGCTGTTACGGGATATTTGCATTAGGCTTGCCATAAAAACCGCTCTGTGTTAGATTCAGATCGTAAGATATTGTTCATCTTTTTTTCTATAGCATATTTTTTGCATAATCTCATTTCGGAAGGATGGGTCTATGGCTCTTGAGCTTAAACAACAGCTGAAACTCAGTCAGCAGCTTCTCATGACGCCGCAGTTGCAGCAGGCGATCAAACTGCTTCAGTTGTCGCGTATGGAACTGGTTGATACGGTTCAGCACGAGCTCATGGAGAATCCGTTTCTGGAGGAGGGCGAAGATATTCAGCCGGAGAGCCGCGGAGGCGTCGACGCTGCGGCCGGGACGGAAAGTGCGGAACGCCACGAGGAGCAGGACGCCTACGACAGGGATATCGCGGGCAGTGCAGACTGGGAGGATTATCTCGGCGATCTGTCCAGCGCGCCTAAACTGGCTTCTTCCCGCGAATACGAACTTTCGGAAGAAATCAGCAGCCTTGAAGCCAGATATGCGGCCAAGCCCTCGCTGGATTCCCATTTGATGTGGCAGCTTCGTCTTTCCTCTCTGAGCGATGAGCAGAAGGAAATCGGCGAACTGGTCATCGGAAATCTGGATTCTGCAGGATATTTGCGGGCCAGCAATGAGGAAATTGCAGAACTTGGCGGCGTGACCCCGGTCGAAGTTGAGCCGGTAGTCAGGGCTGTTCAGCGTTTTGACCCCGTGGGGGTAGCGTCGCGCACTCCGCAGGAATGCCTTCTGGTGCAGATTGAAGTCCTCAAGTACGACAGGGATCCCATCCTTGTGGAACTTGTACGCCAGCATCTGGAAGATCTGGAAAATTGCCGCTACAAACCTCTTCTGCGCAAGTTCAAGCTGGATATGGACACGCTCAAGGAATACATTGACGTGATCCAGTCTCTTGATCCCATGCCCGGGGCCAGCTTCGGCGAGGGCGAACCCATGTTCGTCAGCCCTGATGTCTATGTGTATCCGATGGACGGCGATTTTGTCATTCTGCTTAATGACGAGGGGCTTCCCAATCTTCAGATCAGCACCATGTACAGCGACGGCGAGGCGTTCAATTCCGAGAAGGACAAGGAATACATGAACGAAAAGCTGCGCTCGGCCACCTGGCTTATCCGCAGTCTGGAACAACGTCAGCGCACGCTGTATAAGGTTATGGAAAGTATCGTGAAGTTTCAGCGTCCCTTCTTTGAAGAAGGCGTGACCAGGCTCAAGCCGCTCATTCTCAAGGATATCGCGGACGACATCAACATGCACGAATCCACGGTGAGCCGCATCACGACCAACAAATTCGTAGCTACGCCGCACGGAACGTTCGAACTCAAATTTTTCTTCAACAGCGCGCTCGGCATGGACGACGGCAGTCAGGTGGGGTCGGAAAGCGTGAAGGCTCTGCTCAAAAAGTGCATTGCCGAAGAAGATCCGAAAAATCCGCTTTCCGACGAAAGATTGTGCGAAATCCTCAAGGAGCAGCTCGGGGTGAATATCGCACGGCGTACTGTGGCCAAATATCGTACCGCTCTGGACATTCCCTCTTCTTCGCGCCGCAAGAGCCATTTCTAGAGCGTTTTGCTCTTGGACATATCTGCGACAGGGCCTCCTTATGGTCCGGCTTGCAGGTTTCATGCCTCTTCTGGAGTTTGCTCTGCTGTTCGTGCCTGTATATTCTGCGGGCGACAGATACGGCTCTGCGGCCGCCATCGGAGGGCTGTGCCGCAAAATGTTCGAGGTTGCTCCGGCGCTGCGGAGCAGCCTTGCTTCGCGTGATTCCGGGAGCAGCTTCAAAACGAAAATATTCCAATCTCGGGAGTTGCTGCGCGTCGGATACGGTGTGTCCGTTGCGGTAACGACTGTCTCAAACTTCCTGCAGAAGTCCCCCCCCGCGGGGGGCAGTTCTGGAACAGACGGAGCGCAACAGGCCGCCTCCGGCTCCACGCGGGCGGGGCAGGGGAACAAGGTCTCTTCTGCTGCTTATCCTTGCGGTCAGGTGCGGAGCGTGGTAGGGCTATCGAATGTTCGATTCCTCTCTTTCCATCAGTATCACCAATCTGGCTGTGGCTTTTGTGCCCGTACTCTTCGGCATCATTCTTCACGAAGTCGCGCACGGCTGGGTCGCCTCCCTTTGCGGCGATCAGTCCGCCCGCATGTTGGGGCGCTTGACGCTCAATCCCGTTCCTCACATCGATCCCCTGGGGCTGGTCATGTTTGTGCTGACCGCTCTGGCCAGTCCCTTTGTTTTCGGCTGGGCCAAGCCGGTTCCCGTCAATCCTCGCAATATGAGAAATCCGGAACGCGGCATGCTGCTGGTCTCCGTAGCCGGACCTCTTGCCAATATTCTGGTGGCCTTTGTCTGCGCCGGCGGCGCCGCGCTTATGTGGCATCACGCTCAGGTCAGCGGCATTGCGGAAGGTTCCACCGCTCACTTTCTGCTGCGTATGTTCGTTGTGGGAACGCTGTCCAATTTTGCGCTGGCCTGGATTAATCTTGTGCCCATCCCTCCGCTGGACGGCAGTCACATCGTAGAGGCTTTTCTGCCGCGCCGGTGGGCGTGGCAGTATTCCAGACTCGGACGCTGGGGCTTCATCATTCTGATAGTCCTGCTGGCGACCGGAGTCCTGGGCGCGCTCCTCGGGCCGTTCATCGAGTGGTCGGCTGAACTCGCCTTCTCCTTCTTCAACCTGTTCTGAACCTGTTTCGCCGATCATTTTTCGGAGGTATCTGTCATGGCAAAGGAACGTACTGTATCCGGCATGAGACCCACGGGGCCCCTGCACATCGGACATTATTTCGGCGCGCTGAAAAACTGGGTGGCCATGCAGGAAGAAATGGAAAGTTTTTTCTTTGTAGCCGACTGGCATGCGCTGACCAGCGATTATGCGGACACGTCCCATCTGCGCGAGTATGTGCGGGAAATGGTTCTTGACTGGCTTTCTGTGGGGCTTGATCCGGAAAAGTGTGCCATTTACCGCCAGTCGGATATCAAAGAAACTGCGGAACTGCATCTTCTGCTCTCCATGATCACCCCCCTCGGCTGGCTGGAGCGCAACCCCACCTATAAGGAACAGCAGCAGGAAATCACCACCAAGGATCTGGGAAATTACGGTTTTCTCGGATATCCGGTACTCATGGCTTCCGACATCATTCAGCATCGCCCCCAGTGGGTGCCGGTAGGTCAGGATCAGCTGCCGCATCTGGAACTGACGCGCGAAATCGTGCGTCGTTTCAACTACTTTTACGGCGAAGTGTTCCCCGAACCGCAGGCGCGTCTGACTCCCGCGGCCAAATGCCCGGGTCTGGACGGGCGCAAAATGTCCAAAAGCTACGGCAACGGCATTTTTCTGCGCGATGTCATGGCGGATATCGAACCCAAGGTAAAGGGCATGTTCACCGACCCGGCCCGTCTGCGTAAGACCGATCCGGGCAATCCCGATGTGTGCAATCTTTTCCCCTATCATGTGCTGCTGGCCGACAGCGCGACGCAGGAGGAAGTGCGCAGGGGATGCACGGGCGCAACCATGGGCTGCGTGCAGTGCAAGAAGATTTTTCTTGAAAATCTCGGAAAGTTTCTTGAGCCTCTGCATGAACGTCGCGCTCATTTTGCTGCGAAACCGGGCCTGATTGACGAAATTCTGGCCGCCGGAAGGGAAAAGGCCTCCCTTTCCATCAACGCCACCATGGATCTGGTGCGCGAGGCCATGCATATGTAGCGGGTCGGGCCACAGCGTCGGTCGCCTGCAGGAAGTTCCTGCAGGCGGCCGGCGCAGGCCTGTCCCGAGTTTTTTCCGCAGCCTCTGCAAAAGAAGGCTGCGGCATGAGCGGCGTTTGTTTTCCGGCGTTTTCCGGACGTTTGCCGTTTTTGAACGGCTGATAGCCGGGGGAACTTTGCGGAATTTCAAGGGCCGAATCATTGTGCGGAGGCAACGTGTCCGATACCACCTCATTTCCTGTCTGTCCCAAAGTCGTTTCCGATCGGGAAGAACTGCTGCGTCGTCTTGAAGAGCCGCGTCGTGCCGGTCGTCGCATCGTGTTTACCAACGGCTGTTATGACATTCTGCATCCCGGCCATGTGGATTTGCTGGAACGGGCCGGAGCTTTCGGAGATCTGCTGGTCGTCGGGCTGAACAGCGACGATTCCGTGCGCCGTTTGAACAAGGGAGCAGGACGGCCCTTCAATACTTTTGCAGCCAGGGCTTTTGTTCTTGCGCATCTTGCCTCCGTGGATTTCGTCGTCGGATTTGACGAAGATACGCCGCTGGAGCTGATCCGCGCCGTGCGTCCTCATGTTCTGGTCAAGGGGGGAGACTGGGCGCCGGATAAGGTGGTCGGTCGCGAGATCGTGGAGGCCGACGGCGGGGAGGTTCATTGCCTGCCCCTGCTGGAGGGCTTTTCCACGACCGCTCTGGCTTTGCGTATTGCCGAGCTGGGGCGGAGGGGGCTCATGTGAACGGGAGGGAGGGCAGTCCTTCTCTGGAGGTTTCCCGCCGTGGCGGCAGTCTTGTGGTGACGGCCTCCGGGACTTGGAGCCTCCGGGCTTCCGCCTCCCGGGCGAAGGGGATGGAAAAAGCCGGCGACAGTGTTTTTGCCGCGCTGTCTTCCCCGGAGAGCGGTATTCCGCTTCAGAAGCTCGAGCTGCGGGCGGAGAATCTGGAGGCCTGGGACTCTTCCCTGCTGGCGCTGTTTGCCGAATTTTCCGGACGTGCGGAACAGGCAGGTCTGGAAACGGACTATACCTCTCTGCCGGAGGGAATGGCCGCGTTGCTGGATCTGGCAGGAGCCAAAAGGAAAAGACGTCAGGGGACTCCGGCCGGAGGGAAAAAAAACGCCGCTGAAGCTGAAAGTCTGCTGGAACTGATAGGCGGCAAAACGCTGGCCGTTCCCGGAGTTGCGCTTTCCGCGCTGAATTTCATCGGCGAAGTAAGTGCGAGTTTTGCCAGGCTGTGCATGGGGCGCGCGGCGGTGAATGCCCGCGATGTCTGGCGCATATTCCGTCAGTGCGGGGTGGACGCTCTGGCGATAGTTTCTCTGACCAGTCTGCTGCTGGGCTTGATTCTGGCCTTTGTCAGCGCGCTTCAGCTTCGGGCTTTCGGGGCGGAAATCTATGTTTCCGCGCTGGTGAGCGTGTCCATGGTGCGCGTCATGGGGCCTGTGCTTACGGGGATTGTGCTTGCCGGGAGGACAGGGGCCTCGTTTGCGGCAATCATAGGCAGCATGCAGGCAAATGAGGAAGTTGACGCGCTTGTCACTTTCGGCCTTGATCCCGTGGATTTTCTGGTTTTGCCGCGCGTACTCGGGCTGGCGCTGATGACGCCGCTGCTGACCGTATATGCCGATGTCATGGGCATCTTGGGAGGCTTTCTGGTCGGGACGCTCATGATGGATATTTCCCCTTCGGCCTACTGGGAAAATACGCTGGCCAACATGTCGCTTTCCCAGATATGGATCGGGCTGCTGCACGCGCTGGTGTTCGGCTTCGTCGTATCCGTCACCGGCTGCTATCAGGGCCTGAAGGCCGGGCGCAACGTGGAGGCCGTGGGACAGGCCACCACGGCGGCCGTGGTCAATTCCATCGTGGGGATCATCGTATCCACGTCCATCATAACCATCATGTTCACGGCGGTGTCCCTGTGAGTGCAGTGAACATACAGAAAAAACGGGATGATATCGCCATCAGAGCGGAAGGGCTTACCGTATCGTACGGTTCCAGAATCATTCAACACGATCTGACCTTTTCCATACGACGGGGCGACGTGTTCGTGATTATGGGCGGCAGCGGATGCGGCAAAAGCTCTCTGATGCGTGTTCTCATGGGCCTGCTGCCTCCGGGAGCGGGACGGGTTTTTTACGGCGACGAGGATTTCTGGGCCGCACCCTCCGCACGACGAGCGCAGATCATGCGCGGCGTCGGCGTGCTGTTTCAGAGCGGGGCCCTCTGGTCTTCCCGCACGCTGGCGGAAAACGTCATGCTTCCGCTGGAATATTATACTTCCCTGCCGAGAGGGATACGGCGTTCCATTGCGTCGCTCCGGCTTGCTCAGGTGGGGCTTGCCGGTTTTGAGGAATATTATCCTTCCGAAATAAGCGGCGGGATGAAAAAAAGGGCGGGTCTGGCCAGGGCTCTGGCTCTGGATCCGCAGATTGTGTTTTTCGACGAGCCTTCCGCCGGTCTTGATCCTCTGAGTGCGGCTCAACTGGATGAACTTATCCTTGAATTACGCGACAGCATGGGCATGACCGTCATCATGGTGACGCACGAACTGCCCAGTATTTTTGCCGTGGCGGACGACGCCATTTTTCTGGACGCCGGACTCCGGACGCTTACCGCACAGGGAAATCCGCGGGAACTGCTCCACCATGGCCCGCCGGAAGTTGCGCGTTTCCTCCGGAGAGGAAAGGATGAGACGGACGAACATTCCGAGCCTTCCCGCGCTGTGCCGGGGAAGGACGATTCGGGAGCAGAAACATGACGGAAAAGGGAACCAAGACGCTCATAGGATTTTTTGTACTGTGCGCCCTTGCCCTGCTGGCGGGAGGGGTGATGATTGTGGGGTCGGGAAGTCTATCGTCCTCCGCACGTTTCGTATGCTTTTTCGACGCGTCGCTGCGCGGTCTTCTGCCGGGGTCGCCCGTCTATTTCCGGGGTGTGCGCGTGGGCAAGGTCGTATCCATTCAGATCAATGCCGACGCAGAAGAGCTGGCCTTCCGCACGCCGGTGGTTTTTGAACTGGAAAAATCAACGTTCAAATCCAGTCATGCCGATCTGGCCAGCCTTCTGAGCCGGGGTTCCGTCGACGATTTTCTGCTGACGGAGCTTGTCCGCAAGGGGCTTCGGGCAAGGCTGGGAACCTTGAGCTTTGTGACCGGTCAGCTCAGCGTGGATCTGGACATGCTGCCGGATGCTCCTCCTCCCACGCCGGAACAGATGCGCCCCTATGACGGTATTGTCCAGATCCCGACGGTTCCTTCGTCGCTGGACGAGGTGATCAATCTGGTGACGGATGTGCCGATACGGGATATCACCGGAGAAACGCTGCTGGCATTGCGTGGAATCAACGCACAGCTCAACGGGCTTAATCTGCCGGAACTTACGGCCAGTCTGACCGAACTTTCGCGGCAGAGCACCGAACTGGTGCGCGAGTTGACCGTGCAGGCCCGCGGGCTGACGGAAGTGCGCGAACGAGCGATCGCCACGCTGGAGCGATATGGAGAACTGGCCGCGAGTATGGAAAAAGGCACGAAGGATGTTTCCGCAATGGGCGTTTCCGCCCGGCTGACCATGGAAAGTCTGCAGCGTCTGGTACGGGAGGATTCCGCGCCTCTGGTGGAATTCAGCCAGACCATGCGGGCCCTGCGCGATGCGGCCAATTCCATTGACAATCTTGCCACCCTGCTTGAACTCAAGCCGGACGCCCTGATTTTCGGGCGCCGGCCCTGATGTCCGGCACCCGGGAGCTGCCATGAGAGCCGTTCTTGTTTTGTTTGCGCTGCTTTTTCTTGGAGGCTGTTTTTCCTCGCCCGTCGTACATTTTTATGTGCTGGCTTCGCCTGAAGACATGGAGAGATCGGAGAGGGAACGGAACGACGACGGGCCGAGTGTGGCCATCATGCCGGTATCCCTGCCGGGCTATCTCCAGCGTCCGCAGATGGTCGTGCGGAAAGGGGATGATGTGGATATCCGGATCGAGGATTATCACCGCTGGGGAGAAGATCTGTCTCTGGGCATAGCCAGAGTACTCAGTTTGACCATGATGCGTGAAATGCGCGCCCGCAACGGTATTGCCATGCCCCTGCGAACCGGAGCCGTCGCGGATTTTCGCGCACAGGTGGACGTGCGTCGCTTTGAAGGCGCCCCGGGAGAAAAGGTGCTGCTGGAGGCGGCGTGGGCCCTGAACAGGGACGGTCAGACCCTGCGGAGCGGTGTGTTTCGTGCGGAAGACAATGCGGGCGCGACCATGGCCGATATGGTGGAGGCCGAGTCCGATCTGCTGGAGCAGTTGGGAACGGAACTTGCCCGGGCCGTGCTTGCGCTGGATGCGCAGGAGAGGGGCGCACGGGAGCAGACCGGAACGCGTTGAGAATGTGAAGCGGAAGACAGTCCGCCACACGCTGTTTTTCATGCCCAAGGAGCCGTCATCATGTTGAAATTGCCTGTACGCCTGCTGTTACGTCTTTGTTTCCGTGTCCGCGTGCGGGGAATGGAACATGATGCGGAAACGGGGGCCCGCACGCTTATCGTCACCAATCCCTCGTCGCTTCTGGACGGGTTGCTCATAGCCTCCATGCTGCCCCAGCCCATGGCTCTGGCTGTGGATCGCAAACTGGCCCGGCGCTGGTGGATGAAGCCTTTTCTGCTATTGTCCGATGTTGTGGAGGTGGATTTTTCGTCCCCGACTTCAACGCTTTCTCTGGTGCGCGCGCTGGAGAAATATCGGCGTTGCATGGTCTTTCACGATCGACGTTTTCATAATGACCCTGAATATATGCGTGTTCTTGAAGCAACGGCCCTCATTGCGGAGAAAGCGCGCGCCGACTTATTGCCCGTCCGGTTGGACGGGGCGGCCTATTCAAAATTTTCCTATTTCCGGCACAAGGTTCCTCTGCGCTGGTTTCCGCGCGTCACCCTGACCGTGCTTCCGCCTCAGAAGCTGGAAGCTCCGCAGGATTTGCCGCCGCGGGAAAGGCGACGTCGGGCTTCCGTTCAGTTGTATGGTATGATGACGGAGCTTCTGTACTCGTCCACAAGAACGGACAGAAACATCATGCAGTCCTTTACGGACGCCGTGCGCGTATTCGGGCGATCCAGAATCATTGCCGAGGATCAGGACAGACGCACGCTGACCTACGGAGCGATGCTGACCCGGGCCAGGGCTCTGGGAATGTCTCTGGCCCGCGAGTTCCGCAGCGAACAGCGGGTGGGCTTCATGATGCCCAATTCTCTGGCAGGACTCGTCGGCTTTCTTGCTCTGCAGAGCGCGCGGAAAGTCCCGGCCATGATCAATTTTACCGCAGGAGCGCGCCCCGTGCTGTCGGGGTGCCGCACGACGGAACTGAAAAGCATACTCACGTCGCGCACCTTCATAAAGCTGGGGGAGCTGGAATCTCTGGAAAAGGCCATGAAGGACGAAGGGCTGCGCCTTGTCTATCTGGAGGATATTGCGGCGACCATGCCTCTGCGGGATAAAGTCGGCGGGCTGCTGGCTTCGTGGCTGCTGTGCGCGCCGAAAACGCCTGCCGACGAAGCGGCGGTCATTCTGTTCACCTCCGGTACGGAAGGCATGCCCAAGGCCGTTTTTCTGAGCCACAGGAATCTGGCTGCGAACAGAGAGCAGATGCTGTGTGTAGTCAATGTCAACGCCGGGGATCGCATCTTCAACTGTCTGCCCATGTTTCACAGCTTCGGGCTGGGCATAGGGACAATTCTGCCGCTGGTCACAGGCATTCGCGTTATTGTCTATCCTTCCCCGCTGCACTATCGCAACGTGCCTCAGCTCTTCTATGAGAGCCAGTCCACCGTCATCTGCGGAACGGATACCTTCTTTGCCGGATACGCCAGATACGGACGGCCCTATGATTTCTTCAACGCCAGACTGGTTATCGCCGGGGCGGAGAAGCTCCGGGAGTCCACCGCCAGACTGTGGAAGGAAAAATTCGGTGTGACCATGGTGGAGGGATACGGGGCAACGGAAACGTCGCCCGTCATTTCCGTGAATACTCCGGCCAATACCCGCGCCGGCAGCGTGGGACGTCTTGCCCCGGGAATGCGCTGTCGCGTGCGCCCCGTGGAAGGCATTGACGACTGCGGCGGCAGAGTCGGAGAATTGTGGGTCAAGGGCGACAACGTCATGATGGGCTATATGCGTTCGACCGCGCCCGGTGTGCTGGAACCTCCCCGCGATCCGGCCCTCGATCCGGAAGAAGAGGGGCCGGAGGCGGAAGGCTGGTACGATACCGGGGACATTGTGGAAGTGGACGCCGAAAACTTCATTTTCATCAAGGGCCGGGCCAAGCGTTTTGCCAAGGTAGGCGGCGAAATGATTTCTCTTGCCGCAGTGGAAAACGCTCTGCGCGATCTGTGGCCCGATGTCCGGCTGGGAGTGGTCAGCGTGCCCGACGCCAGAAAGGGTGAGCAGCTTGCCCTGCTGGTGGAACGCGAGGGCGTGACCTCCGGTCAGATTGCCACGGCCTTTGCCGCACGCGGGCTTTCTCCTTTGTGGACGCCGAAAAGAATTCTGTGCGTCAGGGAACTGCCGCTTCTGGGTTCCGGAAAATTCGACTACCGCACCGCACGGGAGATGGCGATCAGGGCGGAGAGGCGCGCTTAGCGTTTCATGCCGGGTATTCCGAAGGTGCGCAGTCGGATAGCTTCGCTTCCGTCGGAGGCAGGGCGTCGCATGGCTGCCCGGCGGTTCCGTTCGTTGCTTTTTCCAGGAGCCTGCGTTCCGTTCAGGAGGCAGCGTCAGTTATGGAAGCGTTTTTTCGCCACGCAAGCGCGCAGGAAGACCATGCTGCTTTCAGGTGGAAAAGAGCGGAGCTGGTGAGGCGCGCCACGGGTTGAGTTTCAGTTGTTGTCTGCGGGCCCGGGTTCCAGATGGAGCGGATGCGTGAAGGGCAGATAGTTGTCCGGCATGTCGTCCTTGAGCCGTACGCCGGAAAACTGCCCGGCAAAGGCCTGTTCGACAAGATAACAGAGCTTGCGGACGGCTTCTTCCGTACTCAAGCCCCCCGAACGTATGTTGGAAATGCAGTTGCGCGCTTCATCCGTGCAGCCCGGCGCGGGAGCATAGGTCATATAAACGCCCAGAGAATTCGGCGAACTCAGCCCGGGACGTTCCCCGATGAGGACGACGACCAGCCTTGCGCCCAGCCTGGCCGCAATTTCGTCGCCAGCGGCCACACGTCCGTTTTCCACCACGACGACGGGGCTGCAAGTCAGGCCGGCGGCGTGGGCCCGATTCAGAAAGAGCGTAATGAAGGGAACGGCGTTTTCATGTATGGCACGGGCAGAAAGCCCGTCGCTGACGACGAGGCACAGATCTGCGGAAGGACAGGAAGGATGGTTTTCTCTGTATGCGTCGAGAACTCTGCGTGACTCCGGAGAAAGACGTCGTCCTTTGTCCGGTCTGGTGAGGAATTCCTGTTTGTCGCGGACTGCGCTGGACAGATGCAGACTTTCAATGCCCTGCTGTTTCAGCATGTTCCGTATTTTGTCGCTGTCCAGAGGGGTCAGTACGGCGTCGCGCGCACGGGCGTGAGCAAGGCGGAACGCAAGCCAGTGTGCGACGGGCAGACTTGTTCCGCAACGGCCGAGTCCGATGCGGGCATCGGTGAAGCGGCGCAGTTCCGCCCACGGGTCCTGTGTGACGGGCGAAGCCGCGTCCGGCAGGGAGCTGTCCGGCGCGGGCGCGGAAGATGTCGGCATTTTTTTCGTCATGACGGAACTCCCGGCGAGGAGGATTGTATGTCCGCTTCCAGAGCGTGCAGCGCGCCTCCGGGAGGAAGCATGCGTCCGTCCGGAGCAAGAATGCCCATGCGCTCCAGCCATGCCTCGAATTCGGGAGCGGGACGCCTGTTCAGTATTCTGCGCAGATAGGCGGCGTCGTGAAATGAGGTGGACTGGTAATTCAGCATGATATCGTCGGCGCCGGGAATGCCCATGACGAAATTGACATTGGCCGCGCCGAGCATGGTCAGCAGAATGTCCATGTCGTCCTGATCGGCATCCGCATGGTTGGTATAGCAGATATCCGCCCCCATGGGCAGGCCGAGCAGCTTGCCGCAGAAATGATCTTCCAGCCCTGCGCGTATGATCTGTTTGCCGTTGAACAGATATTCCGGCCCGATGAAGCCGACCACGGTATTGACGAGAAGGGGCCTGTAACGCCGGGCCACGGCGTAGGCGCGGCATTCGACGGTCTGCTGATCGACGCCGTGATGCGCGCCGGCGGAAAGCGCACTGCCCTGTCCCGTTTCAAAGTACATGACGTTGTCGCCCACGGTGCCGCGTCGGAGCGAGCGCGTCGCTTCCCAGGCTTCATCCAGCAGAGACAGGGAAATGCCGAAGCTGGCGTTGGCCTTTTCCGTCCCCGCAATGGACTGAAAGCAGAGATCCACGGGCGCGCCGCGCCGGATCAGTTCCATGGTGTTGCTGACATGGGTGAGAACGCAGCTCTGCGTGGGGATGTCGTAACGCCGGATCACCTCGTCGAGCAGGTGCAGCAGGCGCAAGGTATTGGGCAGACTGTCCGTGGCCGGATTGATACCGATCACGGCATCGCCGCAGGCATAATTCAAGCCGTCGAGGGTGGATGCGAGTATGCCCCGCGCATCGTCGGTGGGATGGTTCGGCTGAAGTCTGGTGGAGAAGCGTCCGGGCAGTCCCAGCGTATCCCGGAAGCGGGTGACGACCCGGCATTTTGAGGCGGCCAGCACCAGATCCTGCACGCGCATGAGTTTGCTTGCGGCGGCAGCCATTTCCGGTGTGATCCCGGGAGCGAGCGCGGCCAGCATATCGGCGTCAGCCTCTTCGGTCAGCAGCCAGTCCCGGAACTGCCCTACCGTAAAGGAGCGCACGGGAGCAAAGGCCTTTTCGTCATGGCTGTCCACAATCAGACGGGTGACTTCATCTTCTTCATAGGGAATGACGCATTCCGAGAGAAAACGGGTGAGCGGGATGTCCGCCAGAGCCATTTGTGCCCTTGTGCGTTCTTCCTCGCTTTCGGCCGCTATGCCGGCCAGAATGTCTCCCGATCTCAGCGGCGAGGCCTTGGCCAGCAGTTCGCGTAATGACAGCTTGCGCATGGGAATTCCGTTTGCATGAGTTCAGCCTGTCGGAACTGCGCTCGCGTGGCCGCAGCTCCGTCTGCTCCGCTTCAGAAATCGATTATTCGTCCTTCAGCGCGTCGCGAATGCGGCATACGCCGCATACGCCTGCGGAAGTGGGATAGCCGCAGCGCGGACAGGGGCGCAGTTCTTCGCCTCCGCGTTCTTCCTCACTGCGGAAGGCGGGACGGCCCCGCTCGAGAAAACCCTGATAAAAGTCGATCTTGCGCCCCGGCATGGCTTCTTCCAGATCCATCCACATGCGCTTGAGAACGGAGAAGCTGGCGCCGCCGCTGTAGGGGCAGGGGGCGTAGTGATTTTCAATGCCCATGAGAAAGGCGTAATTGGCCGTTTCAAACTCCGTCAAGCGCCATAGAGGTTTGACCTTGCGCGCAAAGCCGCCGTCTTCTTCCAGAGCCGGCCCCTGATCGCTGAGATAGGCGCGATCCCAGCGCAGGGTATTGCTGGTCAGGCGCGCGACTTCATCGTCGAGATTGTGCCCCGTAGCAAGCACGTTAAAGCCCATTTCCCGCGCGGTCTGATTGAAGAAATAGCGTTTGATCTTGCCGCAGGCGGAGCAGATGGGGCGTTTCAGCCGTGCCTTGACCAGAGGAATGGGCAGGCCTTCCTTCTCCATGTCGCGTATGATCAGGGGAAAGCCGTGCTTGGCGCAGAAGCGTTCCACCACGTCGCGTGCGGCGGGGGAGGATTCGGGAATGGCAAGATCGATATGCAGACCGGTGACGTTGTATCCCAGCTGACCGAGAATAAGCATCAGCGCCAGAGAATCCTTGCCTCCGGAAAGGGCTACCAGCACCCGGTCTTCCGGCGTCATGAGCTTGCAGGATTCTATGCCCTTGCGAACCTGACGGGAGAAAAATTCAAGAAAACAGTCCGCGCAAAACGCGCTGTTATGACTGGGCAGGGCGACAACGGCGTTAGCTTTGCAGCGACGACATTTCATAGGGGGAAACCTCGATTCCTGAAACATTTCGCCTTCCATGCGGAAGGGCCGTTTTTTGCTATCCTGTCCTGAAGATTCGCGCAAGTACGGACAGCATCGGAACGCCGCCGCACTTTTTGCAAAACAGGATGAAATACATCGTTATTTTCGCTTTTGGCGGGACTTCACAGTTCCGGCGGAAAGGAGTAAAAAAAATTTGATCTTATCGGGAATATGTATGCACGCCCCATAGAACGGGGCAAGGAGCGCATAAATGACGCAGCAGCCCCCCCGGAATCTTGAAATGGCCACGCGGAAAAAATCTTCCGCTCTGCCGGTGACGATCATCATCGCCCTGCTCGCTCTGTGCGGCGGCGGAGCCTGGTACATGCTGACAAAGGACGAAGGCCCGATTTCAACCGAGGCCCCTGCCTCTCTCTCTTCTTCCGGACAGGCTTCTTCCGTTCCCGGTACGGATCGGGGAAGTATGGCCGGAGAAACGAGACTGCCCGGAGAAGGAAGAACTTCCGGAGAGACCGGGCTGCCCGGAGAAAGGGCGGCGTCCGGGTTCGGAACAGAGAATTCTTTCGGTGGAACAGGCGCGGGAGCCGTGTCTGAAGCTGCACGGGGGGAAAGCTTTGATTTGGAAAATAAGGCTCCCCGTCCGGAAGATCTTCTTCCCGGGGAGGGAGGGGCTTCCGGTCGTGCGGACGGCCTTGCCGCCGCTCCGGCTTCTCAGGAACCGATTCCGGCTTCCGTTGCGGCACAAAGGGCGGCACAGTCTGCTCTTCAGCCTGCCCAGCCTGCGCGTCAGGCTGCCGGAAAAGAAGATTCCGGCAATATAGTGGAACCTCCGGCCGGTTCTACCTACACGCTGCCTTCGGGAAGCGGAGGCAGCACAGGCGGAACGCAGGCTGCGGGGAACATGTTCGATAAGCGGGAGCGCAGCCTTGCCGCCGTTGAGGCCGCACTGGAACGAAATGACGCAGATTTTACTCCGGAGGAGGGACTGCCTTCTTCCGGGGGCAGTTTCGGCGGCGAACTGGACGGCGGAGCGGACGACGGCAGTGTCGGAACGCTGGCTGCGGAGGCTTCGGATATCGGCGACAGCGTGATTACGCCCTTCTTTGTGCGGGATCTTGCCCGCTGGATGGTGGATCATTATACGCCCGGCACGAAGAAAGGAGAAAAGGGAAAAATTTCCGCGTCTCTTTCGGCAGCCAACGCTACGTTCGGACAGAGCATGAGCGGGTTGCGCTATATCGGAGAGGACAGCTCCGGCGCGCGAGCCTTTGTACTTGATCATGTCTGGTCTCCGGGAATGCTGGAAGCATTGTACCGTATGTATGACGATTCGTTTGTGCAGGCCATGCGCAGCGCGGCCGCACGCCGGAACCGCGGGGCTTTGAACGGAGAGCAGACGGCGGATATGCTCCGGGCCTATGCGGGGCTGTTCCGTCTTCTGGATGCCGGACTGCGCGGCGTGGCCGGAACGGATGACCTCGGGGCCAGAATGAAGGAGCTTCGGCAGACGGAACAGAACATAGCCGGAGCGCGTAAAGAGCTGACTGCCCTTGCGCATAAGTATGAAAGCGCGCTTGAGGGGCAGGAAACTGCTCTGGCGCAGGAGCTGCGCGGACAGATGGAACGCACGGCCACGACCATACAGGAGGAAAGTGCGGCGCGTGCGCGTGCCGAACGCTCTCTGGCGGATGAAATCCGCCGTCGTGCGGAGGGGAGAACTCCCGATGACGCCACGCTCCTGTATCTTGCGCAGTGGGTTGAACGTCGCGGCTCCGATCAGGATACTGCGCTTGTTGCGGCGGGCTTGCTGGGGCGAATGGCCGATCGCCTTGATGCGGAGGCTGAATGACGGACACGCTTCTCGTCGTCGGCGGCTGTCGCAGCGGCAAAAGCGAGGCGGCCATGCAATGGGCTTTGCGTCGCCCCGGGCCTCGGGCCTATATCGCCACGGCACGCCCGCCTGTCCGGCGGGAGATGTCCGGGCGGGAGGCCACGGAGTGGGACGATCCCGAGATGCAGGCCCGCATTGCCCGGCATCAGGCCGAACGGGGGCCGGACTGGCTTACGTTGCTGGCCTGCGAGGACGGACGCGGCCCTCTGTGTACGGCGGAAAATGCCCTGCTTCAGGCTGCGGAAAGCTGTCGCGCGGCCGTATTCGACAGCGTCGGCATGTGGATCGCCGGCCTTATGGAGAAAGAGGACGCATTCATACTCGGCCGGGTGAAAAGTCTGGCCCGCTGGCTGGAGCAGAGTCCTCTTCCCGTGGCCTTGGTAAGCGACGAAGTCGGCATGGGGCTGGTGCCGGAAACGGCTGTCGGCAGGCGTTTCCGGGATCTTCAGGGGGAGGCGAACCAGATTCTGGCCCGCTCCTGCCGCAACGTCATGTTCTGTGCCTGCGGCATACCGCTGATGCTCAAAGGACGTATGGATTAGAGACTTCTGCGGAAATTCCCCGCTCGCCATGTCGGCTTTCCGGGCGGAACGCCGCGCTTGCTGAGTCTGCCCGCACCTCTGCCCTGCAAGGAGTACGGTGTGCCGTATGACGCCGCGTGCGGCATATTGTTGCACGCTTGTTTTGAAGATTTTCCCCTCAGTGTGAGGCAGATCGTATCTGGAGCCTTCCCCCTGCCGCTTTGCCGGAAGTCCTGTTCCGCAGCCGCGGGCTGAACAGAGACTTGCCCGGGAGAGGGCGTGGAATTGTCTGTTTTCGGGGTCGCCGGGACGCAGGAGGGGAAATATTCCGAAATATCGGGCAGGCGGCTTCAGGAAAAAGCCTTGTTCCCGGCATGCAGTATTCGGAATATGAGGGAAACTGAAAACGGTCTGTCTTCTGTTCAGGGAAAGGACAGCGCGAAACGGGAACTGTCGTTGGGGGAAAGCGGACGATTCGGGATGTCTCCGCTCTGCGAAGAAGTATGTTCCGAGGCCTTTGACGGCGCGTTGTTCGGGATGTTTGATGGAGGCCGCGGCCGAAGCAGAGGCTGCCGGGCTATGGCAGTTCTCGGGCGCAGAGCAGGCCGAAGGCGGCTTGCGGGGAAGCGTTCTCGGCGGCAGGGGAAGCATGGGGGAGCGGATCTGCCCTCTCTGGTGAGAGAAAGGCAGATCCGCAGCATGTCAGCGGCCTTCCCATACCTGCATGTCGGCAGGGGCGGAAAGCTGGACTTTGTGACTGATGTTCACGCTCTTGCCTGCCGGAACCTTCACGTTCCAGAACAGCGTATTGCCTTCCCGACTTGCTTCGGGAGAGGAATAGACATCCATGACGATCTGTTTGTCCCGGCTCTGGGGAGCGGGTTCTTCCACGCGGACGTCGACAGAGCGTTTATGGCGGTTGGTTATGATCATTGTCCAGTCCCAGGTATAGGTACGCTTGCGGTCGATGAAACCTTCGCGCCCGCTCTGCTGGGCTGTGCTTTTCATCTCCGCCGTGACCAGGGGATCTCGTCCGAAGAAAATGCTGTTGTCGGAAAAGCCCCCTTCGTCGGTATCCAGACTGAAGGAGGAATTGCCCGCCAGCACGCCGTCCACAAAGAACAGCGCGTCTCCGGCGGGGAAGTGCCGCATGGCGGGCAGATTAAGGCGTGCGGCAAGGTAGGCGTCTCGGGTGCGGGAAGGGCGCGCCACATAGGAGAAGGTCGCCTTGAGTTCTTCTCTGTGCAGCGGCAGACGCAGGTTGGGGCCGGCGTCTACGTTGCGGTGGCCGAGATCCCATACTTCATAGCTTGCGCCGTCCATGTAGCGGGGCGGCGTACTCGGAGCAAGGGCCGCGCTGCTTTCCTGTTTTGCACCCATGGGGACGCTGTCCATGAGCATGTTGCTGCCGGCCGAACGGGCCAGAGGTTCCGGCTGGAGAGGACGGGGTCTGGCAATCCATGAGGCCAGAGCGGGAGGCGTCATGTTCTGGCGGGGATCTTCCGTGGCGAGCTGAAGCGTCACGTTTTTCCAGTCGCGCCCGCTGCGCTGCCAGATTTCCGCCTCAAGCCCCAATTCTACAATGCCCTGATCCGGACGGGCTTCGAGCCGGTACAGAGGTCTCCACCCGGCATTCGTGCTGTTGTACACACAGTTGATTTTTACCGGGCCTCCGGCATTCCTGTCGAGGGTTATGATCGCTTCCCTGGCAAATCCGCTTCCTCCGGCTTCTTCCAGCCTCTGGACAAGCAATGCTTCCTGTTCCGTGAGCGTCTGGAGCTTGGCAAGACGCGCTTCGCGTCCGTCGTCAAAGGCGGCGAGTCTGCGGGCCGTAAGATCGGCCAGAGCGGGCAGATCTGTCGGCGAATTGAGCGTGACGGGCGGGTGACGCCACAGATCCCGATAGGCGTCGGCATCTCCTCCGAGGGTTTGCAGAGAGCGTATATCGGCGCGCACCTTTTCAAGGTCACGTTTCAGGGACAGGACGGGTTCTTCGTCCGGCGCGATGCTGTCCCGGAAGCTGATCGAGGTAATGACATGATTGGCTGCCGTGACGTCGATACTGCGGGTATCGGCATCGGGAGGGAGCTGGAAGCGCAGGGTGCGCCCATCCTGCGCGGGGGTGAGGGTAAACTCCTCGTGAACGAGGGCGCCGGCCGGATGCAGCAGAACCGAAACAGGCGCGGCCAGAGCGGCAGGGGCCGCCATGGCTGCCCAGCAGACTGCCGTCAGCGTGAAGTGCCGCAGGGTGTATGATATTGTGGTAGGCATGGCAAATCCTCAACGTGTGCCGGGCGAGACGGTGCGGAACAGCGCCCGGGCTGAAAGGACAGGTCAGGCACGTTTGCGGGTGCCGCTTTTTCCTGAAGTCTTTTTTCCGGGGAGCGGAGCTTCTTTGGCGGACTCTTCCGTCCGGGCCGCCTTTTCCCCGAGCATTTTCTGCCGCCGCCTCAGGCGCCGTTCCTCCACAAGGAAGCGGCCGGTGATGGAGGCCGGATCGGCCATAATCGCTTCCGGCGTGCCGGCGGAAACGATGCGTCCGCCGTTTTCCCCTCCGCCGGGGCCGAGATCGACGACATAGTCGGAAGCAAGAATGATGTCCGTGTTGTGTTCGATGACCACAACCGTCGCGCCCTTGTCCACCAGATGATGCAGCACGGTGATCAGTTTGCCGACTTCGTGCATGTGCAGGCCCGTGGTGGGTTCGTCCAGAATATACAGGGTTCCGGGCAGGGAACGCTTGCCCAGCTCGCGGGAAATTTTGATGCGCTGGGCCTCTCCGCCGGAAAGGGTCGTGGCCGGCTGCCCGAGGCGTATATAATCGAGGCCCACGTCTTCCAGCACGGCCAGACGCCGTTCCAGAGCCGGATAGCTGGAAAAGAACTGCCGGGCGTCACGCACGGGCAGATCAAGCACCTCGGCTATGTTCAGATCCTTGTAGCGTACTTCCAGCGTTTCCCTGTTGAAGCGTCTGCCCTTGCAGACGTCGCAGGTCACAAAGATATCCGGCAGAAAGTGCATTTCCACCCGGATCTGGCCGTCGCCGCTGCATGTTTCGCAGCGTCCGCCGGGGACGTTGAAGCTGAAACGGCCCGGCGTGTAGCCGCGCTTTCTGGCGTCCGGAGTCATGGCGAATATCTTGCGGATATCGTCGAATATCTTTGTATAGGTGGCCGGATTGGATCGCGGCGTCCGCCCTATGGGGCTTTGATCGATGGCCACGACGCGCTCTATTTTATCCAGATTGTCGATGCTTTTCAGCGTGCCGGGCTGATCCACCTTGATTCCGCAGTGCATGGCCACATGCTTGTACAGGGTGTCCACTACCAGAGAACTCTTGCCCGAACCGGATACGCCCGTCACACAGGTCAGCAGACCAAGAGGAATGGCGCAGTCGATATTCTTGAGATTGTTGGTCGTCACCCCGCGCAGCGTGAGATAGTCTTCGGGTTCCCGGCGTTCGTCCGGCATGGGCGGCGTGAGGTCGCCGCGCAGGTACTTGGCCGTAAGGCTGTCGGAATCGTTGAAGAGTTCTTCCACGCTTCCAGAGAAGACCAGTTCTCCTCCCTGCGATCCGGAGCCGGGGCCGAGTTCGATTACGGTGTCCGCCTCGCGGATGGTGGCCTCGTCGTGTTCCACCACAAGTACGGTGTTACCCCGCTTCTGGAGACTGCGCAGGGTGCTGATCAGGCGTTCGTTGTCGCGCGGGTGCAGGCCTATGGAGGGCTCGTCCAGCACATAGGTCACGCCCACAAGGCCGGAGCCGAGCTGCGAGGCAAGGCGGATGCGTTGGGCTTCTCCGCCGGAGAGGGTGAGCATGGCGCGCCCCAGCGTGAGATAATCCAGGCCTACATTGATGAGAAAGCTGAGGCGGTGGATAAGTTCCTTAAGCAGCGGTTCCGCCACAACGGCATGACGCCCCGTGAAGCTGCGTTCCTTAATCCAGGCAAGAGCCTTATCAATGGACAGGGAGCAGAATTCCTGAATATTCATGCCGTCCACACGCACGCACAGAGCTTCGGGGCGCAGACGTGCGCCGTGGCAGGAGGGGCAGTCCACAGCATAGCTGTAGCGGGAGAGTATGTCTCCCCAGGCTTCGCTGTTCTGCATACGGCGTTCCAGCAGGTACATGACGCCCGGCCAGTGGCTTTCGGAAACGTCGTATTCCTGACTGAAGCGGGCTTCGCGTATGGTTTCGTTGTTCAGCGAGGTTCCGCCCATGAAGTTGCGCCGCAGACTGCCCGTGCGGTTGATGCCGCCCGGCTCGCCATGGAACAGAGCCCGGAAGGCCTCTTCCGAAAAGTCCTTCAGCGGCGTGTCCAGCGTGAACTTGTGGCGTTTGCCCAGCGCGGTCAGAGCCTTTTCCAGTCTGGACATGGTGCTGGGCTGGGAAAGCGGCGCAATGACCCCCTGACGCAGAGACAGGCTTTGATCCGGAGCGATGAGCTGGGGATCGAAGGTCGCAACAGTACCTATGCCCGAACACTGGGGGCAGGCTCCCTGAGGTCCGTTGAAGGAGAAGAGCTGAGGGGAAGGGGCGGGCATACTGTGATGACATTTGGGGCAGGCGGAATCCGTGGAATGAATGATATCCTGTTTGCCGGGAATGCTGACGATGATTCTCCCCTCGCCCCAGCGCAGGGCCAGTTCCACAGAGTCGGCCAGTCTGGTGCGCATGTCGTCCCGGATCACGAGGCGATCCACCACCAGATCGATGCTGTGTTTTTTATTCTTGTCCAGCGCGGGAACTTCCTCGATGTTCAGGATGCGCGGTTCTTCTCCCTGAGTGGCCACTCTTACGCGGACAAAGCCTTCGCTCTGGAGCTTTTTCAGGCGATCGGCGTGGGTTCCCTTCTGCAATTCCACCAGCGGGGCCATGAGGATGACTTTTTCCCCTTCCGGCAGAGCCAGAATGTCGGCAATGATTTCATCGGCCGAGCGCGCCTCGATGGGAGTGCCGCACTTGATGCAGTATGTTTTGCCGAGCCGCGCGAAAAAGACGCGCAGAAAGTCGTATATTTCGGTTACCGTACCCACGGTGGAACGCGGATTGCGGCCTGTGGTCTGCTGTTCCAGCGAAATGGCGGGCGAAAGCCCCTCGATTTTGTCCACCAGCGGCTTGTCCATCTTGGGCAGGAATTGGCGGGCATAGGCCGACAGCGATTCCACATAGCGCCGCTGGCCTTCGGCATACACGATATCAAAGGCCAGCGTGGACTTGCCCGATCCGGACGGGCCGCATACGACAACGAGTTCGTTGCGCGGGATGGTGACGTCGATGTTCTTGAGATTGTGCTGCCGGGCGCCTTCGATGATTATGGCGTCATCATGCGCGGGCGACGAATCTTTTGTTCTGGTCATATGTTTTGAAAGAGGGCCTGCGGCCCGTTTCGGAACGCCGGTGATTCGGGTATCCGGCCGCACAGGACGGCACGTTGTCAAGATAATGCACGCGGCGGCTCTTGTCGATGACGGGGGCCGCCGACAAGGGCGGGAGCGCGAAATTTCCGTGCGGCATCAGTTTTTTTTCGCCGCTTCGCGGCGGCCGCCCAGTATGGAAATGCGGCGGAGAACCTTTTCATAATACGGATCGGCCTGTTCCAGAGCAAGGGAGCGTTTGCGCCGGGACTTTGCCTGAAGTACCAGCACTTCCAGCTTGCGCATCTGCCGCAGCCGGAGCTGTTCGTCCTGCGAGTGTTCCAGCATGTCCAGCAGGCTGTCTATTTCCTTGCGCTCGGCAAGTTCGGGAGGGATATATCCCGCGTTTTTCAGAATCTTGTAACTCATGCGCAGTTCGGGAGGAATATGGCTGTCGTCTTCGAGTTCCAGAGGTTTGCCGTATCCGGGGAGGTTGTCGAAAGCCCCGGCCTCCTGAGCCTCGGTGATGCGCTGTTCCGCCAGCGCGGCAATGAAGCGGAGAGGATGTTCTTCCATGGGATGTTCCGCGGCTGTTTCGCCTTGTCATGACACAGGGTATGAGCGTGATGCGACCTTGTCGGCATAGCGCAAGAGGGCGCGCGGGGCAAGACCGCCCCGGAACGTTGGCAAGAGGGCGCATTTGCGCTATATTGGAGGATATGCCCTGTGCGGGCGGAAGGAAAGGGAGACATATGCTGGCCTATCTGGAAGGGAGATTGCTTGAAGTTACGGAAAACGGCTGTGTGCTGCTGACCGAAGGCGGCGTCGGATATGAGGTATTCCTGCCTTCGCATATCCAGAGCCGTCTTCCCGAACGGGGCGGACAGTGCTGCCTTTATGTCAGTCTTGTCGTCCGGGAGGACGCGCAGGAACTGTTCGGCTTTTCTTCCTGGGACGAACGGCAGACCTTCCTCACACTGATCGGTATCAACAGGGTGGGGGCGCGTACCGCGCTGGCCATTCTGTCCATGTTCCGGCCGGATGATCTGCGGCGCATTGTGGCGGAGGATGACGTCGCCTCCCTGACCAGAGTGCCCGGCATAGGCAAGAAGACCGGTCAGCAGATTTTTCTTGAACTCAAGTACAAGCTCAAGTCGGACGGAATGCCCGCCCTCCTGCCGCCGGGCATGGAGCGTCCCGGCTCGGTGTTCCGCGACGCGCTTACCGGTCTGACCAATCTCGGGTATGAGGAAGACAGGGCTTCCCTCATACTCAAGGATATTTTCGCGGGCGAACCGGATATTGATGTGGGCGGAGCCTTGCGCGCCGCGCTCAAGGCTCTGGCAAAAGGATAGCCCATGAGTGAATTTGTTCCTCCCTTTCCTCCCGGAAGCAGAATGACGGCAAATTCCGGAAAAGCTCCGGCAGCGGACGATTCTTCTTCTCCGACGGACAATCTCGACGAAAGCATACGCCCCCGGCGGCTTGACGACTTCATCGGTCAGGAGGAGCTGCGCGCCAACATGCGCGTGTTCCTCAACGCGGCGAAGGAGCGGGGGCAGGCCATGGATCATGTGCTGTTCTACGGCAATCCCGGTCTGGGGAAAACCACTCTGGCAAGGATCATGGCTGCGGAACTGGGCGTGAATCTGGTCACCACCTCCGGCCCCGTGCTGGAGCGCAGCGGCGACCTTGCGGCCATTCTGACCAACCTTTCCCGGCGCGACATTCTCTTTGTCGATGAAATTCACCGTATGCCCATCACCGTGGAGGAAGTGCTGTATCCGGCCATGGAGGATTACAAGCTGGATCTGGTCATAGGGCAGGGGCCTGCGGCCCGGACGGTGAAGCTGGATATAGAGCCTTTCACGCTGGTGGGAGCCACCACGAGGCTCGGTCTTCTGTCCTCGCCTCTGCGGGATCGCTTCGGAATTGTCAACCGGCTGGAATTTTATACGCCGGAGGAACTTGCCCGCGTGGTCATGCGCGCCGCGCGCATCCTCAATGTTCCCGTAACGGAAGACGGAGCCCTGGAAATAGGCCGTCGCTCGCGGGGAACACCGCGCATAGCCAACCGTCTGCTGCGTCGCGTGCGAGATTTTGCCGGAGTGTACGGCAACGGCGTAGTCGACGGAGAACAGGCCCGCAACGCCCTTTCCCGCCTTGAGGTGGACGAGCAGGGGCTGGACGAGATGGATCGCAAGATCCTCACGCTGCTGATCGAGCATTTCGACGGAGGGCCTGTCGGCGTCAAGACGCTGGCTGTGGCCTGCTCGGAAGAAGTGCGCACGCTGGAAGATATCTACGAACCCTATCTTATCCAGTGCGGCTTTCTCAAGCGCACGCCGCGCGGGCGGGTAGCCACGCAGAAGGCATACCGTCATCTGAAAATAGGCCTGCATTAGTCCGGGCGGGACGTCGCCGAAAATTTCTTGCGCTACGTCCTCCGCCATCTTATGGTTTCGCGAATTTTCCGGAATCTTCCGGCAGAAAAGGCCGGGAGCGATCCGTCAATTATGATATGAGGCAAGGAGCGCGACATGCCCGCAGTGGAACCCAGAGTGGAATTGCTGACCCATACGCCGGAGCCGTTGTCGCTGATATATGCGGCCTTCCGGCAATGCTATCATGCCGGATTTGTGGCGGACATGTGGCCCCGTCTGCTGAACGGAGAGATCAGTCGGGAAAAGCAGGCGGAATTCGTGGCCTCGGTGCTGGAGTCCGGGCATGTCAGCCCGGCGGAGCATGTCAGCTTCACCTTTGCGCTTTCCGGCGTTTCCCGCGCGCTGACGCATCAGCTGGTGCGACACAGAATCGCCTCCTATTCCCAGCAAAGTCAGCGTTATGTGGACGCCTCGGCCATGAACTATGTCATGCCGCCGGCCATCGCCGCACTCCCTGAAGCCCGTGAACGTTTTGAACGCTTCATGAACGAGGTGGGAGAGGCATACCGGGATCTCAGGGATCTGCTTGAGGCCGCCGGACGCGGCCGGAGCGCGAAGGAGGATGCGCGCTTTGTGTTGCCGCAGGCTGCGGCCAGCAATATTGTGGTGACCATGAACTGCCGCGCGCTGCTCAATTTTTTTGAGCATCGCTGCTGTACCCGCGCGCAGTGGGAAATACGGGCGGTGGCCAATCTCATGCTGGAGCGTTGCCGCGAGGTTCTGCCGGAAATTTTCCGCCATGCCGGGGCAAGGTGCGAACGGCTCGGCTTCTGCCCGGAAGGCGAGAAGTTTACCTGCGGACGCTATCCTCTGCCGGAAAAGGCGCAGAGAGCGCAGGAACGCTGATTTTTCGTGATTTGCGGAGAACTGGCTGATTCGGAGTTCTCTGTTCCTGAGCAGGCCTGCCGTCCGGCATCGCACGTTCCGGCGTGCAGGCCCCATGCCTCCGCCGTCGCTTGTACTGTCGGCCCTCCCTGTACGTCCTGCGGCCGCTGCCGGGTAGCTTGCCGCAAAGAGCAGTACGGCTGCTCCGGCTTCGCGGAGCAGTGCTGTTTTGCCTGACTAAGTTTTTATGAAAGCGATATGAGTGCCTGTCCGGGGCAGGACTATCGGAGAGCCGTATATTCTTGAAGAAAAACGCCTGAATGAGAAGCTGCGGCGGACATGCGAAATTCGCATCCGGAATGTGCCCTGCCGGAAAAGAAGGCTTCCGGCAGGGCCTGTGCTTATTTTGTTCTTTCCTCGACGTAGACGCGCAGGCGGCGCATGGCCTCGGCAAGATTTTTCAGCGAATTTGCGTAGGAAAGGCGGAGAAAACCTTCCGCCTGCGAACCGAAGTCGATGCCGGGAGCGACACCGACGCGGGCTTTTTCCAGAATGTCAAAGGCCAGCGAGAGGGAATCTCCACTCAGATGCCGCGCGTTGATCAGCGTGTAGAACGCGCCCTTCGGTTCTACGGGAATGCTGAATCCCATATTGCGCAGTTCTTTCAGTACAAAGCGTCTCCGTTCGTCGTAGAGATCCCGCATACGGACGACTTCATCCCCTGCGAGGCGCAGCGCGGCGATTCCCGCACGCTGTGCCGCAGCATTGGGAGAAATGAAGCAGTTCTGCATGATGAGCTGCATGGGGCGGACAAGCTGCTCCGGCACGATGAGATAGCCCAGCCGCCAGCCCGTCATGGCAAATGCCTTGGAAAAGCCGTTGACAATGACGGTATTGTCCGTGAATTCCAGCATGGAATGTTCCGCTTCTCCGCCGTAGGTCAGGCCGTGGTATATTTCATCGGAGACGACAAGAGGGCCCAGGTCGGCGAGAGCCTTCATGCGATCCGGATCCAGCAGAATGCCGGTGGGGTTGCACGGGGAATTGACCAGTATGGCCTTTGTTCTGGGGCCGATTCGTTTTGCGACATCCTCGGGGCGGAACTGGAAGCCGTCTTCCTCATAGGTCGGTACCTCGACGGGAACTCCGCCTGCCATGCGTACAAAACTGGCATAGCACGCATAGCCCGGGTTTGAGAGAATGACTTCGTCGCCGGGGTCGAGGAGAGCCAGAAAAAGCATGGTCATGCCCGGCGAGGTGCCGGGAAAGATGAAAATATGCCCGGGATCGACGTGCGTGCCGTAGCGTTTGCGATGATATTCCGCAACGGCTTCCCGCAGGTCGAGATCGCCCATGGAATGGGTGTAGTGGGTAAAGCCGTCGTCCAGAGCCTGTTTGGCTTCGTCCACAATACAGGAAGGAGTATCGAAATCGGGTTCGCCGATTTCCATGTGGATAATGTCCGCGCCGCCGCGTTCCATTGCCTGCGCTCGTTCCAGCACATCCATGACAAGAAACGAGGTAACGTCCGCCATGCGCGAAGCCGGGTGGAAGATGGCCATGCCTGAAACTCCTGTAAATAATGAATTGTGCCGCTTCTTATACGCCGCACGCTCCGGGAACACAACGGTTCTTCCGACACCTCATGCGGTGGAGGAGGTCGCTTCCGTCTGCGGAAGAATATACGTTCTTCGGGGACATTATTCCTGGCGTGCTTTCCGGCTGTGCCGCATCAGGCCTTTACCTCCGTCTGTTTTCTGATAGGGCGGTGCCTTTGCCGCTTGCGGGAAACGGAATGGCCGGGCTGGAAAAATGCCGTCAAGAGAGTGGGCCGCTCTTGAAGGTATCTGCTGCTCAGGCCCTCATGTTTCCGATTGCAGCCTTACGTCTTCGACGGAGCTTGCACTTGCGGCCATGGCAGTATGTCCTGCGGGACGTTCGCAGGCGGCCCCATCCGTGAGGAGCAGCCCCGTTTCTTGAGTCCGGGCCCCGTTTAAAACGAAACGTCTCCATGTTGCGCCGGGAATAGAGGATGTTCAGTTTCCGTGTATTTTTTCAGAGCGTGCAGACGGCAGGGAGAAATGACGTGCTGACGTAAAGTTTCCTCCAAACAGAGGGGCGGCGATGTGGGAAAGACTGGCGACAAAAAAAGGCCCCGTGTCTGTCAAAGACGGCACAGGGCCTGGGAAATCCGGTTCTGCCGGAAGCTTATTCCTTGGCTCCCATCCAGAGATGGAACTCGGCGTCGAAGCTGGGTTTTGACGTACTCCAGGCCACACCGTCGGAGAAATATTTGTCGAGTTCCGTCAGATTTGCATCCAGAGTCTGCAACAGATGATCCACGTTGAAAAGTTCCGTTTCATTGGCGAGCAGAAGCGCGTCATAGGCTTCCTTCAGCTCGGGACGGGAAAAATCTTCATCCGGAGTGTCGGAAGCAAGCTCCTGCCCGCAAACTTTGGTGTAGGCACGACGGAACTTGCCGTATTCGATTTTGTCATAACGCAGAGAACGAATGAAGTTTTCCAGTTCCTTGTGCAGGTCGTAAAACTTGTTCACTACGTTTGCCCCCGCGCTGTGCGGAAAGAAGGCGTCAAAGGAAAGCAGCAGAAAATATTCTTCATACAGAAATTTTCTGATTCGGGGGAAAGATTCCTCGTTATACAGGAAGCTGTCCCAGTCGGCCACAGGCTTATCGCCGTCCATGGCGTCGATAAGCCTCATTTTGTGCTGGAGAAGCTCGCCGTAAGCCCGGGTTCCGCGACGTTTGAGCCGTGTGATGTCAAGCGATTTCGAATGGAAATACATGATGACGGATGCACACAGCGCAACAAGCGCCACGGCGAAGACTGCGCTGTTGACATACATGATAATGGGGTGATCGATACCGACATCGGTAAACAGCACAATGATCCCGAGCGAAAGCACACACAGGGTGACCAGCGCATAGGTCAGATTGCGAAATGTTTTCATGAGTCCTGCTCCAGAACAGGTGAGAGCGCTTGCGGCTACTGTCGCACCGAAGCGCTCGTGAACTATCGCGTGTTTTGCTCCGATTCCGGCCGGGAGAACATAGTCGTCCGTCGTGTCGGTACGCGATGATTAACGTGTAAAGACCGACTATCCAATGAAACGCGCTAAAGGTCAATCCCGCAGAGGGTATTCATAAGCGCACGGAATGTAGATTGTTGCGTAGTATCTTCGCTTCATACGGCAAGTTCGACGCTATGCTGATTTTTCGACCTGGAAATATCACTCTGTTTTTCGATGTAGGGTCAGGGGAGGGATTTGCTCTGCGCGACGGAGAACCATAAGCGGATGTATCCTTTTTCGCCCCGGCTCTCCAGAGAGCCGGGGCTTTGTCCGCTTTTGAGAAAAAGACATAAAAAAGCCCCCGTTGCCGGGGGCTTGTGCATCATATCCGGGAGTATTTAGAAGGTATAACGCAGACCGGCAAGAACCTGATGGGTACGCAGCGAACCGTCTGCAACTCCGAGTGCTGAAGAACCGGTGCGGGCCGTGCCGAAACCGGCATAGCGGTAGTTGATGTCAAACGACAGATTGTAATCCAGTTCGATGCCCAGCCCTGCGCCGATATTCCAGGCAAAGTTTGATTCCGTATTGGTTCCGGTTCCGTAGCCGTTGACGCTGCCTTCGGAATCCACCCAGGCCGTACCTATCCCAAGTCCAACATACGGAGTGAAGATCGTGCCGGTATGGAAATCGTAAAATCCGTTTACGAACACGGTGCTGATGCTGTCCTTGAGGGTCGTGCCGGCGTTGGTGTACTTTGCTTCCGTCTGGTACATCAGTTCGAGTTCCACACGCACGGGCATGGCGGCAAGGGGATAGAAGTCATAGCCCATTGCTGCTCCGATGCCGATGGTCTGATCTTTCTCGCCGGAAAGTCCGCGGTTTGCGTTATCCAGAGACTGGAAATTGAGGCCGAGTTTTCCGGCAAAGTACAGGCCTTCCGCTCCGGCGTTGGCGGGAGCGGTAAAAAGGGCGGAAGCCGTGAATACGAGCGCCAGAGTGACTGCACAACGCCGCAGTCCGGCAAGTATAGAAAATTTGTTCATGAAAGCCTCCCGTGCGCCGGGCGTTGCGGTTTATTGGTGAAGTTCTATTCAAAAGCACGGCACGGCGGGGAAGTCAAGCCGGATCTCCCTGTCGCCTGGCGATATGAGTGAAGATACGTTTTTTTCGAGAATCCGCTCCGGTTCAGCCTGTTTTCATACAGGCAGGAAGGAGTTGCGCGAACGTCGTTCGGGGAAGGGCGGACAGACTCTACCGGCGTTGCCTGACTCTGCGGATGCTGCTGTGTGATGGGGTCTGATTCCGGGATGACGTCAGGCGATCAGAGGCAGAGAGCGTGAATTTTCGGCGAAGAGTTGCCGTACCGACCATGAGCTGCAGCTCTCCTTTTTTCGGGACGGCATTGCGGATCAGACAGTTGTGTTCAGCTTTTGAACGGAGGCCCCTGTATCGGCTTTGGGATTTTCCGTTGTCTGCGCCGTTTCTCTGGCCAGAATAAGTTCGATTTCGTCTCTGGCCAGGCCCGTACGACGGACGATTTCGTCAATACTCTGGCCCTTTCTGCGGCAGTTCAGAATAAGTTCCCGCAGAAAATGGGGCGAACAGGTAATGCCTTCCGCCTGTTCAAGCAGCTTGCGCAGGCTGGCAATACGCTCTTCCATGACGCGGTTCAGTTGGGTGAGTTCCTGCTGACGCTGGGCAAAACTCGCCACCATTTCCTGTTCAAGTTCGGCGTTGCGCAGCATGCGATCCATCAAATCATCCTGATTGGCCTGCAGCGTGGAAAGCATCTGTTCAGAGCGGCGCAGTCTGACAAAAAAAAGCAGTACCAGGAAGACGAGAGCAAGTTCTGCAAGGGTGACGGCGACAAGCGCTGTCGTATTCATCTGCGGATTCCTTTATTGTTGACGGCGTGTTTTGTTGTGCGAGGCTGGCTGCTTTCGGAAGATTCCTTATGTGCAGACGTTCAGCAGATTTCCTACCAGGGGATTTTCACTGGGACGGGGCGAAGCGGCGTCTTCCGCAGCCTCTTCATTCTGAGGTTTGCGTTTGCGCGGGGATAACTCCTGTCTTGCGCCTCCGTTTCCCTTTTCCTTATCGGAAATCTGCGATGACTGTCGGCTTTCCTCCGGCGCCTGCACCTGTTCCTTCTGCTGCCGAAGCATTTGAAGCGCAAGGTTCTGGGCGTTTGCCTGTGCCATTTCCGGCAGAACATTCACTTCGTTCACCCAGGGAGATATTCCCTGCTGCTGGGCGTTGAGAATGGGAATGATGGTGGGATCCATACAGCCTCCCGTGTGCGGCGCTTTTGCGTCTACTGCAGAAGATATTGATCAAAGTAGAGGTTTTTCAATTCCCCCTGCACCAGATAATGGTTGATGGCTTCAAGCAGCTCTGCCCGGATGGTTTCGGCATTGGCAGGATCGAGCAGAAAGGCATAATCCTTGTTGCTCAGATAATAATAGATGGAGTCGCGCAGCGTGACGAGCCTGTCCTGCATTTCCGTATTTAAAATAGCATCTTTTGTGTTCAGCACAAAGGTTGCCACAAGAAAGCGGTTTTCCCCTTCCGGAGTGGTTACGGGCACCCAGAAGGGCGCGAGTTTGAGATTGTATTCTGCCGGAAGAGGCGGAGGGGCGGGTTCGTCCGGGACGACGACAACAGGAGGATTTTCCGCCGCGACGGGAGGCGGCGTTTTCTTTTCCAGCAGAAAATAGCCGACAGCCGCAGCAATACCGATGACCGCCAGTATAAGAATACTGACGACGACAATCAGCTTCTTTTTGCTTTTTCCCTGTTTCGGCGCTTCTTTCTTGAGCAGGGAATTGGCAGAAGCAACCGCGGGAGGAGGGCTTTCCTCTTCATCCGGATCGAGCAGAAAGGGAGCGTCGTCGATATCCAGCTGAACCTTGTCTTTCGCGGTCAGCTCGAATTCGTTTCCCAGCGCGCCCTCGTCGGGAATGATTTTGCCGGACTCACTTGTATTGGTTACTGTTTGCGACACTGCATCCTCGATTGCCGTTGTTCGCGGCCCCCTTCCTGAAAAACGTCAACGCCCGCGGAAGAAAGGTTGTCTGCAGGCGTTGATAGTGAAAGACTTATGAAAATTTCGATGCAGACCTCGCCCGGTCGGGACGTTTGCCGCGTCGTTTTCAGAAGTTCGGCGATCCTCGGGCGATGATCGCCTCTCTTTCCGTTATGCAAAAATTTTGTCGATTTTCTGCTTCAGAGTTTCTGCTGTGAAGGGTTTGACGATATAATTTGAAACCCTTGCCTGAGCGGCTTCGATGATGTTCGACTGCTGGGCTTCCGCCGTCACCATGAGGAAGGGCAGATTTCCGAAGTCTTCGCTGGCGCGAACCTTGCGCAGCAGTTCGATGCCGGTCATCTGCGGCATGTTCCAGTCGGAAATGATGAAGTCGATATGATCCTTGTTCAGGACTTCCCATGCGGTTGTACCGTCATCCGCTTCAACAACGTTGTTCAGATCAAGCTGACGGAGAATGTTCTTTATGATGCGCCGCATGGTGGAGAAGTCGTCCACGACGAGAATGCGCATGTTCGGATCATAAGCCATGACAAAACCCCTGTATTTGTTCCTCCGACATGCCGGAACACCATGATCCGATATATGTCGGGCGTTAGCTCTGAAAGGCATGACTCTGCCGCAGCAGATTACAGCGGCGCGTCTTCCCCGAATTGCTGGCGGAATTCGCGACGCAGTCTTGTAACAGCCTGCGAATGAAGCTGGGAAACGCGGCCTTCGGTAATGCCCATGACTTCCGCTGTTTCCCTCATGTTCAGCTCATCCGTATAATAAAGGGACAATACCAGCTTCTCTCTTGGTGTCAATGCGTCGATAAGCGAGGCGATCCGCTCCACCATTTCGGTATGCGCCGTATCTTTGAAGGGCTCTCCGCCCCCTTCCTCTTCTCCCGCAAGAGAATCCTGGATGGTATCCAGAGAAACGCAGAGCTGACTCTGCAACGCTTCCATGCCCTGATGCACTTCTCTTGCCGGCAGACCGGTACGCTCCTGGATTTCCTCCACGGTGGGCGGACGACCTTTTTCATGTTCGATCTGCCACATGGCTTCATCCAGTTTGCGCACGCGCTGGCGCAGACTGCGGGGGAACCAGTCCAGTCTTCTCAGCTCGTCGAGCATGGCTCCGCGTATGCGGTTTTCCGCATAGGTTTCAAAGCGTATGCCGAGCTGGGGCTGGAATTTGCCGAGAGCTTCCAGCAGGCCCAGCGTTCCGGCGCTGATGAGTTCGGACAGCTCGACGTTTCGCGGCAGCTTTGTTTTCAGTCGCAAAGCCAGAAACCGTATTTTGGGCGCGTAATGCCGGGTGATCTTTTCCTTGTCTGCAAGGGAAAAATCACTCCAGTGCAGCTTTCCGGATTCCAGCTTTTCCCATGCTTCCAGCAGGCTGTCGTCCGCGACGGATTGCGCTTCCGCGCTGTGAGGCAGAACGTCATTCACACGCGGCTCAGGAGCGGAAGAGCAGTTTCTTCCAGAAAAACTTGATGTTGCCATCCAGATTCTCCGGGACTTCCCAGTTTTGCACCGAGGAGGCGATTTGCGTCATGGCCCTGCTGGCCGGGCAGTCCGGGCTGGCCACCGTGAAAGGTGTCTGGGCGACCACCGCCTTGCGTACCATGGTGTCACGGGGAATAAAGCCCATATAATCGAGGCTCACGCCGTCAAGAAAATGATCGCAGGCGGCATGCAGTCTGGCAAACATGTTTTTGGCGTTTTTTTCGTCCGGCGCCATATTGACCAGAACTCTGAATTTTTCCACGCCGTGCCGGAGCTTGAGTACCTTGATCAGGGCATAGGCATCGGTCAGCGAGGTAGGTTCCGGAGTCAGTATGACAATGCGTTCCTGGGCGGCAAGGTTGAAATAGACCACGTTGTCATGAATCCCCGCGCCCGTATCCACAATAAGAAAATCCAGCGAATCTTCCAGCTCGTCCACTGCCTCCAGAAGTTCCAGCTTCTGCCCGGTGGAAAGGGTCAGCATCTCGCTCATACCGGAGGAGGCGGGCAGAATACGGAAACCGTAGGGCGTGTCGAAGAGAATGTCGGAGAGCGACGCGCCTTCATGAAACAGATGAAAGAGGTTCAGCGGAGGGGTAAGCCCGAGGAGTACGTCCACGTTGGCCAGCCCGAGATCCGCGTCAAGCAGCACGACGCGCCTGCCTTCAGCGGCAAGGCGGCACGAAAGGTTGACGGACAGATTGGTTTTGCCCACGCCGCCCTTGCCGGAAGTGACGGAGAGGACAAGAGGCAGGTTGTTCATATGCGATCCTCTACAGGGGGGACACGGTTCCTCCAGAGGAGGAGCCGGGAAGTTGACGTTTGAGCAGCAGACGCCAGATAATGCTTTCCTCCGCAGGAAGAAGGCTTGCCTGAAGTTCGGGGCCGAAGGATACGGCTGAAATGGGAAGGCCCGAACGTACGGCCACATTGACCAGTGTGCCGAAACTCAGCGCTTCGTCAAGTTTGCTCCAGATAATGCTGCCGGGCAGGGATGTCTGATAGCGTCGAAGAAAGGAAATAATCTGCTGATCTCCGTAATGAGGAGACATGACAAGATGCAGAGCTGCGGGAGAGGGAGCATGTTCCCCGCCTTCCAGCCAGGGAGAGAGGCCCATCAGGCACATTCTGTCACGCAGGCTTTCGTCGCGGCCGAGGCCGGGCAGATCCACAAAGATGACGTCATAATTCCGGCAGGCATTGATTCCGGCCAGCATGGTTGCCGCATCGGGAGTTTCAAAGTAGCCGAAATCGGAAAGTTCCGCCCAGTGGCGCAGTACGAGCCTGCCGTTGCCGCGCGAGCAGTCGGCATTGAGGTAGGCTACGGAAATATCCGGTCTGGCCTGCCGCAGAGCAAGGCCGAGGCGCAGAGCCGCGCTTGTTTTACCCACGCCGAAGGGACCGGCCACGAAGTGAATTTTCTGAGGCCAGAGTTCTTCCGTAAAACTTTGTACCGGCACAAGGTGGGCCAGAGCGGCCAGCATGGAGGTGCCGCTCACACTTTCCGACAATGCGCGGTACAGTTCCAGAACAACGTCGTTCTCTACCCCTTCGCGCTGAAGATATTCCAGCACCATACGATGACGGGGCGGGAGCCTGTCCCAGGGAATACAGGGCTGCATCAGCGCATAGAGATGGCCTTTGATGCGCGACCACTCTCTGTGCCATTCTTCCCAGCCGGGAGGGGTGACCGTATCCGTGCCCGAACCGGAATACCCGTAATTTCCTGCGGGACGTTCGACCCCTGCCGTTATTTCAAACAGGCGCAGACCGTTTCCGTTCAGTTCCCGGTTGGCAAGAATGATGGCGTCGGGGCCGAGTTCGGCCTTGATGCGTGCCAGAACTTCCTGCGTGCTGGGGCCGGTGAATGTTTTAACCTGCATTATTCAATACCTACATTACCCACGGCCTGGAGTCGGACATCCGCGGGAATTTCCGCCTGCGAAATCACAGGCACGTTGGGCAGGAAGCGCGCCACCAACTGAGCTACATGAGGACGTACCACAGGAGAGGTCAGAACCACAGGTTGCCCGCTGGCTGTCACGGCGTTTTCCACAGCCTTATTGATATTGTTCACCAGATGCTGGGCCGAAAGGGGATTCAGAGAAAGGTATGAACCTCCGTCCGTCTGGCGCAGGGATTCCTGGATGGTACGGTCAGCCTGGGGATCCAGAGTGACGATCGCAAGCGTTCCCTCCGCATCCATGTACGGCTTGACGATACTTCTTGCAAGCTTTTCGCGAACATACTCGGTGAGAACATCGGGGTTCTTGATGGCCGCGCCGTAATCGTCCAGCGTTTCGACGATGGTGAGCATGTCGCGGATGGTGACGTTTTCCCGAACAAGATTCTGCAGAACCTTCTGTACGGTACCGAGCGGCAGAGTGTTGGGCACCAGATCTTCCACGGCCTTGGGCGAAGATTTCGCCAGCGTGTCGAGCAGAGCCTGCACTTCCTGTCTGCCGAGGAAATCGGCCAGATGACGGCGGAATACTTCCGTGAGGTGCGTGGCGATGACCGTGGAGGGATCCACCACCGTATATCCGGCCACCTGCGCGTTTTCGCAGCGGGATTCCGGAATCCACAGCGCCGGGAGATTGAAGGCCGGTTCGCGTGTTTCGATACCTTCGATCTTGGTGGTCACATTGCCGGGATCCATGGCCAGGAAGTGATCCACCAGTATTTCCGCACTGGCCACGGGGTTGCCCTTGATCAGGAGGGCATACTGGCCGGGACGGAGCTGGAGATTGTCCCGGAGATGGAGTGCCGGAAGCACCACGCCCATATCCAGAGCAAACTGCCTTCTGATGGAGCGTATGCGCGAGAGCAGGTTGCCGTTCTGAGCTTCGTCCACCAGCGGGATAAGCCCGTATCCCACTTCCAATTCCAGCGTATCCAGAGGCAGAAGATTCTGCACTTCTTCCGGCGTATCGGCGCTTGCCGATTCCTTCTTTCCTGCCTTGGCTCCCGCCTTTGCACCGGATGCGGCCTTGCCGTCCGCCGCCGTGACCTTTTCCTTGTCGGCCATACCGCGGGAAACCACAAACATGAGAGCCGCGAAGATCCAGAAGGGCAGCAGGGGCAGACCGGGTACCAGACCGAAGATGAACAGTACCACGGCCACCATCCGCAGAACGCGGGAGTTGTAGGAAAGCTGGGCCAGAAATTCTTCGCCCATTTTGGCTTCTGCCGCTGCGCGGGAAACGATCATGCCTGCGGCAACGGATATGATGATGGAAGGAATGGTGGAAACCAGACCGTCACCGATGGTCAGCAGGGAAAAGGTCGTCAGAGCCTGATCCCAGCTCATGCCCTTCTGAAGCACCCCGATGAGAATACCGCCGATGAGGTTGATGAAGGTGATGAACAGACCGGCGTTCACGTCTCCCTGTACGAATTTTCCGGCGCCGTCCATGGCTCCGTAAAAGTCCGCTTCCCGACGCAGATTGTTGCGCCGGGCCGTTGCTTCCTCTTCATCGATGAGACCGGCGTTGAGGTCGGCTTCAATGGCCATCTGCTTGCCAGGCATGGCGTCCAGGGTGAATCGGGCGGCAACTTCGGCTATGCGGGTGGTACCGGTCGTGATGACGACCTTGTTGAGAATGAACAGAATCAGAAATATGACCGCGCCGACGACATAACTGCCGCCGACGACAAACTCCGCAAAGGAGCGGATGACTTCACCCGCGGCCGTCGGCCCCTGATCGCCGTTGAGCAGAATCAGACGGGTGGACGCCACGTTGAGCGCAAGACGCAGCAGCGTGGTGACCAGAAGCAGGGAAGGAAAGATGGAGAATTCAAGCGGCGAGGTCATGAACATGCTTGTCAGCAGAATGAGCAGCGAAAGCGAGATGCTGAAACAGAGCATGATGTCGAGGAAGAAGGTCGGCATGGGGATGAGCATGACCATCAGAATGATGATGACGCCCGCACCCAGCATGATGTCGCCCTGACGGGCGAAGCGCGTATAATCAATTTTCGGGGCCGCTACGTTGACTGCCATCTTCCTGACTCCTTATCTGGCTCAAGGCATTCCCGCCGTCGGAACTCCGACGGGGGTGACACGTTCTCCGTTCGCCCCCGGATCCTTCATCCATGGGGAACGCGCGGTTTTTCGACCTGTTCGGATGAGGTCGCGCGCCGGATGCCGCAGGCTGTTATGCATGAATCATGCCATATGCAGATAAAGGAAGAATGAAACAAAGCGGAAGCATGCGGATTGACGGCTGCGACATCTTCCGATAGCAGTACAGAATCGCGTGACGGGACAGTGTCGGGCAATGCTCCCGCGCAGAGACGGAGTCCCTCCGTTTTGGGCCGCGGTCTTCGGTTCCGGCTTTTTCACGACCGTCATGGTATTTGTGTCGGGAGGGTGCAATGAACTGGCTTCTTCTGCTGCTGGCCGGTTTATGTGAGGTCGGGTGGGCCGTGGGGCTGAAATATACGAACGGTTTCACCCGCCTGTGGCCCAGCCTCGGCACAGCTCTTTCCATGCTGTTCAGCGTCGTCCTGCTTGGGCTTGCAGTCAGGCATCTGCCGCTGGGAACCGCATATGCCGTGTGGACGGGGATAGGCACGGTGGGAACTGTCATATTCGGAATTCTGGTCTTGGGCGAGCCTGCTTCTCTTTCGCGTCTGCTCTGCCTCGGATTGATTGTCGCGGGTATTCTGGGGCTGAAACTTGGCTCTTCCTGATTTTTTGAGAGTTGCCTCCGCTCGTATGGAGCAGAGCATACGCCTTTGTCCGCGACTTGTTCCCTCTGCGGCAGGAACGGATTTCGTACTTCGGCCGCTCTGAACCTTTTTTAGCCTGCGGCGGCCCTGTTTACAAACTTTTTACGGGATGTCGACTCTGCTGTGCAGGGGGGGGCGGATGGCAGGGGGGATCGGAGGGGCCTGTCCGTCCTGTCTGTATCCTCAGGCGGCGAAAACATTTCGCGTTGAAGGTCGCCGCGCAGGAAGAAATTTTGGCCGGTCCGGCTCGCAAGACTGTTCCGACGCTCTTTGGAAAGGAAAGCCCGTTCCGAGAGGGGCGGAGGTACTGGGGGCGAGACTTGCATAAGCCCGCGCGGCGGGTCATTATGTATGCCTTCCCCGCGCTGTCGCCGGGGGAAGGAAGTTCACAACGATAAGGAGATATTCCATGTCCATAAGTTTTCGCGCGCTTGCGGCTCTGGCTTGTGCCGCAAGCCTTTTTTCCTCCGTTTCCGCCGCGTCCGCTGCCGATCCTGCGGAAGATCGCTTCCATGCTCTGGACGGTAACGGTGACGGTCAGGTGAGCTGGGAGGAGTTCCATGCTGTCAGCCCCAATATTTCGCGTACGGGTTTCGATATGATGGATACCAGCGGCAACGGTTTTCTGGAACAGGAAGAATGGATGGGCTTCATGGCCAATCACGGCATGGACGTGCCCATGTCTTCAAAGAGCATGACCATGCCCGCCCGAGATGCCATGCCGCCCGCTGCCCCCAGGGCGGATGCCCCCGCAACTCCGGGAAGTTCCGCTCCGTTGATCATGCCTCCGTCCGATCCGTCCGCACCCGCCGTACCGTCCACCCCGATGATCCTTCCGCCTGAAAAGTAGGCCTGTTCTTTTGCCGTACCTGATCGGATCGGTATGTGCCCTTCCCGTCGGCGCCGCATCGCGGGCCGCGCGGGAAGGCGTATGCCCTGAATGTTCATGAGCTGAATGTTCGGGGCGTATTTTTCGTGAACCGTGCGAAAGTATAAAGGAAAAATAATGAAGGGCAGAACGCTGCTTTCCCATGCGGGAAGAAATCCGGCCAAAACATGCGGCACGGTCAACATGCCCGTGTATCGCGCGTCCACCGTCATTGCCCCGAGCCTTGCCGAATATGAAGGGCGTCAGGATAAGGGGCTGGATGAGATGTGTTACGGCGCCATGGGAACCACAACCTATTACGCGCTGGCGGAGGCCATGACGCGGCTGGAACATGGCGCGGGTTCCGTGATCACCTCTTCCGGGCTTTCTGCCTGCACCATGGCCATACTTCCCTTTGTTTCGGCCGGGGATCATATGCTGGTCACGGATTCCGTGTACGGCCCGACGCGCCGCTTCTGTGAAACCGTGCTGAAGCGTTTCGGGGTGGAAACAACCTATTATGCTCCGGGAATCGGGGCGGATATCGAAAAGCTGTTCAGACCGGAAACCCGGCTTGTGTTTACCGAGGCTCCGGGTTCCCTGACCTTCGAGATGGAGGATATTCCGGCTGTGGCCGAGGCGGCGCGCCGTTACGGCTGCCTCACCGTCATGGATAATACCTGGGCTTCTCCGCTCTTTTTCCGGGCTCTGGAAAAGGGGGTGGATATTTCCGTTCAGGCCGCGACGAAGTATATCGGCGGGCACTCCGATCTTGTGCTGGGCGTCATCACAGCCCGCACACGGGAGCTGTATGTCCGCCTCAAGGAGTGCATGATTGCGCTGGGGGAAACAACGTCGCCCGACGACTGCTATCTTGCCCTGCGCGGCCTGCGCAGTCTTGCCGTCCGTATGCGGGCACAGCAGGAAAGCGCGCTGACCATTGCCTCCTGGCTGGAAAAACGCCCCGAGGTTTCTCGCGTACTTTATCCGCCGCTTGCAAGCGATCCCGGGCACGCGCTCTGGCAGCGTGATTTTACCGGTGCCGGCGCACTGTTCGGCGTGGAGCTGAAAAGCGAATCGGCTCAGGCTGTGGCGGATATGGTGGATCATTACCGCTATTTTGCCATCGGCGCGAGCTGGGGCGGATTTGAAAGCCTGGTGACGGTCAACAGACCGGAGCGCAGCGTGCGCCCCTGGCAGGGCAGAGGAACGCTTCTGCGCTATTCCATCGGTCTGGAAGACACGGAGGATCTCATCAGCGATCTTGAAGAAGGCTTTGAACGTCTCGGAAAAGCCTGAACCCTGTCGGAAAGGAAACAAAAAGAGGGAGTCCGCCCGAAGCGGACTCCCTCTTTTTTGGGAAAATATTTCAAAACTATTTGAGCGAATTCGGAAAATCGAAAATCAGGCCTGTCTGTTCAGACCTGCACCCATGGCGGAATTATTCACATAGGAGGCATTCTTCGCATAGGTGGCGGCATTGATGGGCGCAAAGGTCTTCTGGAAAAAGCTCTTTTCATCCTGATTGAGGATGGTGGCCGCACTGGCTCCGATGTAGGCTTCTTCCGCCTTGCCGGATCCGACGATACGTTCTCCATAAAGATTGTTGAAGAAATCTTTTTCAGCGGAGGAAAGAACAGAAGAGGGGGTTCCGGAATTCTGGCTGTTTTTCGACGCATCCTCGGAGAGCGTGACCTGATCCGAGAGTACCTGATCAAAAGACTTCGCAGTGTCCTGGGAACGTTTGACCTGAACCGGACTCAGGTGGCTCTGAACAGAACTCGATGAGGAAATCTGCATGACAAACTCCAGAAAAAAGGTGCCCTCTCAGACACTCAGGGGACATTCTCCAAAAAATCTTAAAAAAAATAAAACCTCAGCAACTGGAGAAAAAATCTAATATGTTTCTTGAAAATGTCAACAGATTGAGATCGTTATTTTTTTGATTCCGATCAGAAGTTCGGAAAGCCCTGGCGGAAGCGGATTTGCGTGGATAGAGTCTTCCTGTTGACGTATTTCGAGCTTGGGGAGTAGAGCGGGAACGGCCGGTACGGACATGCCGCACGACCGAAGGGAGCATCGGTGTCACCTGATGGAGCCGCATTCAACATAGCTGACAGGAGAAAGGTATCATGTGGAAATATTACGCGCTGCTTTCCGCTCTCTGTGCATCTCTGACCGCACTGTTTTCCAAGCTCGGAGTGCGGGATATCAATTCCGATCTGGCCACGGCAATCCGGGTGAGCTTTATTCTTGTTCTGGTCTGGGGCATAGCTCTGGCCTCCGGCGCCACGCGGGAAATTCGTGAAATCGCGCCGCGTACCCTGCTTTTTCTGCTGTTCTCCGCCATAGCCACGGGGCTTTCCTGGCTGTTTTACTTCAAGGCTCTGCAACTGGGCGACGTGTCGAAGGTTGCGCCTGTGGACAAGTTGAGCGTGCTGCTCACCATACTGCTTTCCATTATACTTCTTGGTGAAAGCGCAAGCTTGAAAACACTGCTGGGAGGCGCGCTGATCACGGCCGGATCGCTCGTTCTGCTGCTGTGAGTCCGGCCGCGGCAATGCCCCGTTCTGCCGGATCGGGCTCTTCCCTGCGCTGGGGGAGCCGGGGCCGTGATGCGGAAAAGAGGGTGACACCCGGAAGGCGAGGCCCGCGCTGCGTGACGGTGGAACGGAGGTCGGGGAACGCTGCGCCCGGCTTTGACATTGCCTTCGCCCTGTGCCAAGGCTTTTGGCAGGAGGGCCGCTCATGAAACAGTGCATGGATGCCGACAACCTGCATCGCAGGCTCAGGAAGATCGCAGGGCAGATCAATGCCATTGATGCCATGGTGGACAGGGATGTCCCCTGTGAGGACATGCTGATCCAGATTAATGCCGCTAAAAATGCTCTGCACAAGGTCGGTCAGATTGTGCTGGAAGGTCACCTCAACCACTGTGTGCGCGACGGTATCGAACACGGCGACGCGGACAGCACCATCAGAAACTTTGCAAAGGCCATTGAACAGTTTTCCCGCATGAGCTGATGTTCCGGCTCTCGGCTTGACGGACAGGACGATGGAGTATACCTATACCCCTATAGGTATACTCAACGGAGGGTGTCGTATGTCCTTTCTGTCCAGACTGCCGGAGGATGTCCCGTGGCGGGATGTGCTTTTGCTTGTTCTCGGGGGCAGCGGGCTGCTGTTCAGCTTTTTGGGGCTGGCGCCCGTCGTGGGTGGGCTTGCGCTCGATCCGGCCTGGATTGCCGTCGTACTCTGCGGGGTCCCCATTCTGAAAGATGCTGCGGAAGGGCTTGTTACACGCTTCGACATCAAGGCGGACGTGCTGGTTTCTCTCGCGCTTGTTGCTGCGATTCTGATCGGGGAAATTTTTGCTGCCGGAGAAGTGGCCTTCATCATGCAGATCGGCTCGCTGCTGGAAGAACTTGCGGTGGGCAGGGCAAGGGCGGGCATAGAGAAACTCGTCCGCCTGACGCCGACAAGCGGCCGCGTTCTCCGGAACGGGGAGGAAGTGTCCGTAGCGGCGGACGAACTGCGCGAGGGCGACCTGCTGCGTGTGCTTCCCGGCGAGACCATACCTGCCGACGGGGTGATTGTTTCCGGCGAAAGTTCCGTTGATCAGTCAGTCATGACGGGAGAATCCATACCGGTGGACAAGATGCCGGGGGACAGCGTGACCAGCGGCACGACCAACATGTTCGGCACCTTTGACATGCTGGCCACGGGAGTTGGGGCGGAAAGCGCGATCCGGCGCATGATCCGTCTGGTTCAGTCTGCGGATGCGGGCAAGGCCCGCATTGTACGCCTTGCGGATCGCTGGGCAACGTGGATTGTCGTCGCAGCCCTGACCTGCGCGCTTGTGACCTGGCTGGTGACGGGAGAAATCATCCGGGCAGTGACGGTTCTCGTCGTGTTTTGCCCCTGCGCGCTGGTTCTGGCGACGCCGACCGCCATAATGGCCGCGATAGGAAATGCGGCCCGGCGCGGCTTTCTGGTGCGGGAGGGCGACGCGCTGGAACGCCTTGCCACGGTTCGCCGGGTGGCCTTCGACAAAACCGGGACGCTGACCCGGGGTCTGCCGGAAGTGGTTGCGGCCCGCAGCTTTGCCGTCGGACTTTCCGATACGGAACTTTATCGGCTGGCGGCCTCTGCGGAATCGCGTTCCGAGCATCCGCTCGGCAGGGCGGTGCTGCGCTGTGCGCCTTCGCTGCTCTGTGTCGCTGATGAAAGGCCGTTGAGCGATCCGGAGAGCTTTCGCATGATACCGGGCAGAGGGGTGATCGCAAGGGTGGACGGACATGCCGTGCTTGCGGGCAATGCCGCGCTGCTTGAATCCGAAGGCGTTGTTCCGCTTGGGGACGAATCGTGCCGCGATGCTGTGCGGCATTTCGAGGAAGAGGGTTGTACTATTATCCGCCTTGCGCTGGACGGCAGAGAATGCGGCTTCCTTGCCCTTTCCGACGCGCTGCGTCCGGATGCCCGGCAGAGCGTTGCGGAAATGCGTATGGCGGGCGTCACGCCCGTTCTCATGACGGGCGACAACGCGCGCGCCGCACGGCATATGGGCAGGGAGTGCGGCATTGAGGAAATTCATGCCTCGACGACACCGGAAGACAAGCTGTCGCTCATAGAGGGCTTTCAGCGCAAGGGGGAACCCGTCTGCATGGTGGGCGACGGGATCAACGACGCCCCCGCGCTGAAATGCGCCACGGTCGGAATCGCCATGGGCGGCGTGGGGAGCGGTATTGCCATGGACGCCGCGGATATCGTTCTCGTCAACGATGAGATACGTCATTTGCCCTTTCTGCTGCGTCTTTCCCGGCATATGATGAACGTTATCCGTCTGAATCTCTCCTTTTCCATGATTCTGAACTTTGCGGCCGTCCTGCTCGCCGTTCGCGGAGAACTCGGCCCTGTGGCCGGAGCTCTGGTACACAACGCGGGATCGGTGCTTGTCATTCTCAATTCGGCGCTTCTGCTGTTCTGGAAAAGTCGAAAGTGCAGTGATGGCATCTCTGCTACGTTGGGATGAGTTGTATTTATCCGGAGTGTTGGAACCGGTATTCTTATTTCCTTTCTGATTTCAGATTTAATTTCTGCTGAATATGGAGCAGAAAAGGGAAACTGCTTATACGTACTGCTGAAAAAGGGATCCATCTGTTTAAAAAGAAACCGAGTGGTTATTAATAATAAAAAATAACGATATGCGTGATACATACTGCTAAAAAAGCTGTGTACACAACTGGTATAACACATGGAGATTATGCGTTCATCCATCTTGTGATGGGACATATTCTCAATAACCAGATAAGAAATTAATCTATAAATTTATTGATCAGACTATGACGATTATGAAATAGTATTGATATAAGTAATATGTATCGTATGGAAATATTGTAAAATTTTACAAATAATATTTAATAATTTATTATTTTATAATCTGAAGGAGATTATTATGCATTTAGTGTTCTTTAATATCGGTTGGATGGTCAACTACCAAGGTGAAGATGATATTTTGGGAAATTTTAGATATATTTATGAACATAAAAATGGAGATGAAAGATGGAATTTTTTTCCATATAATGGAAAATGTTATGCATATGTTCCAATACGATGGATGAATAAAAATCCTCCGAAGATTGATCTTGAAAGGATAAAAGGAGAAAAAGATACAGGTGAAAAATTAGAAAACGTAAATGTAGTCTTTATTTCAAATAATCCTGAAGATAAAGAAACTTATATTATTGGATGGTATAGGAATGCTACAGTATTTAGAGAACTACAAAGACGACCGAGACAAAATGGCGTTCAAAGACAAAATATATATATAGCTGCAATGGCTGAAGAAGGTAATACAGTCTGCTTACCTTTAGATGCAAGATCTTTTATTGTTCCCAGAGCAAGAAGGGAAGGAAGAGGTAGGGGGTATGGACAGTCTCCGATATGGTATGCAGATACACCAGAAATTCGAGAATACAGAAATGGAGTAATTAAATATATAGAAAATTTTTCGTCAGAGAAAACGCCTGAAAAAATTTTTACGGAGGACGTTATAAAATTTTCAGATTCTGAATATAACAAAAAAATTGAAAAAATAGCAGTAGATACTGTAATAAAATATTATAAGAAACAAGGTTATACTGTTAAAAGTGTAGAAAAAGATAATCTCGGTTATGATTTAATAGTAACAAAAGGGGAAGATGAATTTTTTTTGGTTGAGGTAAAAGGAAATGCAGCAGGAAATACTATAATCAGATTATCTCCAAATGAATTTAAAACATTGAAGAGTAATTGTAATAGATATATTATTGCATCTGTAATTAATTGTGATAATAACAGAAAATCTCCTGAATTAAATATTTACACTATAAATAAATATAATGATCTAGAAGAAAAATATTATATTCAGCACATGTATTGTAAAAGTATTGTTCATGAACTTGTAGAAATTATATATGCACAGGCATCATTTTTAAATTAGTATATAGTTGTTTTACATAGGTTATTATATCTATTAGGATGAATCTGCAAATCTCTGTTCAAAAAAATTTAAAATTTGTAAACACAGTCTATTTCCAAATTTAGCAGCGTCGTTTTCTCATACTTGTATATGCTCTAAACCGACCTGTGCGGTAGAAGGCATATATTGTTTCCAGGGTATAGTTAGAGTCTGTGCGTAGCTACTGTGTCGGTGACTGTCGGCATGAGGTAAGGAAAATAGAAGGGCGGAAACGGGTATCGGTTCCGCCCTTTCTCACATAAATGCTGCCGGGATTATTTGCCTGCGCCGCAGCATTTTTTATATTTTTTTCCGCTGCCGCAGGGACAGGGATCGTTACGTCCTATTTTGGGATCTGAGCCGCCGGACGAGGGGACTTCTCCCGTGGGGCTTGCGGCAGGAGAATCCTTGTGCCGAAAGGCGGCAGGCGTTTCTCTTTTGGGTTCCGGGGCTGCTGCCTTTGCCGGGGCTTCTGCCGCATGTTCCGCAGGAGCTTCCGGGGCTGCTGCGGCATCAGGCGCGGGGGAAGCGGAGTCTGCCGGAGCGTTCGGAGCAGCAGAAGCTGCGCTTCCGTCTGCGGCGGGGGCAGCTTCAGGAGCTTCCTCACGGGGCTGGACGCGCACCCGGGTCAGAGAGCGAATGGCTCCTTCATGGATGCGATACAGCATCTGCTGGAACATATTGAAGCCTTCCCGCTTGTATTCGAGCTTGGGGTCCCGTTGACCGTAGCCGCGCAGGCCTATGCCCTCGCGCAGATAGTCCATGGAGCGGAGGTGATCCTTCCAGCAGCGATCCAGTTCTTCAAGCATGAAAAAGCGGAGGATATCCCGGTAAATTTCCCCGGATTCTTCCTTGAGCTGGGCAAAGATGGAAAGCACGGCCTCTCTGGCGGCTGCTTTGGAGGGCGCAGGAGGCGGCGTCGCGCCGGGGGTGGGGGTCATTTCCGGTATGGCGCGGTTGATGGTGCAGGCGTCCAGCAGCCGGTTGACGACGGTCGTGTTGGTTTCCGCATCCGGAGCCTGATGATGTTCTTCCAGAGGAACGTAAATGTCGTCCAGCACATCGTCGAGAAAGTCCAGCGCAACGCTTTCCACATCTTCCGCCATCATGAGATCCCGGCGCAGTTCGTAGATGACTTCTCGCTGCTGGTTCATGACGTTGTCGTAATCGAGCAGCGTCTTGCGTATTTCAAAGTTGTGCCCTTCCACACGCTTCTGGGCGTTCTCAATGGCTTTGGACACCAGACGGTTTTCAATGGGTTCGCCTTCTTCCATACCGAGCTTTTCCATGAGGCCGGAAATGCGATCGGAACCGAAGATACGCATGAGATTATCTTCAAGCGAAAGATAGAAGCGGGAAGAGCCGGGGTCGCCCTGGCGTCCGGAACGTCCGCGCAGCTGGTTGTCGATACGGCGGCTCTCATGACGTTCTGTGCCGAGGATATGCAGACCGCCCAGTTCGGTGACACCTTCGCCGAGCCTGATATCCGTACCGCGTCCGGCCATGTTGGTGGCGATGGTTACATGGCCTGCCTGACCTGCCTGGGCGACGATTTCGGCTTCACGGGCATGCTGCTTGGCATTCAGTACATTGTGAGGAATCCCTTCCTTGCGAAGCATGGAGGAGAGAAGTTCTGAAGTTTCAATGGAAATGGTGCCGACAAGAACAGGCTGCCCCTTTTCGTGGAGTTCCTTGATGGCCTGAACGATGGCGTTGAACTTCTCCCTTTGGGTACGATAGATGAGATCCGGTCTGTCGTCGCGGATCATGGGCTTGTTGGTGGGGATGGTGATGGTTTCCAGCCCGTATATCTGGCTGAATTCCACAGCTTCGGTCTGAGCCGTGCCGGTCATGCCGGAAAGTTTGTCATACATGCGGAAATAGTTCTGGAAGGTGATGCTTGCCAGCGTCTGGTTTTCCGCTTCGATATGCACCCGTTCCTTGGCTTCCAGAGCCTGATGCAGCCCGTCGCCGAAGCGACGGCCTTCCATGAGGCGGCCGGTAAATTCGTCGACGATGACGACTTTGCCTTCTTCGTTGACGATATAGTCAACGTCGCGCTTATAGGCGTGGTGGGCGCGCAGAGACTGCTGAATATGGTGCTGGAGCATGATGTTCTGAGGATCGAACAGATTGTCGATGGACAGAATACGTTCGCATTGGGCCACGCCCTCTTCCGTCAGCAGCGCGGTACGGGCCTTTTCATCCACAGTGAAATGTTCCCCGGGGGTCAGACGGCGGACGACTTCGTCCATCTGACGATACAGGCCGGTAGATTCATCCCCTGCGCCGGAAATGATCAGCGGCGTGCGGGCTTCGTCGATAAGAATGGAGTCGACTTCGTCCACAATGGCGAAGTTGTGTCCGCGCTGCACCAGTTGTTCTTTGTAGAACTTCATGTTGTCGCGCAGATAGTCGAAGCCGAATTCGTTGTTCGTGCCGTAGGTGATGTCGGAGTTATAGGCGATTTTGCGCTGTTCGTCGGAAAGCCCGTGTACAATGATACCCACGGAAAGTCCGAGTCCCTTGTATAATTGCCCCATCCATTCGGCGTCGCGTCGGGCAAGGTAGTCGTTCACCGTGACCACATGTACGCCCTTGCCGGAAATGGCGTTGAGGACGACGGGCAGCGTCGCCACCAGCGTTTTGCCTTCGCCGGTCTTCATTTCGGCGATCTTGCCCTGATGCAGAACGATGCCGCCTATCAACTGGACATCATAGTGACGCATACCGAGAATACGTCGGGACGCCTCGCGTACAAGGGCAAAGACTTCGGGCAGCAGCGCATCGAGACTGCGTCCTTCCTCCTGAACCTGGCGGCGGTATTCCGCCAGACGGGGGGCCAGTTCTTCGTCGGAAAGCGCCTGCATTTCCGGTTCCAGCGCGTTGATTTTACGCAGCAGAGGACGAAGCGATTTGAGATAACGCTGATTGCGCGTGCCGAATATTTTGCCCATCAGATAACCGAACATGGGGTGTCTCCGTGATAAGATCGTTGAGGCCCAAACAGTAAGACATGCCTTTGCTTTTGGCAAACCATGAGGATGCAGTTTTTCCGGGAGGAGTATTGCGATAATGATTTTTTTATAGATAATATATTGTATTTCATTGATTTTATGGAAATTGAAACTTTTCGGACGAAGTGTTTCTTTTTGGGGCTGCGTCGGGCCGCAATGCTTCACGCGTCGGGACAGGAGAGCGGTCGATTTATAGCTGCCGAAGCATTTTTCGCGTTACGACCTCCCTCCGCTGCGTATGTCCGTTCTCTCCACATGGGGCAGAAAGAACAGCTTGCAGAGCCGCAGGCAGATTTTTCTATGGGGATATGGGTATGCTGTGAAGGCGAGAAGCTTTCCGAAAGGGCGCAATGCTTCCTTGTTCTATGGAATCCGACAGAGGAGGGCTTCCAGAAAGAGGAAACGAAGGGCGGGGTGTCAGATAAGGCGGAAATCCTCGCCGAGATAGACATGCCGGGCCTGTTCGTTGGCGACGATTTCGTCGGGCGTGCCGGACAGAATGAGGTTGCCCTGAAACATAAGCGAGGCCCGGTCGCAGATGGTCAGCGTTTCCCGCACGTTGTGGTCGGAGATGAGAACGCCGATGCCCCGTTCCTTGAGGCCCCGGATAAGCTGCTGGATATCGCCGACGGCCAGAGGATCGATTCCGGCAAAGGGTTCGTCCAGCAGCACAAAGAGCGGATCGCGGATCAGGCAGCGGGCTATTTCCAGCCTCCGGCGTTCGCCGCCGGAGAGATAGGAGGCCAGCGATTTTTCCAGTCTGGTCAGGCCGAATTCCTCAAGCAGGCGATCGGCGCGTTCTTTCTGGGCCTTGCGGGAAAGTCCGGTATGTTCCAGAATGATCTGGAGATTCTGCCGGACGGTGAGGCGGCGGAAAATGGAACTTTCCTGCGGCAGGTAACTCAGTCCGACACGGGCCCTGCGGTACAGGGGCCACGATCCTATGTCCCGTCCGTCCAGCAGCACCTGCCCGCCGGAGGGTTTGAGTATGCCCGTCAGCATATAGAAGGACGTTGTCTTTCCCGCCCCGTTGGGGCCGAGCAGGCCCACGATTTCCCCCTGCTCCATGGAGAGGGTGACGTCGTGTACGACTTCCTTGCTTCCGAATACCTTGCGCAGCGACTTGCCTGCCAGCGTCGATCCCATTTATTTCCCCCCGCCGCTGGAGAAGACGGCTTCCACGCGCTTGCCGGATCCTCCCTCAACCTGACTGCGGTTTTCCCTGACGAAATAGCGAATGCGGTTGCCGGTGACGGAGTTCTGGCCGTCCAGCAGCACCGGATTGCCTTCCAGCACGAGTTCTTCCCTGTCGGCCAGCCATGTGGCCTTCTGTGCCGTGCCCGATTTCGTGTCCATGCGGAAGCGCACGTTCTTTTCCGCAACGATGCGATCGAGATCGCCGGTCTTCATGGCGTCAAGGCCGCTGTTTGCAGAGTTCGCCTCCCTGTTTCCTCCCGAACTTTTCTGCTCCTTCATATACATGGTGAGCTTGGCAGACCACATCCGGAAGTTTTCGCGAGTTACTTCCACATTTCCGGAAAAAACGACGATATTTTTGTCCGGTTCATAGGTCATGGTATCCGCCGTCACGCGGACGGGAGCTTTTGAATCGTTCCCCCCCAGAGGGCTTGACGCCGCAAAAGCCGGGGCGGAAGCGGCCGCCAGAGTCAGGGCAAGGAGGCAGGAACCGAGGAATGTTTTCACTGTATCTGATCCTTTGCTTGCGCGGGAGTATCGGCCGCGGCTTCTTGTGAGGAAAGATGCTGTTCCGGAGCGGAAGGCCCGGAGGGGGCCGCGTCGTCCCGGGGAGTCCAGGTCATGCTGACGCCGCCTTCCCCTTCAAGAATATTCGTGGAAACGTTCCAGCGCAAGAGCTTCGCAGTGCCGCTCAACGTCGGCCCGTTGAGGTCCGCGCCTTCCGGAAAGGTCAGTATGCGGGTGTTGTTGAGAAAAACGGCTTCAGGGCCGGTGAGGATGTTGGCGTCATGTTCGGCACGCACGTCTCCGCGCAGCGTTATGCGCGAGTTGCCTTCCTCAATGAGGCCGCTGAGCGCAGTCACGTCGAGATAGTCGGAAGGAGCCTCCGTATTGTTCGTCCTTTCCCCCATATGATAGCGCACATGGGGGGAACTCAGATCCACTTTGTCTATCTCTTCCCTCAGCGTCGCCCAGTCGGCCCGGAGCCTCCACAGCTCAAAGCCGTTTTCTCCCTCGTTGAGGGTGATGCCGCGTATGGCGAGGTCTACGGAGGTCGCTGTCCCTTCCGGGGTTTCTCCGGGCAGCGCGCTGACCTTTCCCCGTAGAATGGCTTCCATGTCCATGGAGCGCGTGACTTCGGCAAGAGCGTTCAGCGTCCGCTTTGTCTGCCATGTCTGCCAGCCGAGGTAGGCTCCTCCCATGGCGGCAATGAGGAGAGCGGGGGCAAGCAGCAGGCGGATATGCTTGATCATGGCCGCACCGCCGAAACTCCCGCGGAATGATTTCCGGCGTCCGGAGAGCATGACCGATGTCCGCAGCCGCCGGTCAGCGGGAAGAAGCTGACAGCAGCGCAGTGGGGCGCAGATCCGGCGTTCTTCAATTCCTGCATGCGGAGCTGATTTTGGAGAAAGTCTGGATATGGCATGCGTTTGCGGATTCCTGTACCGAATGTTTCAGCGTTGCGCTCCGTTGAGCCAGACGGCTGCAAGATCGCGAAGCCCCCGTTCCCGGAGCAGCCATTCCACGGCTTCGCGCACCGCGCCCTCTCCGCCGGGAAGTCTGGTGACGTATCGTGCGGCGCGCAGCACTTCCGGACGGGCATTGGCCACGGCCATGGGCATGCCCACGGCCGCCATGGGTTCAAGATCGATGAAGTCGTCGCCGAGGTAGGCCATTTGCGCGGGCTTAATCCCGCTTTCTTCCTCCAGCAGACGCAGGGCGGGCATTTTGGCCTCATGGCCGGGGAAATAATGACGCACGCCCAGCCCCGTCATGCGGGCGCGTACTCCGGGATCGTCCCTGCCCGTGATGACGGCGATATCCAGTCCGGCACGGAGGGCAAGCTTTATGCCTATGCCGTCGTGTGCATGAAAGCACTTCAGCGCGTGTCCGCTTCCGTCCACATACAGCTTGCCGTCGGTACACACGCCGTCCACATCAAGCACGAGCATGCGCACGTCGGCAGCCTGAGCAAAAGGCGGAGTCTGTCCGTGTTCAGCAGGCATGGGAAATGCTCCAGATTGCCGTCAGCTCAAGCAGCAGGCCTTCCAGTCTGGCCAGCGGCCAGCTGTTGGGGCCGTCGCACAGGGCCTTGTCCGGATCCGGGTGGGTTTCGAGAAAGACGCCGTTGACCCCTGCCGCTGCGGCTGCTCTGGCCAGCACGGGTACAAACTGCCGCTGACCTCCGGAAGAGGTGCCGAGCCCGCCGGGCAGCTGAACCGAATGCGTGGCGTCGAACACCACCGGCACGCCCAGTTCCTGCATGATGGGGAAGGAACGATAGTCCACCACGAGGTTGTTGTATCCGAAGCTTGCTCCGCGTTCCGTCAGGAGAATGCGCGGATTGCCGGCCTTTTCGATTTTTGCCTTCACCGGCCCCATATCCCACGGGGCAAGGAACTGCCCCTTTTTGACGTTGACGATGCGTTGAGTGGCCGCCGCGGCCAGAAGCAGATCCGTCTGCCGGGAAAGAAAGGCGGGAATCTGGAGGATGTCCGCCACTTCGGCCACGGGCGCGGCCTGATCGGGCAGGTGGATATCCGTGACGATGGGCAGGCCTGTATCTTCCTTGATACGGGCCAGCCATTCCAGCCCCCTGGACATGCCCGGCCCCCGGAAGGAGGAACCGGAGGTGCGGTTTGCCTTGTCCCAGGAACATTTGAATACTGCGGGCAGACCGGCCTTTCGGGCGGCTTCCTTCACGCCGTGCGCGGTATCCAGTGCCAGACCGAAATCTTCCAGCGCACACGGGCCGGCCAGAACGAAATGGCTGCGGCAGAGTATGTCATAAAGAGGAAGCTGATGCATGAATCACCCGACAGAATTGAGGTGCGGAAAAATACGGGAAGAGCATAGCCGCGAACGGCAGCCGCGTCAAAGCCCCTTCTCCGGAGCCGGATACCCGTGCCTGAGGAGGGCATCCGGCAGAGGGGATGGGTTGTGATGCCTGTGCAGGAGCGCAGTCCGGAAAGAGCTACAGCTCCGCCTGACGTTTTTCATGCTGTTTGAGCGCAGCGGCGATGAAGGCCTTGAACAGCGGATGGGCGTGCATGGGGTTGGATTTGAATTCGGGGTGGAACTGACAGCCGACAAACCAGGGATGATCCGGAACCTCCACCATTTCCACCAGCGAACCGTCGGGGGATGTGCCGCTGAAGATCATGCCGTGCTGGGCCAGAATGTCCTTGTAGGCGTTGTTGAATTCGTATCTGTGGCGATGGCGTTCGGATATTTCCTCCGTCTGATAGGCATCCCAGGCATGGGTGCCGGGCAGCACCCGGCACGGATAGGCACCGAGGCGCATGGTACCGCCCTTGTTGCTGGCCTCGTCGCGGGTTTCCATGGCGTGCTTGCGGAAGTCATACCATTCGGTCATGAGATAGATGACCTTGTCCGCGCCCAGGGGATCGAACTCTTCGGAGTTGGCTTTGGCGATACCCGCCACATGGCGGGCGTATTCGATCACGGCGCACTGCATACCGAGGCAGATGCCGAAGAAGGGAATCTTCTGCTCGCGGGCGTAGCGTATGGCTTCTATTTTGCCTTCCACACCGCGGTAGCCGAATCCGCCGGGAACCAGAATGCCGTCGCAGTCGGCAAAGGTCTTTTCCAGATTGTCCGGGGAAATTTCCTCGGAATTGACATAGCGCAGATTGACGGTGACGTGATTGGCCACGCCCGCATGGATGAGAGCTTCATGCAGGCTCTTGTAGGCTTCCTTGAGTTCGACATACTTGCCCACGATGGCGATGGTCACGGTGCCTTCAGGGTGATCGAAGTCGTAGATAAGCTGACGCCATGCCGTGAGATCCGCGTTTCTTGCGGGCAGACGGAGCATGATGGCGATTTTCTGATCAAAGCCCTCATCGTAGAATTTGAGAGGAACTTCGTACACGTTTTTCACGTCTACGGAGGAGAAGACGGCGTCTTCGTCCACGTTGCAGAACAGGGAAATCTTGCGCTTGACTTCCGCAGGAATGGGCTCCTCGCAGCGGCAGAGGATGACGTCGGGCTGGATGCCGATGGAAAGCAGTTCCTTGACGCTGTGCTGGGTGGGCTTTGTTTTGTGTTCTCCGGCCGAGCGCAGATAGGGCACCAGCGTCAGATGGATGTTGAGGCAGTGATCGCGGCCGAGTTCGGTGCGCAGCTGACGCATGGCCTCGAGGAAGGGCAGGCCTTCGATGTCCCCTACCGTGCCGCCGATTTCGATGAGCGCGACATCGGGAGGATTGTCCCCTTGCGCCAGACTGAGTACGGTGCGCTTTATTTCGTCGGTGATATGGGGGATCACCTGCACGGTGCCGCCCAGATAGTCTCCCCGGCGTTCCTTGGTGATGACGTCATAATAAATACGGCCGGAGGTGGTGTTGTTTTTCTGAGAGAGAGGAACGCCCAGATAGCGTTCATAGTGACCGAGGTCCAGGTCCGTTTCCGCCCCGTCGTCCGTGACGAAGACCTCGCCGTGCTGAAACGGGCTCATGGTACCCGGGTCGACGTTGATATAGGGGTCCAGCTTCTGGATGGTGACGGAAAGCCCGCGCGCCTTGAGCAGCGCACCCAGC
>DWXS01000030.1 GCA_019119045.1 Candidatus Mailhella merdavium | reverse complement strand
GAACACTTTTACTGGTTCCTCAAAGAATGCGAATGGCGCTTCAATGGAGGCAACCATAAACAACTTCTAACTCAGCTAACTTATTGGGTAAAACAAGCTAAACACTAGTCTTAGCTAGGACAGCCCCTTTTATTTTGTTGTTAGTACAAGAGCCGGAGAACAAAAAGGCCGTTCCGGCCGGAGGTGCTTCCGGCCGGAATAGAGAAGTATCAGGCATGGGCCTGCCATGTTTTGCCGGACAGTTCCGCCAGTGTCCGGATCAGTACCTGCGTGCCTTTTGAGCCGTCGCCTTTGGCCCGGACAAGGCGGTACACTTCTTCCGCCAGCTCCGTACCGGGCAGAACAAGGCCCATACGTCGGCATTCTTCCAGACAGAGGCCCAGATCCTTGATGAAGTGGTCGACAAAGAAGCCGGGTTCATAGTCCAGTCCGAGAAGGCGGATGCCCAGGGTGTTCATGGCCGCACTTCCTGCCGCGCCGGATCCGACCAGATCCCGCCATTTGGCGACGTCGAGACCTGCTTCCTGTGCGAACAGCAGGGATTCGCATACGCTGAACATGACGCCGGCAATGGCTACCTGATTCGCCAGCTTGGCGGACTGTCCCGTGCCTGCTTCACCGCAGTGCAGGATCTTTTTTCCCATGACTTCGAGGCAGGGCAGTACGCGTTCAAATGCGCTGTGTTCTCCGCCCACAAAGATGGAAAGACGGGCTTCGCGCGCGCCGATATCGCCGCCTGTAACGGGGGCGTCCAGAGCAAATTTGCTCTGCTTTGCCGCTTCTTCGGCAATGCGGCGGGCGAGGGCGGGGCTGGAGGTCGTCATGTCGCACAGAATACCGCCTTTCCCAAGCCCGGCAAGACAGCCGTGGGCGCCGATGGTAACTTCTTCCACATCTGCGGGATATCCTACGATGGAGAAGACGATATCGCTTGCCTCGCCCACTTCGGCCGGAGATGCGGCCAGAACTGCGCCGCTGTCCAGCAGCGACCGGCATTTGGATGTTGTACGGTTATAAACGGTCATGGAATAACCTGCGGCCAGCAGGTGAGCGGCCATGGCGGAACCCATGACGCCCGTGCCGATCCACCCTATACGGGGACTGTTGGACATGGGGCTTCTCCTTGCGCTGTGCGCTCCGGCCCGGAGACGCGGAAGCGGCTCGCGCGGTCGGAAAAATGTTGGCTGTTTGCAGGACGGTGCAGTTCCGTCCGTTATTTCGGGGACTTTACGGGATTTGATGAATGCTATCAACGCAGGAAAACTCGGAAGACGGGTCCGGTCGCATGAATATCCTCTGTTGAAGATACGGATAGTTTGGGGAAAATACGGAATATTCTGTTTCAGAACTTCGAGGATGTCCGGGGATATCAGGGTGTTTCAATACAGAGGCATACGCCGTACCAGCCTGCCTGCCAGTTTCTTGACCAGAGGTGAGGACGGGGTTCGCGTGCGTGGAGCCGGAAGAATGGCCGCCAGACAGGCCGCCTCGTATTCCGTAAGACTGGCGCAGGACTTCCCGAAATGATGGCGAGCTGCGGCTTCCGCTCCGTATATGCCGTTTCCCCATTCCACGACGTTGAGATACAGCTCCAGAATACGGTTTTTGTCCAGCGTCAGTTCCAGACGGCAGGCCATGATGGCTTCCTTGATTTTACGCAGAATGGAACGCTCCGGGCTGAACCAGAGATTTTTTGCGAGCTGCTGGGTGATGGTGCTGCCCCCGGCCGCAAGGCGGCCCTCCTTCAGATTCCTTTCCAGAGCGTCGCGCATGGTGCTGAAATTGAAACCGTCGTGTTCCCAGAAGGTGTCGTCTTCCGAAATGACCACGGCCTTGCGCAGGTTGGGCGATATACGGTTCAGCGGAACCCAGATCCGGCGTATCGGCATGTCCTCGTCTCTCTGTTTTCCTTTTTCTCTGCGCCATTCATCCTGACGATATCTGATCAGAGAGGTTGTTTGAGGATTGGCGAAGGACAACCAGCTTACAGGCGGCCAGACAAGATAACGGCCGATATCCAGCGCGCACAGGAGAACAAGACAGAAGAGCAGCCGCCGCAGCAAACGGAGGCCGCGCCTTCGGGGGGAGAGAGGCTGTTCCATGCTCATGAGGCAGACTGTCGCCCTCAGTCGGGCGGAATTACGGAACTTGCGGGGAAACGTTTGACGGAAAAGCATCCCATTGCCCCGGCACGCTTGTCAAGGTAGTTCGCCATAAGGGCAGGTTCCGTTTCATCCGGGGCGGGATGGAGCGTTCGGTATAGGGAAGGAAAGACGGAAAGATAACTATTCAGAAAGAGATTCAGAGAGAAGGGTGTTCGGATAAGCTGAAGAGGGGCGGCTCTTTCTCTTCAGGAAGAAAGCACGTCATGAGCAAAGAAGAAAGCGGCAGTGCGGCCGCCCCCACAGAGGCGGCCGACAGCAAGCGGAGTCTTTCAGGGACGGATATCTGAGAGTTTTACGGTCAGGCCCAGCAGATCGCTGATAAAGGAATGAAACTCCGGCAGTCGCGGAAGCAGGCCGTAGCTCGCGGCCAGCCCGCAGCCCAGGCCGATCAGCGTTCCGACAAGGGCAAAATAACGGGCCATGCGCAGCGGCCTGCGGTTGTTTCCGGGCTGTCGGTAGGCTTCGGGCAGCCGACGGTTTTTCCAGCGTGTTACCGGAACTCTGCACACCCAGCCCGGTGCCGTCAAGAACAGAGCTTATTTCCCGTATAAGACGGTTTTGAAGTTCCTCCCGCGTCACGTCGTCCATGTCGCTGTCCGCCATATCCTTCCTCCCGGAGCCTTGTCGTTGTCCGTCCCTGAGACGGGTCTCATGCCGGGAACCATGCCCGCAGCAGAAAAACTCGTCAACCGGTATCGGGAGATGGGCGGGAGTATCCGGCGCACCGGAGCGCGCCGGATACGGGATCAGCGGGGCTGCTTGCCGTCCGTCAGAAGAGAGAAGGCTTCCGGCGTGCAGGGCGATCCGTTGCAGAGCAGACCGGCGTCAAGAACAAGAGGTTGTGCCGCTGGTGTTTTTGCGTGCAGAGTTTCCAGTGTGGGAGAGAGGAAGAAGGCGCGAATTTCCTGTGTGTCGGGCGCAGTTTCCCACAGGGAAAACAGCAAAGCCCCTCCGGGCGGAATGGAATTATGCCCCTGATCGGGGATGTCCCAGTTGAGATTGAGCAGCCCGCCCACATTGGCAATATTGGTGTCGTGTCCCGCATAAATGACGATACGCGCCTGATCCTGCGTCAGAGAGTCCCGTATCGCCCGCAGCATGGCTCCGCCTCTGGCGGCGGCAATAACGGGATCGCGGTTGAGCGCGTCGAAAACAATATTGTGGACGGGGAGCATGGTTTTCAGGGCCGCTGCGTCTACTTCGCCCCATCCGGCGTTCTGATCCGGCCACTGGCCGTATTCCAGCAGGAATATTTCGGCCAGACTGGAAGCTATGGCCAGTCGTCCGTTCAATTTTACGTCTCCCTTTTCAAAACCCACCGTATCGGGAAGGGCAGCCAGCGTGCAGTTGCGCACTTCGCTTCCGCACATGCGGGAAGAGCAGCAGCCCGTGACCTTCTGTATGAGTTCCATGGCGTCGGGAGGGACGGAAAGCGTATCAAGTTTCTGTTTCAGACTTGTCCGGCTTGCCTGTGCGTCCAGATGTGCCTGCCCGGCCTTGACGGGATGAAACAGCGGGGTAACCTTGTCCGGATCGGAATCCACAGAAATGTTGCAGCCCGGAACCAGTCCCTTCAGAATGGCCTCCGCGCTTTTTCTGGTGCGCTGTTCCGCATCTGCTATACAGCGAATATCTTCCGGGGCCGGACAACCCTGTTCGGGAAGCAGCCCTTCTTCCGCCAGCATCCGGCGTACCTGTTCCCACTGGATGGTAAGCAGCTCTCCGCCTCGAACGGTAAGCTCCCCGCGTCCGACGGGCCATTGCGGCCAGGGACGGGAGGCCCACTTCGCCAGCTCTTCCGGAGATTGCGTGGGGGAGCGCACGCCGTGACGACTGAGTACGACGAGCCGGAGCAGACGTCCGTTTTCAGGAGCGTTGTCGCGCAGCGTGTCCGCCATGCTCACTCCCGGGACGGTGACAAGCGCCAGAAACAGAAGGCCGATCAGCTTGAACATGAAGCATTCTCCTTGTCAGGCTTGCACAGATGCGGAAATGTTCCGTACTGTTTGGGCGGAGCATATATGCAGGCCCTGTTTATCGCAATCCCGGAGCGAATAATCCGTGCGTTTTATCATCAGATTCTCATGCGGGCAGGCGCGCTTTCCATTTTATAAGAGTTATATTTTGGACTTTACCCAGCTTCAGGAAAAACGGACTTGACGAGAAACAATCGACCATAGCTCCTTCCGGAAGGAGAGGGAACAGCAGGGTTTCCTCGGCGGGGCCTTTCTTTCAGAAAGGATATAAAAGAAGCCGCCGTTGAATGATGCAGGTATTCGGCTTCTGAAAAGTTTTGAAGGAAAGGGGATAAACAGAACGTCCGACATCAGAAACGTAAAAAGGCCGAAACCTTTAGGTGTTAGCCTTTCAAAATAAAGTAGATGTGTCAGCGTTTTTTGCGTCTTAATATTAAAAATGTTGCAAATTTCAGTTTCAGCTTTGCCAGAGTTCATGAGGTTAAGAATTCATAGAAGTCGAAATTCTTAGTATTCATTTATTATTCTCCATTGATTTTTAGGGGTACTAATATCCAATCGAAAATTTGTACCCAGAAAGTATCTGTCTGTCGCTCACCTCAGGATAACTATAGAAACTGAAAACAAAAACTGACTGAAAGTGGAAATTTCCTATAGTATAGCCGACGGTTTAAAAATTGTTCACATCGAAAATCGAAATTCTTGAAAAAATTTATATGTTTTGAAAGTGTACTTCTCTGATATCCTTGATGAAATTTCAAAATCAAGGAGTATAAATTATGGATCACATCAGGGTCGCTTTAGGAAACCAGATTAAACAGAAACGGGTAAAGAAGAAATTGACATTAAAACAGGTGGCAGAACGAAGTCACATTTCCGAGCAGAAAATTGCTGCCCTTGAATCCGGTCAGGGAGATTTCCCCATCGGATACTTGTTCACTCTTGCCTCTATCCTTAAGTTTAAACCACAAAACCTGCTTGCCCAATGCGAAAGGGAAAGAAGGCAACGGATGAAAGGGATTATCAACCTTCTATTGACCTGCCCGGATGAAACACTCGTAAAAATTGAAGAGTACATAAGCAAACTCGCCGCCAAGCAATAGTGTTTACGGCGAGTTTCGATTTGGGGGGGAGGGATGGGTTATTCAGCCAGTATTGTCATCACGCGATGG
>DWXS01000029.1 GCA_019119045.1 Candidatus Mailhella merdavium | reverse complement strand
ATATTTGCCCGCAAGTATCCTCATCTGGCTCCCCGCGGCGAAGAAGTGAGTTTTGCGGAAAAGATAGCCTCACTCAAGGGCGTCCTTGGTATGATTATACTCATCACCGTGGTGCTTGGCGGCATACTCACAGGCTTTTTCAGTCCCACTCAGGGCGGAGCCGTCGGCGCATCCGGAACCCTGCTCTATGCCGTTGCCAGACGTCGCATGACCTGGCAGGGCTTCGTCACCTCTCTTGTCACCACGGCCCAGGTCACAGGCAAGCTGCTTGTCATTCTGGTTGGCGTCGGGCTGCTGGGCAGTTTTTTCGCCGTCACGCGCGTGCCCTTTGAACTGGCGGATTTTGTCACGGGGCTTGGTGCCAACAGGTATGTCATACTCCTCGGAGTGGTAATCCTCTATATTATTCTGGGCTGCATGATCAACGTCATTCCCATGATCCTGCTCACTCTGCCCGCCATCTTCCCCACCATCAGCGCACTGGGCTTTGATCCCGTATGGTTCGGCGTGGTCTGTGTCATTCTCATGGAAATGGGCCAGGTCACCCCTCCCGTGGGCATCAACGTATTTGCCATGAGCACCGCCGCACCCCATGTGCCCATGGCCTCCATTTTCAAATATATCGTTCCCTACTTCGTTGCCATGCTGCTCATGGTGCTCATTCTGACCATCTTCCCTGCACTCGCCACTTGGCTGCCCGACATCATCATATAAGCTCTCTTTTCGTCTCATAGCTCCTGGGGCGGGAATCACAGGATTCCCGCCCTTTCTATACTTGAATCTTTTTCTTTTATTCCATTAATATATTCCGTAAAGGATCTATCATGTCTGAGAAAGAACTTGTTTTTTCAATTTTTCAATCTGTTTCACTAAATGCATGCCGCCTAATCAGGCTTGAGGAATGTATAAATATAATTTATAATGCTCTATCTCCATTTATACCTGCCTCTCTTCTCGTCTGTTATTTTATTAATCGCATAAGAAAAAAAATAACTGTACTCACTACAGCCGGAAATTCCCTCGATAATGAAGAAATAGAAGATGAAAATATTATTTTACTAAGTAAAGAAGAGTACGAAAACACTCTTTTTGATAAAAAAAATCAAATACATCTCTGGCCTGATTATCGAATATTTCCCGGTGTTGCACGACATTATCGTCATGTTTTTCCATCTTACCTGTCTCGGCTGAGCATCAATTTTATAGACAATTCGGAAAATAGTCTTCTTTCTCTTTCTTTCTGTGCTAAACAGAGCGGATTATTCAATAAAACACACGCATCTATACTGGCAGAGTTACGCCCTTTTCTTTCCGCCCTCATGGAAAATTTTCTTCCTGCCAGCCCTTCAGAAGAACCGGGAGCCATCTTTACTTATGGAACAAGTCAGGACGACATCGCACTGCTGCGCCAATGCAATGGCATGAGCGCCGTACTCCGTGAGATGGAAGCCGTAGCTCCTACCAATGCAACGGTTCTCATTCAGGGAGAAAGCGGCGTGGGTAAGGAAGTTGTTGCCCGCGCCATACACCGCCTTTCTCCCTTTGCGAATGGTCCTTTTGTCCCCGTCAACTGCGGCGCCCTGCCGGATTCGCTGATCGACAGCGCCCTGTTCGGCCACGAAAAAGGTGCGTTCACCGGCGCCCAAAGTTCCAGCAGGGGCTTTTTTGAGCAGGCTCAGGGAGGCACCCTGTTTCTGGATGAAATAGGAGAACTGCCTCTTGCCGCACAGGCCAGATTACTACGGGTGCTGGAACGGAGGGAACTTCAACGCGTCGGGGGCGAGCGGCGTATCGGCCTGAACATCCGTATTCTCGCCGCTACGCACAGAAATCTCCGCAGTATGACGCGTACGGGAAATTTTCGCGAAGATCTCTGGTATCGTCTTTCCCTCTTTCCTCTGAAAATTCCCCCTCTGCGCCAAAGAAGAGAAGACATCATCGTCCTGCTCCGTCATTTCTGTGCCACCGCGCCGGCCAGACTCGGACTTTCCGGTTCATTCACCGTTCCCCCTGCCACAGTCAACGCCATGCTCACGGCACGCTGGCCGGGTAACGTTCGTCAGCTGCAACATGCCGTAGAACGCGCTGTTATCCGAGCAAGCATGAACGGAAAAAGCGATATTCTGTTCAGACCGGAGGATGAAAACGAAGACATTCCTATTGGAACGGAGCATCAGGAAGAAGATTTAAGCAATCTGGACGCTCTGAACAAAAACCATATTCTCAGAGCATTGCATAAATGCAAGGGGCGTATCAGCGGAAAATACGGAGCCGCCCTTCTGCTCGGTATCAACCCAAACACCTTGCGAAGCAGAATGAAGCGTATGGGTATCAGTGCAAAAGAATATTGACATGTCGTTTATGACAAGACGCACGAATACTCATTATGATCGACATACAGAACTGTAATTAATATATTGAAACAATAAGATAACGTCATACGTTGACCTATCTGCCAGTCTGGCTAAATCGTACAAAAACGGCATGTCAACGTTCACACTGTTTACGATAACACAGGGCCAGGACACACCTGATACATCCTGGCCCTGCATATGAAATTCTCTCAACCGATATACCTTTTGGTCTTCCTCTCCATCTGTGATTCAACTACGTTCCGGCACAGGAACCGGTTTGCCTTCCGCGTCTACGACAACCTTCTTTACGGCGGCGTATATCTTTTCCATAGCCTTGCCCGCCATCATCCGTTCTTCAAGGCTGTCCAGCATATCGCTCTCTTCCATACCCTTACGGAATTCATCCACGGGCTTTCCGGCCTGCACGGCCAACATACGCACCTGTTCATCCACATCCTTTTCCGGGATACTGATGCCCGTTTTGTACGCATAGGCAAGCAGATACACATGACGCTTTGCATTTTCCTCTGCCATGCGCTGCCCTTCTTCCCTGGATGAGGCAAGTACTTCCTTCATACGGGGATCATTTTCCACGCCGGTATTCCTCAAAAAGCTTTTCATATCTGCCATATATTCAGCCAGGAATATCCGTTGCAGACTTTCAGGCACCTCTACATCTTCCAGACCGGGCAACATACGGAAAAGAGCTTCATTGGCCTCCTCCCGTCGGGATAGAACGCAGCGATTCATCACGGTCGTATAGGCCTTTGCCTTCAGCGTTCTTGCATCCGGATATCCGAGTTTTACGGCAGTTTCGTCGGTCAGAGACGGCACTTCACGCCGCCGGAGAGAACGCAGCGTCACCTTCAGGCGAACAGGTTTTCCACGCAATGAGGGAAGAGGATAATTTTCCGGGCAGAGCATAACGCCTTCCCCTTCTTCCCCTACATGAAGTCCCCGGGCCACCTTTTCCACAACCCGCGACAAATCCGTTTTTGATGTTTCTTCATCCCGTTCCACGGCAAAAGAATCCAAAGGCAATGACATTTCCTGTTTTTTCAGACCCGGCACAGGCATACCGTCGATATCCCCCTCGACGCTCACGTCCATCACATCCCCATTCGCAGGAAGACGCCTGTCCGTCACGGCCTCCAGCTTCACAAGCGGACGCATAAGGCGTTCAATGGAACGAAAAACCTCCGCGGGAGGAATATCCGGCTCGCGGACTTCCAAAGCCAGTGCAGAAAAATCATCAGGAAAGGGAATATCCGGCAGTACGTCCGCCAGCATGACAAACTTGAATTCCTGCCCATACGCAGGCAGAGCTATACCCCCTTCCGCCTCCGGCCAGGGACGAGCCACAGGGTGCTTATCCGCTTCACGCAGGGCCTGAGAAGAAAATACGGACGCCATATGGGAGACAGCTCTCTCCGCAACACGTCTCAGAAGAGGATCATCTTTTGCAGCTCCGGCAAGTGTAAACCCTTTTGGAGCCTCTTTTTTAAGATCGCGCAGAGCCGTATCCATGAAACTCTTCACGTCGGATGCCGTTGCAGTAATGGAAAGACGGCAGCGCGTACCATTCATCATGTCGATGACATATTGCATGATTGCTCCGGAAATCTCAGCCCATACCGGGCAGAGGGAAAAGGGTTATCGACGCCGGTACGCCTCACACGCGAATTGCGGCAAGATGATGTTCCAAACCGTCATGTCCCATGATGACAACGTTCTTGCCCCGATATTCCTTCCGGCCGGCAAGCTGCAGGGCTGCATGCAGATTGGCGCCCGTTGTCGGCCCGCAGGTCAGCCCTTCCTTGCCGAGCAGACGACGGCAGGCACGAATGGCATCTTCTGCACATACGGGAACCACATGAGCAATCAGAGAACGATTCAACACGCTGGGAACAAAACCCGCCCCTATGCCGCGCAGAGCATGAGGAGCAGCCTTGCCGCCGGACAATACCGGAGATTCGGCAGGTTCGACCGCCGCAATGCTGACAGGGTGCGAAGATTCGCGCAGACGCCGTCCCACACCGCTGATCGTGGCGCCGGACCCGACACCGGAAATGAACAGGTCCGGCTGGAAATTCAATTCGGCGCATTGCCTGAGAATTTCCGCTCCGGTAGTTTCATAATGAATTCTCGGCCCCTCCTGATTATAGAACTGATTCGGATGGAAAGAGCCCCATATATCAGAATGCAGATATTCAGCCAGCTTCTGCGCCCCAAGCATGCCGTCCTTCGCGGGAGTGATCTTGACCTCTGCGCCAAGCAGACGAAGCAGATGCGGAATACTGCCGTCTTCCGGCTCCGGCATGACAATAAACAGGGAAATTCCTATGGCGGCACACATATGAGCAAGACTGATCGCAAGATTACCTGAAGAGGCTTCCACTACACAGCCGCCCGGTTTCAATTCACCGCAGTCCACAGCCTGCTTCAGATAGCCCCATGCCGTGCGATCCAGTGCAGATCCGAACGGATTGCAGGCTTCATATTTCAGAAAAATATTGGCTCCCACCATGCGGGAAATATGCTCCAGGCGCAGAAGGGGGGTATTGCCTATGCGATCGGTCAGATGGATCACGCTCCATTCTCCTTGTTTCCTGTCTCAGCCTCGATGTTTTCCTCCAGCAGGTACAACAGCTTGACTGCCGCCTCCTCCGGAATACCCTCTCCTATTTTCCAGTTCCAGAGCATTCCGTCCACCTCCAATACGGGCAATCTGCCGCTCAGCCCCATACGCGCCACCAGAGGAGGCTCGGACATAATTTCCAGATCATGATGGATTCCAGTATGTTGCATGGCCATACCGAAATTTCTGCTGATTTCCGAGGCTCGCCTTGCATTGGTATCCCAGATCACAATCTTGCGTTTTCTGCTCATGGCTTGCTCCATCAGCGGGGAACCTGTTCGGGGCAGGCCCCCTGCCTCTTCTTCATGTTAAGCAGTAAATTCCGGATGCAGATTATACGCCATTTCAATACCGTCATGCAGTGACCCGGTGACAAGGCAGCCATGACGCATAATCTTTTCCACACGGGCGAAAACGTCGGCATCCTTTTCCGGTACGGAAACGTGCGCGTCGATGGTGATTTTCTTGACCCTGCCCTGACCAAGCTCATTTCCGCCCACTTCGAGAGTAGCCGTGGCTGAAGCGTTGGAATACGCCACGTCACGCGCTTCCAGCGAACCGAGCAGAGCGGACATATAGCAGAACACCGCCGCACATCCCAGAAGCTGCTTGGCTGTACCGGAACGCTGATCCGGAGGAACAGGGCCGTTGTCGATGATCAGTTCGGGCAACGCTCCGCCGCCCGTCTTCATGGTGTGTACATCCCCTTCACGGGTGTAGCTGATGGTAACTTGCATGAAATACTCCTGAAAAAGTTTGGGGGGAGGTTCAGTCCGGAGAACAGCGCCACATCAAAAAATATGGCCGTTTTCCGCAAAAGAGTATAGCAAAAACAATGCCATACAAAACTATTCATTTTTTCAATATATTACAGTAAATCACCATGAATAACTCCATATTTTTAATGTGTCTTTTCGTATAATATATTGTTTTGACACATATATATAAAACACATAAATAAAGCACATAAATATTTTATATGCTTTCGGAGCGCATATGTCGGAAAATGCCGTTATATCCGCCTGCCAGCGACTTGTCGCCAACCTCACGGAAACTCTGCCCCTTAATGAAATGGCACATCAGCTTTGCTTCTTTCTGATGGATGCCGTCCCCTCCGATCGAATGCTGTGGTATGCCCTGGCTCCCGGGGCCGACTCGGCGGAGGCATTGATTGACTATGCCAGAGGCACACATGCCCGTTCCGCATCTCCCGGAATTTCCCAGCTTCTGCGTTCTCGAGTTGTCCGCTCCCTGTGCCACCCGAAATACAAAGACATTCTGCTGTGCCCCCGAGCGACGGCTGTGCCTCAAGTTTACCGTTTCATGAGGGATTCCTTCGGCAGCGTATACAACTCCTTCCTGTGTCTGCATCTTCCCGCAGCAAGGGAAGGAGAAACTCCCCATGCAATATTCTGGATGTCGCTTGATCCGGACAATTACTCCGAGGAAAGCGTAAGACTGGTTGCAGCTTTTCGCCCGCTGCTACTTGACGTTTCGCGCAGACTTTCCGCAGAACGGGAACCTGTCTCCCTGGCAATGATTGACGAAGGGACGGTCAATCTCTCTGCAGAAAGTCTGCTGCGACGCTGTAAGGGACTTCGGAAAACCATGGATCAGGTAGACGCCGTGGCAGACACGCACGCCACAATTCTGATCCACGGGGCAAGCGGCGTAGGCAAGGAACTGTTTGCGGAAGCCATTCACGCACTCTCACCTGTACGTCACGGCCCCCTGGTTCGCGTCAACTGCGGCGCCATGACGGAAAGCCTGATGGACAGCGAACTGTTTGGCCACGAAAAGGGCGCGTTTACGGGAGCCGCAACGGCTCATGCCGGCTTTTTCGAGCAGGCTCGCGGAGGCACACTGTTCCTTGACGAAGTAGGCGAACTTTCGCCTCCGGCGCAGTTACGTCTGCTGCGCGTTCTGGAATCCGGCGAAATCCGACGGGTAGGCGGCAGTCGAAATATTCCTGTTGATGTACGGGTTATTTCCGCCACGCACAGAAACCTCTGGGATATGGTACGCCGGGGCCTGTTCAGAGAAGATCTGCTGTTTCGTCTGGAAGTTTTTACTATTGAAGTTCCTTCTCTGGGCGAACGTCATGAGGATATTCCTCTGCTTGCAGAACATTTTTATCATAGCGCAGTGCGTACCCAGGGCCTGGAAAGTCCTCCTCTGCTGACAGGCGAATTCATGATGTCCCTCCAATCTCTGAGCTGGCCTGGCAACGTACGGCAATTACGCCATGCCGTAGAACGAGCCGTCATACTCGGTCATGCCGCGAAAAACCGTATTCTCACCCTCGCTCCCCAAGATGCGGCGCGCCTTGTCATCACTGATTTTTCCAAAAAGTCCGGACGAGGAAGACCTGCTTCTCCACCACCCGATCCGGAAAGAATTCGTGCCGCTCTGCTTTCTTCCGGCAACAGAATACAGGGCAGCGGCGGCGCGGCGGCCCTGCTGGGTCTGCCGCCGAGTACGCTGCGAAAACATATGCGGATACTCGGCATCCCCCTGCCAAGACAAAGCCGCAACCAAGGCGGGGAAAAGCCGTAAAAAATTCCCCCACGCAAAATGGCAGAGTTTTTGCAAAGACAATGGAAAATTGAACGCCTTTTTGCGTGGCCCTACAAATTAAAAACGGCAATAACAAACTGGAAACATTGCGCCGAACGATATGCCGGCCTTGCCTATCTTGCCTTTTCCATGATTTTACTTTGCCGTATCATAAAAACTGCTCTCTAACTGTAAAATGAGTTTCAGTTAAAATGAAACGCGTCGCAGGATATCTCCTGCGACGCGTTCTTTTTTTTCTGGATAGTTAAATTCTAATCAGTTCATATTCCCCGTTGCCCAGGCCGATGGCTTCCGCATGAGAGATTTGCGTATGCCAGTCCGTAACGGGATGAATATTAGTGAAATGATCGTGATGAGCATCTTCACATTGCCCAAGGACACTGCTTCCGATAACCGGAGCGGCGTTCACCGCATCGATGCAGGCGTGATCCAGCGCAACGGGATCGAAGCTGGCAAACATGCCGATATCAGGCACAATAGCCGCATCATTTTCGCCATGACAGTCACAGCAGGGAGAAACCTGATTGACGATACTGACATGGAAATGCGGACGACCATCCACAACAGCCTTGGAATATTCGACCATACGGCTGTTGACGTCACTGCTGTTGGCGTCGATATCATTTTCTATTGCATTGAAGTTGCAAACCCCGATGCAGCGGCCGCAGCCCACACATTTTTCATGATCGATATGCGCCTTATGATCGGTAATGCTGATGGCACTCTGCGCACAGTAGCGGGTACAGGTCCGGCAGCCCCTGCACTTTTCCACATCTACGGTAGGCTTGCCGTTGCAGTGCATGGCCATCTTCCCCGCACGACTGCCGCAGCCCATGCCGATATTTTTAATCGCTCCGCCGAATCCGGTAAGTTCATGCCCCTTGAAATGCGTCAGGGAGATGAAAATATCCGCATCCATGATCGCTCTGCCGATAAAGGCACTCTTGAGGATCTTCCCGCCCTTGACAGGCACTTCCACATCGTCCGTTCCCTTCAGACCGTCGGCAATGATGATCTGGCATCCTGTGGACAACATGGAAAAGCCGTTTTCGTTGGCTGCGGTCATATGTTCAAGGGCGTCCTTGCGACGACCGACATACAGCGTATTGCAATCGGTAAGAAACGGCTTGCCCCCAAGAGCCTTGACTCTGTCGGCAACGGCCTTGGCGAAATTGGGGCGCAGGAAGGAAAGATTGCCCGGTTCGCCAAAGTGCATCTTGATAGCTACAAATTTGTTTTCAAAATCAATGGATTCGATACCTGCCGCAAGCATGAGCTTGTCCAGCTTTTCCAGCAGACTGACGCCCACCTTGCAACGCATATCGGTAAAAAACACTTTTGAAGCGCTCATAATCATGTCCTCCACATGGTCAGGTTCACGGCGCAGTTTAGAAAAAGGTCGGAAGGGACGCAATATACAGAAATATCAATTAAAGACAAAATCAGACCTCGTACTGAAAATTCCGCCTCACTCCACAGTCCCGCGGGGAATGAACCATCAGATACTTGAAATACATTATCGAATATTCTCGCAACGTGACATCCCATACCTCCCGGTCTGTCGAACAGGTCCTTTCCGAAATCATGTTCCGATAATTAAGGCTTCCATATACAGAAAGGCCCCATTTTGGGGCCTTTCTGTACACGGAGAAAGCAGATTCCGTCTATTCGGACAGTTCGAATTCTTCTCCGGCTTCCTTCTTCACGTCCAGCGCGATTTTCCAGAGGATGGAGACGATCAGTGCGCCGAGAGCAAAGATCCCGAGTCCGATGGAAACTTCCCAGAAGGAAGGCGTGTAGATTTCAAAGGTTTCATACGGAGTCGGGGTAAAGCCACCGATGAGCAGCCCGAGACTCTTGTCAATCCACGTGGCGATGAACAGCATGATCAGGGCCCAGGGAAGAATCCTGTCATTGGTACGGAAACGGGGGATAAGCAGCAGGAACAGAGAGGCAAAGGCAAAGACCACAGCCGTCCACATCCAGCCGTTCACCCAGGCGTCCACGCCTTCATGTCCCATAAACAGGAACACGATGGGATCCGAGTGTCCGGGAATACCGCTGTAGAAAGCGGTGAACAGTTCAAGGCAATACAGGAATATATTAATTCCCATGGCATAGGTGATGATCAGCGAAAGCGGACGCACCACGGCCTTGCCGGGATTGAATCCGGTCAGTCGCTTCAGCATGAACAGCAGCAGAAGCAGCAGCGCGGGGCCGGAACAGAACGCGGAAGCCAGGAAGCGCGCGGCCATGACTGCAGTGAGCCAGTAATGACGCCCGGGAAGGCCGGCATACAGGAAACCGGTGACGGTATGGATGGAGAAGGCCCAGAAAATGGACAGGTATACAAGATACTTGATCCATTTGGGAGGTTCCACGTCATAGCGTTCGGCCTCGAGCGTCGTCCAGCCGATGACGGCGTTGAGGATCAGATAACCCAGCAGCACCGTAGCATCCCAGAACATGACGGAATTCGGCGTGGGATGCAGGAACATGTTCAACACGCGCTGCGGCTGCCCCATGTCCACCACGATGAACAGCATGCACATGACGACTGCGCCGATGGCGAGGAATTCCCCGAAGATGATCACCCGCTTGAACGGCTTGTAGTGGTGGAAATAGGCCGGCAGAACCAGCATGACCGCACCGGCGGCCACCCCGACCAGATATGTGAACTGCGCGATGTAAAAGCCCCAGGAAATATTGCGGGAGAGTCCGGTAATCTTGAGGCCGAAGCAGAGCTGAAACACATAGACAATGAAGGCATAGCCTATGATGCACAGCAAAAAGCAAAGCCAGAGATAAAACTTGGGCGTACCCTTAAGCACTCGTTCGAGCATGGCGTCCTCCTAGATGATGTAGTAGACGCCGGGGTCGGTGCCCAGAGAGGGCTTGCGGCGTATGCTGTAGTTTTCCGCCAGAGCCTTGCTCACCGTCGACTCGGGATCTCGCAGATCGCCGAAGAGAATGGCACCTTCGGAGGCTTCCACGCACACAGGGAGCTGTCCTTTTTCCAGACGCTCCGCGCAGAAGGTGCATTTTTCCACCACCCCGCGCATACGGGTAGGATAGGCGGCGTTCAGATCCTTGATGTAAGGCCGGGGGTCCTGGAAGTTGAAGCTTCGCGATCCGTAAGGGCAGGCGGCCATGCAGAAGCGGCAGCCGATGCAGCGGTGATAGTCAATGGCCACAAGGCCCTGTTCCGTCTGATAGGTGGCCTTGACCGGGCAGACCCTTACGCAGGAAGGATTCGCGCAGTGGTTGCACAGCAGAAAGAAACGGCTCTCCTCAATGTGTGTAGGCAGAACCGGATCCACCTCATCGGAAAAGGCGTGGTGATAGGTGTCGTCCCACACCCATTTTACTTCCTGAGTTCCGGGAATTTCCGGAACATTGTGGTATTTATGGCAGGCATTGATAACCTTGCGCATCTGTTCCACGGTATTGATTTTGCGCGTATCGATGACCATGGCCCAACGCCCGGCCTTCAAGGCGCGGCTGTCGGACTCGTAGCTTCCCCGTCCGGGAACAGCCACGGTCTCCGCAGCCATGGCCGAACCGACGCCGCCCGCCAGCGCGAACGCCGAAAGCCCGGCCACTTTCAGAAAATAACGTCTACTCGAATTCATGGTTATTCCCCTGAGGTATGACGTGGCAATCCCAGCAGTACGGGTTCACGCTGTTGGTATTATGGCACTTGTCGCAGAATTCCGTCTTGTCGCCATGGCAGGCCATGCAGGTATTCTGCAGGCTGGTCTCCCATTTGCGGCCATCGCTCGCGACATAGACGCGCTTTTCGTTGCGCAACGCCTGATCCCGCCATTCGATGAGCAGGCTCATATGATTGGCACGCATCCACTCTTTCGGCTCAATGCAGGCTGCACCGGCATCCACGGTCTGACCGTTCAGCACGATTTCCCCTTTGGGAAGGGCCATTTCAGGATATTCGTACTTTTCAGAGCCGAAGTTCAGCCATATCGGCATGGTGAAAATCCCCACGAAGACCACAAGGCCGGGGATGACATACTTTGCGTTGTACATTACGCGTCCTCCTCAGACTTGGGTTCGTCCTTGGCTCCGGCGTCCCCGGTGACGATTTCCTCCGCTTCCTGGGTTTCCGGTTCTTCCGGTTCAGGGTCGGGGAAGGGAAGATCTTCCTGCCGCATGTCCATGGTACGGGGAATCTCGCCCTTCATGACCAGCGCATTGGCCACGAGTTCATGCAGGCCGCTGACCGTGACTTCGGGCACCCAGTATTCCGTCAGCGGAGGCAGTGCCGCGCGGTCGAGAGCGCACACGCAGGCCATCCAGTTGACATTGTGCTTGTCCGCCACATAGCGCAGGGCGTTGGCTCTGGGGAAGCCGCCGCGCATACGGATATCCATGATTTCTTCAGTGTTCAGGCCGGAACCGGAACCGCAGCAGAAGGTTTCCTCACGGATGGTGTGTTCGGGCATTTCCACAAAGTTGTTGCACACTGCGCGCAGGATGGAGCGAGGTTCTTCCAGCAGCCCCATGGCGCGGGCCGGGTTGCACGAGTCATGCCAGGTGGCGATGATGTGATTATTGCGTTCCGGGCGCAGATTGAGCTTGTTGTGGTGGATGAGGTCGGCCGTAAATTCCGCGATATGCACCATCTTGGTGGCCGCGGCATTGCGGAATACCGTACCCGTAATCGGGGATACGGGTTGCTCCATGTTCGGAGGCGTAGGCCCGTTGTAGGTAGCCATATACTGGTTGACCACACGCCACATATGACCGCATTCGCCGCCGAGTATCCACTTCGCGCCGAGGCGTTCGGCTTCGGCGTACATTTTGGCGTTCAGCTTTTTGGCTACATCGAAGGAGACGAACGAACCGAAGTTCCCGCCTTCCGAGGCATAGGTGGACAGGGTGTAGTCCAGCCCCAGCTCATGGAAGAGCATGAGGTAGCCCATGAAGGTGTAAATCCCCGGATCGGCGAAATAGTCCCCGGACGGGGTAATGAACAGAATTTCATGCCCTTTTTCGTTGAAGGGAGGATCGATGCGGATACCTGTAATCGTCTCGATATCGTCGCACAGGAATTCGACGATTTCCTTCATCGCGTGGGGCTGAATGCCCAGGTGGTTCCCGGTACGGTTACAGTTGGACACGGGATCCATGATCCAGTTGGAGGCAAGCCCGAGTTCCAGCAGCATTTCGCGCACCAGCACGGTCAGTTCGGCGGTGTCGATGCCGTAGGGGCAGTACAGGGAGCAGCGGCGGCATTCGGAACACTGATAGAAGTAGCTGTACCATTCCTTAATGATGTTGGCATCCAGCTTTCTGGCTCCGGCAACCTTGCCGAGAAGTTTGCCCGCCAGAGTGAAATCCTTGCGATACACCGAACGCAGCAGTTCGGCGCGCAGCACGGGCATGTTCTTCGGGTCATTCGTCCCGAGGAAGAAATGACATTTGTCCGCGCATGCTCCGCAGCGTACGCAGATGTCCATGAACACCTTGAGGGAACGATGCTTGTCCAGACGCTCCTTCAGGGCATTGTACATGATGTCTTCCCAGTTGGCGGGAAGATTCCAGTCCTGATCCTCCGGCGCCCAGGTATGAGCGCGCTTGAAACCGAGGCCGAGCAGCGTGTCCGGTTTGGCAGGATAACAGTAGTTCCCGGGACGGATTTCAGACTTGACGTCCATCCATCCCTTGTCGGGAAAAGCCGGCGTAGCGGCCAGCAATTCAGCGGGTGTGGGCATTTTGGGCATGGCCGTACTCCTTAGGCTCCGGTGCCGTTACCGGTTTCCGTTGCAGGTTCAGGCTGCTTTTCCAGCGGCAGACCGGCTTCGGCCATGGCATCGCGGAAGTCGTCTTCATATTCGGCATAGGTGTGGAACTTCTTGGGCGGGTTCCAGGGGTTCACATGCCGTTCTTCGCGGGTGTTCACCTTCATGTTGCGGGTGGGGGACATGAACACCCCGCCCATGTGCATCAGCTTGGAGAAGGGGAAATAGGCCAGAAGCACGCTTACAAAGGTGAGATGAATGAAGAAAATGGGGCTCAGACCTTCCGTGGAGGCAAAAGAGAAGGTAAACAGCCCCATGATATACACCTTGGCCTGGGCGATATCCACCTTGTCCAGATAGCGCATGCAAATCCCTGATCCGGCCACACAAATCAGCAGGAACAGAGCAAACCAGTCCGCAGGCTGGGAAATATAGCGCAGCTTCTGGGTGTAAAGACGGCGCAGGAAGAGGAAACCGAGAGCAGCAAGAATAAAGGCATCCGTAAAATAGAAACGGGGATGCCCCACCTGCATCAGACCGTCCAGAAATTCGACGACCTGAATACATACAGGCACAGGCTCAAGGAAGAAACGAGCATGGCGGATGATGATGACCAGCATGCTGTAATGGAACAGCAGCGCGAACACCCACAGCCACTTGGAGGAATAGTAGGTCAGCCGGGGCACCCCGTTTATGGTGGTGCGTTCAGCCGTCGTGTTGCGGAACAGAGAACGGAAGGTCAGCACTTCCAGAGCCATACGTCCTACCACGGCCGCAGTCGTCCACGGCGCATCCAGACGCGAAGGCTTGATCCAGTCCAGAGAACGCTGCTGGCCGCCCACTGTCGGAATGGCGAACGGCACGGGCGACTTGGCCCAGTAAACGACTCGCCAGACAAAGCCGACGACAAACACGGCCAGAGCGGCCAGAGGCAATGCGCCGAGCACGCCTTGCAGGCCAATCATTGAGCCACCCCACCCCACGATCAGGATGAGCAGGGTCGCTACCAATGCGATGGTCATTCCACTACCCCTCGGATTGACGGTTTCGGGAAGGAGATTCTTCCCTGCGGCGCGGGTCGGCCCGCCCCATGCGCTGTCGGCCGGAGCCGGCGCAATCCACTGTCCGATACGCCCGCACTAGACATCTTTCTCCTCGGAGTTGAACTCCTCGGGAGAAATGCCCTGCCGCTGCGCCCAGCGCAGCAGCGAGGACTGGGCGCGCTTTACCTCGTTCACGCGCATCCTGAAAATACGCTCGCGATCCGCTGAATACAGATCGAGTGCGAGTAGCGCCAAGCTGTCAAGACGGGCTGTTGCACTGAAAAAACCTTCCAGTGTTTCGCAGGAAGGGAGGCTTATTCCCCCTTCTTCGCGCTCCGATCGCCTTTTTCCGCCATCTGATTTTGAAGAGTCGGCGGCGAACAGCGCAGCCCGCAGGATATCCTTGAGCAAAAACAAGGGGCCGACAGCCTGCGACGGCGTAAAATCCTGTATTGCCCGTAAGCGGATCAGATCGTCCAACGCGCCCTTCACTTCGCGGGGCGAGGCATCCAATCCGATAACGGCGTCGAAGAGTATGCCGAGACTGGCTCTTGTCGTCTGCCCGACCGGATTTGCAAAGGGATCCGTACTGGTTCGTACAAAACCTGCGCTTTGCAGAGGATAGGATGAGATAAATCTCTCCACCCACATCCCGAGCAGTTCTTCGCGCCGTGCGGCGCACAATTCCGTCACATTCATGTCAACCCAGCAACTGCTGCCATGACCCTGCCGAAGAAATCCGGACAAGGCCTGACGCGATTTCATAACACTACGGAGAACCTGAACGGCTTAACGTAGCGAATTTGAGGCAAACACACAAGGTGCGAGATCACCATTTTTCGCCGGACGACGGGCGGAGAGTTTTCATAGTCGGAGGCTTCCTGATTTCGGAGCGAAAGAACGAGCTTCCATACCACGGTATACGGCAGCAAATTATGAAGCCGACGGCGCATTGCCTTTTCCCCATTTACCTATTCTTTTGAAAAGAAGGCGCAACGGAGACAAAACACAAGGAGAGCAAAGGAAAAAGGCCGGATGTCACAGCCCGACGCAATGTTCATAACGACGGTTCGGCCCCGCTCGTAGTACCGCTGTTCATAAGTTCGTGCAGAGAGCCGCGCACGGGAAGATCCGGAGTTTCGCAGGGTTCTTCCTCTGAGCAGAAGCCGCTCACGCCGAACAGAGATTCATTTACCGGGGATTGGACCTCATCTCTGGACTTGTCCGGCTCCAAAGGACGCAACAGCACGCTGGGCGCGCCGGAAAATTCAACAAAGGGCAGTCTTTCCGATCCCGCCTCCAACACATGGGCACGATTACGCCACAACCGAAGTTGCAATATCGCCCTTTGCAGAAGAGAAGAGTATGCAGAATTCGTATCGGCACCGCTCTGCATCGTCGCTTCCAGTGCGTCGGCAAGACTTTCCCCTGCCTGCGTACGGCGGATTATTTCGCTGATTGCAGCCATATCTCCATCGCTTTCCGCAACGGGATACCAGGCAATATTTCGGGCCTCTTCCGCCGAGGCCGACACCAGAGAGCGACAGGCCTCACAGGAAGGAGAAAAGTAAATGCGCGTTGCCGAAGCAGCATTTCCGAACGGCAGAGGCCAGGGCTTCATGAGTCCGTGCGCCACGACCCCGGCATCCAGCAGAAAGAGGAACAACCAGACAAGAAACAATGGAGAAAAAAGGCTCTTCTCCGCATATTGTCCGCGCCGCCGCTCTTTCTGCAACGAGGAACGAAAAGCAAGAAAAGTCAGCGCCAGCAGCAGCCCGATAATCAGACAATTGAAACAGGGCGCGGCGACAATCATCACACACAGCAGCACACAGTCCAGCAGCAGGCCGAGAGCCGACGCAAGGTATCCGGCAAAGCCAAGGCCCGGTAAAGAGCCGAGCATGAGGACAACAAAGGCGGCGGCTCCTGCGGCCCACAGGGAAATCCCCATGACCGAAAAATTCTGAAACAGCCGACACCCCTCGGTCACGCACAGAACCTCGGGCGTTCCCCAGAGATTCCAGCAGCAGAATGCCAGTCCGGTCAGAGAAAGGAGGAAGGGCAGAACCAGAAAGCGTGATATGCGTATCATGTGCGATCCTCCGGAAACGGAATGGCATCAGCCTAGCGCAGTCCGGGCCGTTGCGCAAAGGGGAAAACGGCGGACTGGCGCAGCGGAGAGCTTCATGATAAGGAGAAAACTCATTCCATCTCCAAATTTGTCGATTGAAAAATTCCGTCCGGAAACTCTGCAAGGATTAACATGCTCGCCTATCCCGCCATAGATCCCGTCGCCATTTCCATCGGTTCCGTCCGCCTGCACTGGTATGGTCTCATGTATGTGATTGCCTTCTTTCTGGCCTGGCTTCTCGGCCGCTATCGCGCATCCCGTCCGGGTTCAGGCTGGGAAAAAGAGCAGGTGGACGACTTTGTCACCTGGGCCATGCTCGGCGTGGTGGTGGGGGCGCGACTGGGCTATGTTCTGTTTTACGATTTTGAAGCTTACAAAGCGGATCCCATGGAAATTCTGAGGGTATGGAACGGAGGCATGTCTTTCCACGGCGGCCTTCTGGGAGTCATAATCACGTCCTTTTTCTGGGCAAGAAAGCAGGGAAAACGCTTCCTCGACGTTATGGATTTCGTCGCTCCGCTTGCTCCGCTGGGCCTGCTCTGCGGCCGTATCGGCAACTTCATCAACGGAGAATTGTGGGGCAGGGTCGCCGAGGTGGAATGGGCCATGGTGTTTCCCGGCGCGGGGGATCTGCCGCGTCATCCCACCCAGTTGTATGAAGCCGCACTGGAAGGTCTGCTGCTGTTTCTTATTCTCTGGATTTACTCACGCAAACCCCGACCTCTGGGTGCGGTGTCCGGCCTGTTTGCCACGGGTTATGCCCTGGCGCGCATTTTTGTGGAATTCTTCCGCGTTCCCGATCCTCAGCTCGGCTATCTCTACGGCGGCTGGCTGACCATGGGGCAGATTCTCTGTCTGCCTCTGCTCTTTATCGGACTCTGCCTCCTCTGCTATGCCTGGCGTCAGCACAGAGATCCGAGCCGTACCCGAGTTCAGCTCCGGGATGGCAGCGTCGTCTTCATTAAACGACGCTAGACAGCCTGCCAGTCTATTGACAGCCGCGCATATTTAATGAAAAGCTTCTCAATTCCGTTAGCTCAAACGGAAGTATGGAGGATATATGGCCAAGGAAGATGCCATTGAAGTTGACGGCGTGGTGGAAGAGGCTCTGCCCAACGCCATGTTCCGCGTGGAGCTGGAAAACGGGCACGAGGTACTGGCTCACATTTCCGGCAAGATGCGTAAATTCTATATTCGTATTCTGCCCGGCGACAAGGTCAAGGTGGAGCTTTCCCCGTATGATCTGACACGAGGCCGCATTACCTATCGTATGAAATAGTATGGGTACAGAAACCGGGCCGGTATCGCCGCTTCGCCGCTCTGGTACGGTCAGCCTGCCGCCCGCACATCGTTCCGCATCTCTTCTGATCCGTATCGCCCCGGGTGACACGGGTCTTTTTCGCTATCTGCTGGAAGCCCGTGACAATCTCGCCTTCTTCACCGTGCTGGCTCCGGGAGAGGCCCTGCTGCGACTTATCTTTTCCCCTCATCAAAAAGAGCAGGTTCTTGAAGCTCTTGCCGCCATGCAACATCTGATTTCCTTTGAAGTCGGACCATGGCCTCTTCCCTCTCCGCAGCGTCCTGCCGGAGAGGGCGACCATATCCCGGACTAGGCAAGGCTTGTTCGTGGAAAAACGGATACTTGCCCGGGACTGCCAAAATCGCTACCATACGAGACTACACGGACGGCCCGCCCCCGCAGCCATCCCAAACGTCCGAGTCTGACATGCCCCTGTTTATCTACATCACCTGCGCATCAGAAGAGGAAGCCGAACGTATTGCCTCGGCGCTGCTGGATGAACGTCTGGTGGCGTGTGCCAATATTCTTCCCGGTATGCGTTCCATGTATTTATGGAAAGGCAGGCGCGAGTACGCACGGGAAACCGTACTCATCTGCAAAAGCGTTGAGGAGAGGCTGGGCGCGCTCATTCAAAAGGTTCGAGAGCTGCACAGCTATGAAACTCCCTGCGTAACGGCCTTTCCCATTACAGGGGGAAATCCCGATTTTCTGGCATGGATCGAGGAAAGTACCAGCCCTCTTTCCTGAACATCAACTCCATGGAGCCCTTACAATGTCCATCCATCTTTCCGGTTCCCTCGCCTATGATCGCATCATGACCTTTCCCGGTCGCTTTGAAGACCATATTCTTCCGGAAAAGCTCCATATTCTCAACGTATGCTTTCTTATCGAACGTATTGAAGAAAAAAGGGGCGGAACAGCGGGCAACATTGCCTTCAACCTTGCCCTGATGAAGGAACGCCCCCGCATTTGCGCCACGGTGGGCAAGGACTTTGAGGAATATGCCCGTGCCCTTGAAGGCCTGGGGCTTCCTCTGGACGGTATTCGTCGCCTTTCCCAGAATTTCACGGCCTGCGCCTATATCACCACAGACAAACAGGGGAACCAGATCACCGGTTTCAGCCCTGCGGCGATGAATACACCCTGCGATCCGGCATTTCTGCCCGACGTAAAACCGGGGGACTGGGCTGTTGTCGCCCCGGGCAATATGGACGACATGCTCACCCTGCCGGAACTGTACCGTTCTCACGGGATTCCCTTTATCTATGATCCCGGTCAGCAGGTACCTGCTCTCGGCGCAGATCGGCTGGTACAGGGCTTTACGGGCGCGGAGGCCTTGATCGGCAACGACTATGAAATTGAATTGATCTGCAAGATGACGGGCCTTTCCCGTGCCGATCTTCTCGAAAGAGTGACCTGGCTGATCACCACGCTGGGAGAAAACGGCTCCATGCTCATGAAAAAAGGCTGGGACAGTCCGCGACGCATCGCAGCCGTAAAGGTTGCCGCCGTGGCCGATCCCACAGGAGCCGGAGACGCCTATCGTGCCGGTCTGATCAAAGGACTGCACAGCGGTCTGGATATGGAAACCTCCGCCGAACTGGGCTCGGTCTGTTCCAGTTTCTGCATCGAAAAATACGGCACGCAGGAACACGGATTCACCAGAGACAGCTTTGCCAGACGTTACGAGGAAGCATACGGGCCCATGCCTGCGCTTCCATGGTAAAGGACTGCGACATGGATATCTATATTTCCTGCGACATTGAAGGAATAGGCTGTGTCGTCCGCCCGGAACATTCCACTATTCCCGGCAGGGATTATCTTCAGTCCCGCCGCCTGATGACCGCAGAGGTCAACGCCGCCATAGCCGGAGCCTGCGAAGCCGGAGCCGCACACGTCGTCGTTGCCGATGCCCATAACGTAGGCCTGAACATCCTGCCGGAGGAACTGGATGAACGGGCGGAACTGATCATGGGCGCGCCCCGTCCTCTGTCCATGATGGCGGGCGTAGAGGAAGGATTCGATGCCGTTTTTCTTATCGGCTACCACGCGAAACCCGGTACGCAAAACGGACTTATCGTTCACAACCACCACAGCCGTATCCGTACCATGTTTCTGTCCGGGCCGGACTTCCCCCGCACGGAAATGGGAGAACTGGGAATGAACGCGGCCCTGGCCGGGTTGTACGATGCCCCTGTCGTGCTGGTTTCCGGCGACGAAACCACCTGCCTCGAAGCGCACAAACTGATCCCTTCCGTAAACACGGTCGCCGTAAAACGGGGTATGGGGGCATATGCCGCCCGATGCCTGCACCCCCGGGAATGCAGACGGCGTATATACGCCGCCGCCTGCCAGGCAGTCGGCTCCCTGTCCGGACGCGCTCCCCTGCGGATCGGCGAAAACATACGCATGGAACTGGAGTTCACCACCGCGTCAGGGGCGGATCAGGTATCAATCGTCCCGGGTCTGCGCCGTACCGGCCCCATGAGCATGGAAGCCGGCCCTCTGCCGCTGCGGGATATTTTCAATATGTTCATTACTGTGGCGGATCTGGTGGATCAGGTGCCTTATCTTTAAACAGGAGACTTCTGAATATCCCCCTCGGGGTCATAGAAGACAACGCTCCCCCCACGAGTTCAAAATCGGCAAATATTCGGGCAGAACATCTCTGTCTTTTCTCCTTTCCAGGAGCATGATAAAGAAAACACGATGCCCGAAAAACATCAAACCTTATATCTGACAAGACCATGAACCAGAGAACCAGCTCCTTTCACCCTGCAGCTCTGATGCGCACAGGTATTCCCCTCGTGCTTCTTCTCTGGATGGCGGACGTGGGAGCAAAACGCTTTCAACGTGCCATTGCCATGGCCCATCCCCCCCTTCGTGCGCCGGACATTCCGCAGACAGTGAGTAATTTTTTCCCATTTTGCCTTCGCCAAACGTAATTTTATTCACAGAATGACCGATAGTATCCATTAAAATCAAAAGGGATACCTGCCAGATTTCCCCGGAGGGATCATGAAGCTTCGTCTGCTGACCAAAATGATTCTGTTTATTCTTTTGCCGGCCATTATAGGCCTGATGCTTGTTTCCGGCATAGGATACTACCAGTCAAGCAATATTCTGGTTTCCCAGCTGCAAGGCAACATGCAGCTCGTGGTACAAACCCAGACCAGCGGCCTGGAAACAGTATATAATACGCTCAATACGATTCAGGACATGCTTCATGATTCCTCTGCCGTTTCCGCCCTTCGGGAGGCCCGCGACAACGGCGCGCCTGCCGACACGATAAGCCGTCTCCAGCATGAGGCATGCCTTTACATGAAAGAACTGGCCGACAACGACGAACTTATCGCCATGATCGGCCTCACAGACGCTCAGGGCACGGTCATCGCACATTCCTCGGAAAGTTCCGTAGGAACCAGCCGGGCGGAACGCGCGTATTTTTCACGGGCAATGCAGGGGCACAGAGACAGCGAAGATGTTTTCTCCGAATCTACGGGAGAGATGACAACCATCCTCAGCTCTCCGCTTTTTGGGGAAGACGGCAAGACGCCGGTCGGCTGCATCTTCCTCGGCATCGACAACAGCGTACTTGCCCAACGCACGGTCAACAGCACAAAAGTAGGCGAAAAAGGCATCAGTTTCGTCTACAACAAAGCCGGACAGGTTGTCATGCACCCGGACGAATCCGTTACGGGGCGCGACGACAGCAAGCTTGAACATGTACAGAAAATGCTCGCCAGCGGAAGCGGAACGCTTGAATTCACAGAAGACGGCGCCGTAAAAATCGCCTATTACACCTCCCTGCCGGAACTCGACTGGATTATAGCCCTTGAGGTTTACCGCGACGGCATTTTTACGCCGCTCAAGAATATGTTGAGACTCTCCCTCTTTGTGCTGGTTATCTGCGTTCTCGTCGTAGGCGGTATTATTCTTGTCTTTGCCCGCGGCATTGCCGGCGCGCTTTCCGGGGGAGCGGATATCGTGGCTGCGGCCGCACAGGGAAATCTTGAAATCACGCCTGCCAAGGAAGCCAGTCTGCAAAAAGCCATTCAGCGCGGCGATGAAGTAAGCACTCTGGCAGACGGCATACGCCGGATGATCGGCAGTATCAGCAGTCTGCTCAAGGAAAGTGAAGAAAAGACACGGGAAGCGCAGCAGGCTACCGAGGAGGCCAAAGAAGCGTCAGCCATGGCCGAAGAATCCGCCCGCCGCGCGGAAAACGCCAAGCGCGACGGTATGCTTGCCGCCGCAACGCAGCTGGAAGAAATGGTCAGCATCATTTCCTCGGCATCCACCCAGCTTTCCGCCCAGATTGAACAGTCCGATCATACGGCGACGGAAACTGCCGCACGCCTGACGGAAGCGGCCACGGCCATGAACGAAATGAACGCCACAGTTCAGGAAGTGGCGCGCAACGCCTCCACGGCTGCGGAAATATCCGTGGAAACCAAGGACAATGCGGAAAAGGGTGCGAATATCGTTCAGCAGGCCCTGAACAGTATGGATCATGTCCATGAAGTATCCCTCGAACTGAAGAACGATATGAGCCTGCTCAATGAACACGCTCAGGCCATCAGCCGTATCATGACCGTCATTTCGGACATTGCGGATCAGACAAACCTGCTGGCCCTGAACGCGGCCATCGAAGCCGCCCGGGCAGGCGAAGCAGGACGCGGTTTTGCCGTCGTGGCGGATGAAGTGCGCAAACTGGCTGAAAAGACCATGGCCTCCACCCATGATGTGGGCAACGCCATTCGCGCCATTCAGGAAAGCACAAGCAAGAGCATGGCCAGTGTGGACAATGCCGTACAGAGCATAGAGGAAACTTCGCGTCTGGCAGATCAGTCGGGCAGCGCGCTCAAAGCCATAGTCAGCAACGCCGAAACTTCGGCGGATCAGGTCCGCGCCATTGCCGCAGCCAGCGAAGAACAATCCGCAGCCAGCGAAGAAATCAATCAGACCATCGTTCAGATCAACAGTATGTCTTCGCAGACAACGCAGGCCATGGCAGAAGCTGCAAAGGCAGTCTCCGATCTTGCCAACCAGGCTCAGCATCTCAACTCGCTCATTGAGCAAATGAAGCAGCAATAGCCTGTTTTACTTCTCGGCTTTACAGGGGCGGGCGAATGTCAAATACAGCGACATTCCCCGCCCTGTTTATTTTTGAATACTCCCGCTTCAAGGATCAATTTATTTCAGAACTTTTCCAGACAGCACGGACTTCTGAAAACAGTTCATCCACAGGAGACCGTCTTTACAGACGCCTCTGTGCCTGCCCTATTTCTCTGTTCTTTCTTTTACGCTGTATCTATCATCTATCCAAAACTCATCAGGTTGAGGCGACCATCTAATGGCCCTCCGGCTTTTTTGCCTTTTCCTCTTCTGAAAGAAAAAGGCCTTTCCTCCGGGAAAGGCCTTCAAAAATAAAGATGAAAAGGCGCAATCAGGCCTGAACAGGCGCAATTTTTGCATATCCTTTCCAGGCAAACAAGGCTTTTTCCTCTTCATTGCAATACACGTTTTTCACATCGCAGATGTACAGATAATGATCTCCGACATCTACAAACTCACGCAGGGAACACTGCATGGCAATGACGCTGTGTACCGGAATCTGGATATCACATTCAGGAATACTTTGCAGCTCAATACCAAAATCTTTTGCCTTATCTTTTGTCCTTCCTGTTGAGGTGCCGCACTGCATTACCTGTTTGGCAAGAGCCTCGCCCGGGATAGTCAGTACAACGTTTTTGCTGTTTCTTACCATCTCTCCCGTATACGAAGTTTTCATCATGGCAAAGCCGATGGTTTCCGGCTCCAAACTCAGATATGTCCACCATGATACTGTGGCAATATTGGTGCTTCCGGATGGAGTTCTGGAACAGATAAGAGACAACGGATTGGGAGACGTGAACTTTGCCGCATCAAGAAGAGAAAGCTTTTTCATATATTCCTCGAGTAACAATGTGTTGGAGGCGTCCCGGAGGAAAATACCGACGTCCGGCATTCAGCTTTCCTCCGCATTCTTCTGTCTGGCAGCGTTCACACGGAGAATTTCCCGGACGCCCCTGTCCGAGCCGCAAGACTGAAAAAAAATCCTGATGTATTCTCATCCTTACGGATTTCGCTCATGCTGACCATCAGACGCGCTTGCGATGGCTCCCCTTTGTCCCCTATAGAGACGCGCCAAAACGAAACGCCTCTTCCAGAATGGGCTGGCCCGCCACAGCGCCGGCTTCAAAGACGCCGCCCGCCAGCACCTGACCGCGATCCTTCCACTCAAGGAAGCCGAGAAGTGCATGATAATACTCCAGCACCGGACGCCAGTTATCTGGAGAATTACCTTCAGCAGCCATAAGAAGGGCACATTCTTTTTTAGGATTCGCATATCCGGGATTGCATTCGGCAACGGCAAAAAGACGATCAAATGCGGTTTTCAGCTGTCCGGACAGGCCCCAGTAATACATGGGAGAAGCCAGCACAACGATGTCCGCAGCCCGATATGCGGGATAAATCTCCGTCATGCCGTCTTTCTGAACGCAGGGACTCGATACATCGCTGCCGCCTTTCACACAGCCCAGACATCCATGTATATTCATTTTCTGCAAATCAAAGCGGGTCACAGCATGGCCGACACTTTTTGCTCCTTCTGTAAAAGCGTCACAAAGCATGGAAGTATTACCTTTCATACGCGGACTGCCGTTCAGTATGATGATGTTTTTGCTCATAACCTTCTCCTTACTGGTTAATAACGTACATGAAACGTTCGTGCGAAATCATGTTTCGCTCATGCACAAAAAAACAACGAGGCATCCATGCGGAACGGCTCTCCCCCCGCTCTGATGCATAACGCCCATGACTGCGAATACGGCTCACAGTCATCCGCACGACAACGGAAAGGCCTTCCTGTCCGGACAGCGCTCCAACAACAACTTTTTTATGGAAAACTCCGAGAATGCTCTGATGCAGAGCCGCCTCTGTATAACGCCTATCCGTAAATGAACATTTGCCTGTTCCACCTCGAAAGCCGGTCTTCCGAAAATTCTGCCGGAGTAAAAACTCGGACTTCAGGAATGACAACTCTGCAATCCGTTACATTCCGGCGCTACTCCAACATATTGTTTCGAGTATCTATATCAGAAGATTTGTGTTTTCGCTGAATTCATAGCCTCTCCTGCGCTCCGTCAGAGATCGTGTTCGTGTTGAACATGATCCCGGAGTCAAGCGAAGCGCGGCTGCACCGCGACGCCAGAGCATCCGCACTGAAGTTACAGCGTAGGCGCCGGTGGACAGCCCATAGGGCCGTGCCTGTTACGACATACAGGCATGGACAGAAACTCCAGCGGAAGCGTGAATGCTGCTGCTGGTTGAAACCTGGTGACTTGCAGCTATGTTCAGGAACGACACGCCTTAAAGGGACTGTTTGAAATGACGGCTGACCATCAACTCCAGTTCTTCATCTGAACAGGAACGCAGAACCTCCTCCATATCTTCCAGAACCGCACGCTTTGCTTCTGTGTCCGTATTTGAAAAGCGATAGTTGAGAGGATTCAGATAATGGATACCGTCGTAAAAGGTATCTATGCTCAGAGCCTTCAGGAACGTCTGAAGTTCCTCAATCTTTTCCCGTTCCGAGGCCTCGTCGAATTCCCCGCGGGCGGCCATATCCGCAAGCGGCGTATTGGGAAAGACGGTCATGCCCGTCGTGGTGATGCGCGTGGGGTGAACCTGATTGAACATCCGCGCCGTAGCTTCGCCGCTTGCTTTTCCCGCGCCCCGCCCCCCCATGCCTATAATGTAAAACGTTGTATATGTGATACCGGCCGCATCCAGCCTGCCCAGCTGCTCTATCGCTTCCGACGCAGTATACCCCTTATTCATGAGCTTCAGCACGTCGTCATTTCCATTTTCCGTACCTATATAAAGATGACTCAATCCAAGTTTACGCAGCTCCGTCAATTCATTGCTGCTTTTCTTTGAAATATCGTCGATTCTGCTCTGCATGCTCAACTGCGAAAAATGCGGAAGATGCTTCCTCAGTACGGAAATATACTCCTTCAGTTTTTCCGTCGACAAAGTAAACGGATTGGAACCCGTCAGATAAATACTCGTGTCGGAAGGGAAAAAAGGGATAAGCGACTCAAGTTCCCGCTCCATCTGCTCCCCTGTTGCAGCCATGAAGGGATACCCGCGGGAAACATAACAAAAATGACAGTCATTGTAGCTGCATCCCTGAGTCGCCCGCAGCAGAAGCGAATGGGCTTCCTGCGGAGGGCGCAAGGCCGGTTCCGTGAATGGCATATTCAAACTCCTGACAGAAGTTCAATATTTCGTTCGACAAATATTTAGTGATTACTAAAAAAATTGTCAAGCATACACGTTTAACTCTATGCGAGGGACAGAGCTATTCTTCCCGGCTCTTTTTCAGGGGATCGGGCAGCATGCGCACAGCATGGCCCGCAATAGCCTTCAATTCGGACTGAAACAGGCCATCCCTTGCCTGTATGGACAGGCCTTCAAGCATGGTATTCAGCGCACCGGACAACGCCGGAACGTCGGTATCCGGCGGAATCTGACCATCCTGTATGGCCCGCCGGAGCCTGTCGGCAAACATCTGCTTTGTTGCAAGCCGAAGACTGCGGACAGCCTCTATGATTTCCTTCTCCTCTTCTGAAATATTAATGGCGGCCAATACAACCATACAGCCGCAGGGCGTTTCAGGAGAAAGCAATATCTGTGCGGATTCATTAAAAAAATTTTTTACCGCGCTGTAGATGTCAGGATCCGATGCAAAACGTTTTGCAGGAGCCTCCCAGTAGGTTTTTTCATAAAAATTTACTGCCTCGAGAAACAGCGAAGCCTTGTTGCCGAAGGTAGCATACAGGCTGGGCGGTTTGATCCCCATCACTCTGCACAGCTCCGAAACGGAAGCGGGCGTATAGCCATGACGCCAAAATATTTCCAGCGCGCAGCGCAAGGCCCGGTTGCGATCGAAGGCCCGGGGCCGTCCCTTGCTCCGATGTTCTGGAATCGTCTTATTTTCTGTCATAGTCCGGACCTCTCATATCATCATGAAACTCAAAGATGGCATTATTATTTTAATAATTGCTAAAAATTTTTATAAAAATTATTCGCCTTAATTACCATTCATTATTTCTTTAAAAGAAACAATCTGTAATTATTACTCATTAAAATATTATTGTTCTCTGCTGTTGACGAATTCAATGCTGGCATGTGCCTATACGTATTTGAAGCGGAGGAACTTCAGGTTCCGTCCAATCCCCCCTTAAGAAGGGAACTATCTAAGATATCATGCTGATTCAATATATAAAATTACATAACTCCTCTATATTCCGTCAACTGACCTTCCTGCGCAGACTGTCGATAAATAAAGCTCCTGACAAGCGCAGCGATATCAACTGCCTGCCCGTAATCCTGCGGCAGACGGATGGTAAACGACCTGCCGAAACAGCGTTTTAACCGTCCGCCGGACACTCAACATCACGGCTCTGCGGAGGACAGGGATGTTCCCAATTCCAGTCCGGCACGGACATTCCTGCTTTTCCATGGTCATCGGCAACTCCTGACTCAAAATCTGTCCATATTTTGGGACGCTGCCGGAGAAAAACACAGCTTTCCGACAGAAAAAACAGTGCGAGGGCCTGTAATAGCCTGACTGTTCGCTGACGGCATATGCGCCATCGCTTTCTGCATGTCCCTACAGACCGAGAATAGTAGCATATACGGACGACAAAAGAACATTCTGTTTTTTATAGAACTCGAACGCCTTTTTTCCATCTGGTGGAAGATGTTTTCCGTCGGGATAAAAGGGCAACGTCATTTCCACTGCTGCATACAGATATTCTCTTGAAGGCTCGAGTATATCTTCCGGTCTGCTGAGCGCAGCATTCTCTCCGGGAGCGCAACAGCGCGAGGTAACCAGATATCGCCTACAGGCTATCGGACGCATGGGATATATGACACAGACGTCGTCAATATTGAAAAGACAGGTATCCACACCGGTACGAAGCCTGCGCACAAGCCCGGCACGAATATCCGGGGACAACAGCTCACGGATATAAAAACTGATTCCGACGGCTTCCAACGTAGAAAGCGGTATGACGTGGGCGCAGCATGACGAACATCCCTTACGGCAGGAAACTGCTTCGGCAGAAAGAGAAATGGCCCTGTCCACACTGTAATCGACAAGAGCATAGCAATCCAGCAGCATGGGAAGCCAGCGATGCGCGCGCTCATGCTGTGCAAGATTGAATCTGAATGCTTCTGCTTCCCTGTACGCGTCCACGCTGCGGCCTCCTCCTCGCTTTCCATGACTCGGAAATTTTCCCTGCAAGTTCCAAGTCTGCCTAACATATTGCGCCTGCTCTTCAAGCCCCTGCGCCCCGGAACTTCAATCTTTCCGCCCGGCTGCTCCGACATCATCATGATGAAAGCACGCCAAAGGGGTGCATACCCGTATCAGACACTTACGACAAGTCCGGAAATGAGAGAAAGGGTATTCCCATACTGTGCGCTGAAAACTTCACTCTGGCTCGTTTGTAACTCTCGGGAAACATCCCCGCAGGCTCCAGTCAAAAAATCCTCATCGGAGCTTTGATTTTCACGGCCACAGCCGAACCAAAGATTTTTCCTATAGCGAACACACATAGTTCAGACATTGCAATCTTCCTATAATATCAATATATTATCATAAAATATAAAAACAGTAAAAAGAGAAAACGGCATCATGTCGAGTACATTAACGCTTTCTTAACCACCCCTTTTGCATATTGTCTCCAACGAAGAGAGAATAACATCGACTAACAGGAGACTCTATGAAAACAATCTGGCTCACCAGTCTGGGAATCCTGCTGTTGTCGCAGCCCGCCATGGCGGGTTTCACGGGAGGAGGCGTCCCCGGCGGTTTTGTCGGCCCTTCCAGCGGAATAGCTCAAACAGTGGAACAGGCCCTCGACGCACGCGACGATACCCCCGCAGTTCTGGAAGGACATGTGGTGGAACGAGTCGGCAAGGACAAATATGTTTTTCAGGATGCCACCGGTAAAATGACCGTGGAAATAGATCACGAAGTCTTCGGAGCCCGCATCGTCACCCCGCAGACAAAAGTCCGCCTGAGCGGCGAAGTGGATTCCGAATTTTTCCGACGCAATAAAGTCGACGTGGATGTACTGGAAATTCTCGCTCAACCGGCCCAGTAAGATCCACCCCTATCCCCCAACAGACAGCACGGACGCTTTTCCTTATCGTCCCGCCGTTGAACAAACAACATACAAGGAGATTCCCTCATGCGTTACCTTATCGCCCCCATACTGGCACTGACCCTTTGCACTCCCGCACTTGCAGCTTTCAATGGTCCCGGAGCCGGCCCCGCCGCCGGAGGCCCTGCTGCCGGAGGTTTTCAGGGGCCTGGCGCGGCTCTTTCCAGCAGCGCCACCGTCGCGCAGGCTCTTCAGGCCCTCGACGACAGCTACTGTGTACTTGAAGGAAACATCGTATCCCGCGCTCCGGGAGATCATGAAAAATACATCTTCCAGGATGCCTCCGGTCAAATAATTGTAGAAATTGACGATAAGCTTTTTGCCGGACGCACGGTTACGCCGCAAAACACTGTCCGTCTTCATGGAGAAATTGACGTAAAGCGTCACGGAAACAGAGAACTTGACGTAGACGTACTTGAAATAGTCAAGTAATTATCAAACATCTTATAACTTATACTGCCATATGTATATCCAATTATATTTGTGATATACATATGGTATTTTATTTTAATTTAATAAATATGAATATTATTGTGATTTATATTCGTCAATATAAAAATATTAATATTCTTTCAAATATTAACGCTTTCTTAACACTCACTGTCGCATACTGTCTTCAACAAAAAGGACAAAATATACAGATAATTCTGGAGGCATCATGAAAACTGTTCTGTTATCCGGCCTGATGGCGCTTATCCTTGCTTCTCCCGCAATGGCGTACTTTGAAGGAAACGGCAATATTCCCGGCGGATTCGTCGGCCCCTCCGGTTCCGTGGTTCAGAGCGCGGCCCAGGCGCTTACGGCACGCGACGACTCCTATGTCGTACTGCGCGGACATATTGTAGAGCGCATGGGCAAAGACAACTATATATTTGAAGACGCTTCCGGCAGACTCAACGTAGAAATTGACCGTGAAATTTTTGGAACCCGCACCGTTACTCCCGAAATGGAACTGCGTCTGACGGGAGAGGTTGATGCCCATCTCATCAAACGCAACGAAGTGGATGTTCATACGCTGGAAATATTGCCCAGATAAGCTCATTTCCATCGAGAAGCGCGGTATCTCAATGTCTTTTCCGGACAGATGCCGCAACATATACAACCGTATCGACCAACAGCAACCATAAGGAGATTCCATCATGCGTTACCTGCTCGCTCCCGTACTGGCTCTGGCCCTCTGCACCCCTGCTCTCGCCGCTTTCGACGGCCCCGGCGCCGGCCAGGTCGGAGGATTCAGCGGTCCCTCTTCCAACTCCGTCATTTCCACCGCAGCACAGGTTATGCAGGCCCCGGACGAAGCCTACTGCGTTCTGGAAGGCAACATTATTTCCCGCGGCCCCAAGCACGAACGTTACATATTCCAGGATGCCACAGGCAATGTCACCGTGGACATCGACGACAAGCTCTTTGCCGGGCGTACTGTGACCCCGCAGAATACCGTCCGTCTGCACGGGGAAGTAGATGTTGAACACTACGGCTATCGTGAAATTGACGTGGATGTGCTGGAAATTGTGAAGTAAGCGGGAGGAAAGAGATTCCGCCGAGTTCCCGCGGAATCTTGTCTTCCGACGCCATTCTTTCGGCAGCGGCGGAAAAACCGGACATGCGAACACACTGCTTCGGGAAAAGTTCTGTCCCTTTCCGAAACATCCTGCACAAATGAGGAGCCTGACGGCATATGCCGTCAGGCTCCTTTTCTTCCGTTTCCCGTTCAAGCGCACCTTATGAAGAGGAGTTCAAAAGATTCAGCATCATTGCTTCCGCCGTTTTCTTTTCTTCCCGGTTCATCTTGACCAGCTTCAGCGCATGGGTGGGACAGGTTGCAACGCAGGGAGGCTCTTCCTTTTCCATAGCATAGCGGCCGACGCACAGATCGCATTTGACCATCTTTCCTTCCCCGTCGTCGGGAAACTGCGGCACGGCATAGGGGCAGGCATCTCCACAGCTCCGGCAGCCGACGCACTTTTCCCCGTCGACCCGCACAATGCCGTCATTCCCTTTACTGATGGCCCCTTCCGGACAGACTTCCATACAGGCCGGCTCCGCACAGTGCTGGCAGGCGACCGAAGCATGGCGCAGACGGGGCATATGCTCCCCTTTCAGCCAGATTTTTTCAATGCGACGGCAAAAAACGCCCAGCGGACGTTCCCGCCAGACCTTACAGGCAACGGCACAGCCATGGCAGGCCACGCAGCGTTCCGGATCAAAGACAATACCATATTCGACGTTCATATATCCATCCTTGTCACGGAGCCGGATTTCATATGCCGGACACATTTACGAGGGTCTGACTGCCCATGGCGGTCACCAGAGGATCACTGATTCTGTCCAGATCCGGGGAATAGAGAAGATTCACATTCGCCCCTCCGTCCAGTAACGGCAGGTCCGGCAGACCGAGTTCGGAACAACCCTGCCACCAGCCGTGCAGCAGCATGACCGTATCCTCACGGATACCTGGATAATATTCCGCTCTGGCCCTGATGCTTCCGTGCGGAGAAGTGACGGTCACCATATCTCCGTCCTTTATGCCGTGTTTTTTTGCACTCTCCGGATGGATATGCAGCGTCGGTTCCTTTTCCACCTCCCGCAGGAAAGGCACATTGCGCTGCCAGCCTGCGGAGAAGCTGCGGGAGGTATGATAATCCGACAGCACGAAGGGGTATTTTTTCAGAAGTTCCGGCGTACCGCTCACGCTCTCGGCGGGTTCCGTCCAGCGGGGCATGGGCGGCAGCCCGGCTTCCTCAAACTGCGTGTTGTACAGAGCTACCTTCCCCTGAGCCAGATAAGGAGCCTTGTTCAGGCGAGGGCTTCGGTTGGCGAACACTTTTTCATATTTCTCAAACGCAGGCTTGCCCGCAGGCTCATAGATAATACCCGTGCGATGGGAGCGCAGTTCCTCCAGCGTCATGCCCAGAGGCTCAAGCTGCCAGTCCATGCAGGCGCGTATGTCGCCGTTCCAGAAGTCCGCGCCATAGCCCATGGCTACGCCGAGATCCAGCAAGATCTGCTGCATGGAACGCCCCTGCCCCTGCGGCTCTATCACCTTATTGCGGGCCATGATGAAGGGGCCGCGCACTTCAAAGGGGTGATCGATTTCATAGGGCGTCAGCGCAGGCAGAACAATGTCCGCCCAGGCCATATCCGCCGTGCGGTGGGTATCCATGACCACATAGAAATCCACCTTCTCCAAGGCCCTGATCACGCCGCGCGGATTCCGGGTGCTGACGACGGGCTGAGTTCCGGGGGCAATAATGGTATGGATGACGGGTTTGTCCTTCAGCACGTCTTCAAATATACGGGGATAGGCTGCGGAAGTTCCTTCCAGAAAAGGCTGAAATGCCCGGGGAAATTCCGGCCCGACAATCCTGTCCACCCATTCCGGCGTATAGCGTTCCTTCAGATGCACACCCCGCGGCGCGGGCATGGTGGAGGCAGGCCCGCCGAACAGATTGCAGCCCGGCCGGTCAAGATGTCCGGTAATGGCCATGAGCATGGCAATGGCGCGTATGGCGTCGCCGGCTGAGGGAGCATGTTCCAGACCGTTGCCGAAATCAATGGTTGCCTTCGGCGTGGTCGCGTAGGTGCGGGCAAGCTCCTCAATGCGATCGGCAGGTACGCCGCAAATCTTCTCCGCCCAGCTCGGACTGTACTGCCGCACATGTTCGGCAAGTCTGTCGTAACCGTAGCACCAGTTTTCCACAAAATTCCGGTCGATAAGTCCGTCGCGCGTCACCACATGCAGCAGGGCAAGAGCAAGGGCGGCGTCCGTACCGGGACGCACGGGAATCCAGTCCGTAGCAAAGCTGCCGTCCGCCTCCAGAGAGGGCTTGATGGCGTAGATCCGCGCCTTGCGATGCCAGGCGTCAACAAGAGCTGCGGAAGCCCCCAGCGGCGGGCCGGAATATACCGGCTGCTTGCCCCAGATCAGAATAACGTCGGCATTCCTGTAATCCGGAGCGGGACGGGCTCCCAGAGTATAGCAGAACGCAAAGGAAAGCTGCATGGCGCAGATACCGCTGTGCGCATAGTTGGGACTGCCATGCGCCGTGAGAAAACGGTACAGATATTCGCTGTAATCGCGTCTTGCAGGAGAAAGTATGGCCAGAGACTCCGGCCCGAATTTTTCTTTCTGCTCCCGGAGGGTATCCGCAATGGTTTTCAGAGCCTCATCCCAGCTTACAGGCTCAAATTTTCCTTCTCCGCGCTTGCCTGTGCGCCGGAGGGGAGTAGTAAGCCTGTCCGGGGAATAGACCCACTGCGGGGCGGCGTGGCTCTTGCAGCACAGACCGCCTTTATTCTGCGGAGCTTCCTTCATGCCCGCGACACGGGTGAATCTGCCGTCCTTGACAAAGGCGTATATGGCGCAGTTTCCCATAGGCCCGCACATACCGCACCAGGTGGGAATAACGCGTTCCCCGGCCTGCGCCGCGACGGCCTCGGCTTCTGCCAGCGTAAACGGCCCGAACGGCGTCAACGCAGCACAGGCCGTTCCGGCCGCAGCCATGCCGGAAGCTTTTAAAAAGGCTCTGCGAGACATTTTTGGTATGCCCCCCTCTTTTATCCTCTTCTCCATACGTCCTCCTCAGTGCGGCCACTCCGGCACGCACTACGGGGGATGTTCCGATCTTCGGATGTCCGGAAGCCGTTACCACGGAACCGGAATGAATACGCAGCCTGTATCAGGAAGGAAGAGAAGCAGGGCAGGGAAACGGATATATGTCTGTTTCGTCCGTCCCGACACATGAAGGACGCAAACCTTGCGTCCCGGCGACGGTTCAAAGAAGACGAAACAACATGACTTCCCCCATATGAATTGATACGCGGATTCCTCCGCAGACTGTCACCGGATTTGATCAATCCGTGTTATACCGAATAGGTTCCATACAAGAATTCTTTTGTCAAACGGAGCAGATTCCCCGAAACCGTGTCTTCTGCCCCGACTTTTCCGCCCCGTGCCTTCCGCCGGAGTCGGATACGGTTCCGGTGCGATGCTTCCGCCGCAATTTTCAAAAAGGAGGGAGAAATTACTTCTGCCTGCTTCCGGCATCTTGCCGTATCTTTAACAGAATATCCCTGTCTGCCGGACAGAATTCATACAGGGGAATCTCTTCCGGCGTGATCCATCGTATATCGGCGTGTTCCAGCAGCCGCGGTTCGCCGTCGGCAATGGAGGCTTCATACAAGGTCATGTGAACGGTATAGTCCGGGTATTCGTGCGTCACGCTCATGAACGGCGCGCCTACGCTCACGAGTATGTCCAGCTCTTCGCGGCATTCCCGGATCAGTGCTTCCGCATTGTTCTCCCCCGGCTCAACCTTGCCGCCCACGAACTCCCAGAGCAGACCACAGGCCTTATGTGCCGGTCTGCGGCAGATCATGAACCTTCCGTCGCGCCAAATCAGAGCGGCAACCACTTCAACAAGACGTTTTTCCATATATGTACTCCGGCCTGAAAAAAAGCCGCTGTCCTTACAGATTCCGCTCTTTCGGAACAGCATACCATATGTCTCTTTGCCGAAACGGGGAAATTGCACTGCCGCGGAAACTTCTGGATGACGCTCGGGAAACATGATGACGGACGCATCCGCCTGCGGCCCGGAATGCCGCTCCGGCACAGCCTGCCATAATCCCCAAGGAGACAGCCCCCCCGCTATAAGTGCTACCCGGCAATCCCGGCACAAAAACGCCGGAAGGAAGCAAGGCAGGCTTTCTGCCGCTCATCCAGCCGGGCAAGGACTTCCCTTTCCATCTCGGCAGGTACGGGATACCAGCCTTCGGCAATGCTCCCGGCAATGGCCGTCAGCGTATCGCTGTCCCCTCCCAGCGAAACGGCCTTACGGATCACATCCTCGAAACCTTTTCCGGAAAGTGCCGCCGTAATGGCCTCCGGCACGGTTTCCTGACAGGATTCCACATGCACATACCCGGGACGTATATCCTCCAGCCTCCGGCTCAGATCATAACCGCATTCGCGTTTCACCCAGGCCCGCACCGTTGCTCCGGATTCGCCCTGCCGCGCCATGAATATGGCCGCAGCCGTCGCAACCGCCCCCTTGACGCCCTCCGGGTGATTATGCGTGACCAGAGCCGAAAGTTCCGCAAGACGGCACGCCTCTTCCAGCGAAGAAGCCAGCCAGGCGGCAGAGGAAACACGCATGGCGGAACCGTTGCCGTAACTGTGATAAGGCCGGGGATGCTCCGCATTCAACCAGAGTATGAAGCGTTTTCCGTACCCCGCATAGGGATAGGCCTTTCCCCATGCGCGCATGGACGCGATCAGCGCCGCCCGGATCTCCTCATCCGTTCCACCCCAGGATTGCATCAGAGCTTCCGCAACGGCCAGCGTCATTACCGTATCGTCGGTCGCGTGCGATTCCGCTTTGAACAGAGGAAAATTTTCCGTCTTGATGTTGTTCGGGGTAAACTCGTAAGGACTGCCCACAATATCGCCGACAATGGCTCCCAGCATGCTCCGGACTCCTCGCTTTTCATGCTTTCATCCGCAGGATAAAGGCCGCACGGAAAATCTTTCCGGACGCCCCTCCGCCTTTGCGGGAAACGGGAAAAGACCGTTCTCTCCGAGGGAAAGAAAAACCGGAAGACAGCCGGAAATACGGAGAGCAAAGATTCCATCCCGACGAACCCCTGTCAACCCGGTCGGCTCCGCTACAACATCCGAAATAGAAATATTGTTCCGAAAGACATCAGAATCTGGAACGATGCGATCGTATGCTCCGCACATTGAACGACTGCGGCAAAAGCTGGAGAACAGTTATGGATGAGGACTTCGTGCGGCACATAAACAGGAATCTCAGACGGCGGGAGGTAAAGAGCATCATGCAGGGCAGCGTAGAGCATTATGCCAGGGCAAGAGCCTCTCTGTGGCTGGGCAGGGTTCTGGATATGCATGTCACCCTGGACTCTGATTTTTTTGCCTGTCTGTTCTGGGTCTGCGGCGGCACAGCCCCGGTACTTCGTCATCTCTCCAGACTGCAGGAACGGCTGCCTGACGGGGAAGCAGAGGCCCTGCAGGAGTTTTCCGCCAGAGCAAAGTGTTCACCCCGCGTAAGCGCAAATCTGGCGGAAGAGCTGCTGGGAGAGCATCCTGTACTACAACGTTTTTTTGTGGACGCTGTACAGGAACTGTGTGCCGCTGCGGCAGCCCGCATGAAAAAGGATCCCCTCCGGCAGGCCCGGCGTAAACTGCACGAACTGTTCGGGCTTGATGCGGCAAGCTGCCGCCTGAGCGAATTCATTTTCCTCAAGGACAGCTTCCCTCCGGTGGAACGCTATTTTGAAGATGATCTCCATCTCAATCACTACAGCAGGAGGCATGCTCTGGCCTTCATGCTTCAGCTCAGGCCCGCCGAGCTGAAGACCGCGCTGCACAGTCTGCAGGATTGCGGCTGTCTGGAATCTGACCCGGATCGATTCAGTCTCAACGATGATATCGCCGAGCTGTGGCGGAACAACGGCCTGCCGGACGGTCAGGAATTTTTCCGCATACTCAAGGGTGAAGCGCTTGATCTGGCGGACTTTCCTCACGATCCGCAGATGCTGGAACATGTGCGCAGACTTCTGGCCCACCCCGGCAAGGAGCCCGTCCACCTGCTGTTCTACGGCGAACCCGGCACGGGAAAAAGCGCGCTGGCAAACAGCCTTGCCGCCTCTCTGGACGTAAAGGCTTTCTCCGTGGTCAGCCGCCGTCAGGACGACGACGATGATCGGCGCTGTTCCCTTGCGGCCTGCATCCACATGGCCTCACGTTCGCCCGGAGCCTTCGTGCTGGTGGACGAGGCTGAACGCATGCTTGAAACAAATCTGGTCTTCGGTCGTCAGACCAAGGACAAGGCATGGCTCAATGATTTTCTGGAAAAGCCCGGTCAGAGAGTCATCTGGATAACCAATCACATCGAACATATTGATCAGGCCGTACGCAGACGATTTACCTTCAGCATTCATTTCAGCCGTCTGGGTACACAGGAACGCGGGAGAGTGTGGGATCGCATTCTGCAGCGCCATGACGTTGCGGCGCGTCTGAGCGAGTCGGAACGGGAATCTCTGGTGCGGGATTATGATGTGCCTGCCGGGGTCATCAACAATGCTGCGGCGCAGGGCCGCGCCTTGTGCAGGGGCAGGAAAAACTTCTTTGCCACGCTGCGGCGGGTACTCGATGCCTATGTGCAGGTTCGCAATAACGGCACAGCCCGGCCCGTTCCGCATACGGGAGAGGAAAACTATACCCTTGACGGCGTCTGTACCGAAAAAAGTCTGGACAAACTGCTTGAACGCTGCCGTCGTCTGGACGCACATATGCGGAACACGAGCGGACAAACGGAACTGCCTCCCGGCTGCGGCGCCATGCTGTTCTACGGCCCTCCCGGTACGGGAAAAAGCGCGCTGGCTCATCATATCGCCCGTATGCTGAATCGGGAATGTCTGGTGCGTCGTGCCAGCGATCTCCTCAATATGTATGTGGGCGAAAGCGAAAAAAACATCGCCCGGACCTTTGCCGAGGCGGAACGCTCGGGCGCGCTGCTGCTCATCGATGAGGCGGACAGCTTCATCTTTTCCCGGGATACCGCGCTCCACAACTGGGAACATACCCTGGTCAACGAATTCCTCACCAGCTTGGAACGGTTCCGGGGCTTGTGCGTCTGCACGACCAACCGGCGGGAGTCCATGGACGCGGCAGCCATGCGCCGCTTTTCCTTCAAGGTGGCCTTCACCTACGCGGGGAGCGCGCAGTGTCAGGCTCTGTATGAAAGCATCCTGGCCCCTCTGGCAGGTTCCGCCCTGCCTGCGGATCTGAAACAGGAACTGAGCGATATGTCCCGTCTGACGCCGGGGGACTTTCATGCTGTGCGCTCCAGACACTGGCTGGATCTTCCCGGAGAAACGCAGCACCGGGAACTGCTGGACGAGCTGCGCCTGGAACAGACGGCAAAACTGGATCGAAAGGAACGGAAAATCGGCTTCCGGAGCTGAAAGGCCCTTTCATCCGGATGAGCCGGCTGATATATTTTCCCATGAAACCATCCCCATGAAGCGAGGAAAGATCCATGAACAACACAGTCGACAGGGAAAACGATCTCAAAGCCCTTGGAGAACTGAAAGGAAGGTTTTGCGTCAAAGCCTACCAGCGCGGCTATCGCTGGACAAAAGAACACGCCGGGCTTTTGTTTGAGGATCTCGAAAGATTTACAGAGGACAAGTCTTCTGAGGACAAAAAGAACAAACACTATTTCCTGCAAATGATCGTTGTCAGTCGGAATTTGGAGCCGGATTTCACGGCAAAGACGGCTGGGGCTGACGACCGCTGGGAACTCATTGACGGCCAGCAGCGCCTGACCACCGCACTGCTCCTGGATGCCGTGCTGCGGCACAAACTCGGGGGAGCTGCCTGCACAGGACTCGAATTTACCATAACATATGACACCCGCGAACCTAGCTCCTCGCTGCTGGTCAGCCTCATCAAAAACCCGGATCAGGCGAATACGCATTGCCCGGATGCCATTATGGATGAATATTATCTGCGCGAGGTCTGCAAGACCTTTCTCAAGCTCTGTGATGGGGAAGACGAGGAAAAACTGAAGCGACTGCACGAAGCCCTGCTGAAGCGCAGCGTCGTCCTCTGGTACGATACCGGAGACTATGACCGCGAAGTCAATAGTGCCGAACACTTCATCCGCCTGAATATGGGACGTATCCCGCTCACGGAGGCCGAACTCTGCCGGGCGCTCCTGCTCTCGGACAAAAACGCGGATCTTTCCCAACAGAATCTTCGCGCCCATATGTGGGACACGATGGAACGGGAGCTGTGCCGTCCGGATTTTAGGGCTTTTCTGGGATACCCGGAAAGCGGCCCGACATATATGGAAATTCTGCTGCAGCTTTATTTCCTCAAAAAGTCGAAAAAGGAAACCGAAACGCACCCTCTGTTCAAGCTCCTCTATGAAGCCCTGAACGGAAGGAGCGCGAACAGCCGGAACGGGCCGTATGTGCAAGAAAAATCCGGGCAGGAAATCTGGGATGAACTCACCTGCCTTTTCGGACATATGCGCAGATGGTATGATAATCCGGAGTATTATCACCGGATCGGTTTTCTGATGAATCTTAAAGTTAAAGGCGGGCAGGACGACTGGCTGAAAAGATGGCTAAAAAGATGGAAGACACTGATCCCGCAAGACACCAACAGCCTCATCCCCCTCTCCGAGACAACGATCAAAAATGGCATCTGGTCAGCGTTCCGCATCGAGCCTGATGAAATGTTTTATTCCCAACACAATGATGAGATTTACAATCTGCTTCTTCTCTTCAATATTGAATTGACACATCGAAAAAGGCAGCGATTTTCCTTTGTGCAATACCAAAAAACAACATGGTCACTGGAGCATATTGAAGCTCGAAACGTAGAAGATCTTCCCGAAGATAAATATGAATCATGGATAACGGATCACAAAGAACTCATCGAAAAGCTCACTGAATCACCTCATCAAGAAGATAATCATACTGATAATGGCACAAAATTATTGAAAAGGATTGATGAAATCCTGAAAAAACATGACCTTGAGGAATACAGAAAACTAATAGATGATATAAATACATATATTAACGAATATACAGATTATAAGGAAAGCAATATACACGGACTGTATAATCTTGCTCTCCTTGATCAGAGTACAAACAGCTCAGTGAATAATCGCATTTTTCTGAAAAAACAATCAATGATCAGGGAGAAGCTCAGGGAACAATTAACCACAGGCTCTGACTGCTTTCTGCTTCCGGGAACAGAGGCCGTATTTTTGAGGATCCTTCCCGAAAAGAAAAAAGAAAAGGAAAAGGGCAACGAACTTCCGTTCTGGTCGCAGACAGACAGAGATAACTACAAAACACTTCTCAAGAGTGTTCTGAAAGAATTCGATCTATCCTTTTAGGAAAGGTAAATATGAAAACTATGACATTCCTGAATCTTATCAGAGAGCAAAAGTGCATCATACACATACCGCGCATCCAGAGGGATTACGCCCAGGGCAGAGAACTCCCTCATGAAACGGACGTTCGCAAACATCTTTTACAGGCCATGGATGACAGTTTGCAGAAAGGTAAGACGCTGCACCTTGGCGTCATTTATGGGGAATACAGGGATAACGACAATGCGCGTGAATTTCTGCCTTTTGACGGCCAACAGCGTCTGACCTCGCTTTTTTTGCTTCACTGGTATGCAGCTGTGCAAGCAGGTAAAGACAGAAAATTTCTGCAACATTTTCAATATGAAGTGCGGGAACACGCGCATCGGTTTGTCAACTGCCTCTGCACTAAAAATATCTCCGTTGAGTCTGACAAAAGCCCTGAAGAACTCATCTCCGCGCAGGGCTGGTTTAATCCGGACTGGGAGAACGACCCCACTGTCAAAGGCATGCTGACCATGCTGCATGACATACACAAGCAATTCAAAGACATGGACAAGCAGATGCTCTGGGAACGGCTGGAGGAAGAACTCCTCGTCTTTCACTTTGCGGAACTGAAGGATCTGGATACCGGCTCCGAAGAGCTTTTTATCAAAATGAACGCCCGCGGCAAACAGCTAACGGAATTCGAGCATCTCAAGGCCCGGCTCCTCAACTCCCCGAGGGTGAAACGGGGCGCAACTTCTGAGCAGCTAAAAAACATTGAAAAAAAGCTGGATACGGACTGGCAGGAGCTGTTCTGGCATATCAGCAAAAAACAGGAAGACAGGGCTGTGGAAGCGGATGCCGCCCTTGTCCGCTTTCTGACCTTTCTTGCCGATATGTTCTGCAGCGACACAAAGGAAGAGGGCCTGTTCGAGCGCCTTTGTCGTGCATTTGACGACGAAGGCAGGCCTCTGCTTGAAAACTGTTCAAATCTGGACTTCATGATCAACGCGCTGGATGTGCTGGCGGAGGAATATCGCTCCCTGAAAGAACAAGCTCCGAACGAAAATCCCTTTTTTCACGACTATGTTACAGACCTGAAAGGGGACACTCAGGATTCCGCCTCTCCCGGCGAAGACCCGGCCGAGCAGAAAATACCCCTCTTTGATTCAACAACGCCCGATCCGTTAGGCAAACTCTGCTGCGAGGATAGCAGTCCGAAAAACTACAAGGCTTCCTATATGCTGCTGGCGCTCCTGCTGGCGCGCATCCAGAAAGACAGCAGAGTTCAGATCATGAAACGGCTGCGCATAGCGCGTAACCTGATTGAGTATACTGATTTTGATAAAAGCAAACACGAGGCTCGAGTCCGGGCGCTGGTGAAGCTCATGTGCAAGGGCGAGCTGGAGCCATGTAGCGTCTTCGATGAGTACCAGTTCCATGAAGAGCAGGCCAAATACAATCTGCTGCGTGACCATAAGGAGGACAGAGAGCTCCGCGCCGCGCTGAACCATCTGGAAGATAACAAGCTGCTGCGCGGCAGAATAGCCGTCTTCTCCGAAGAATCAGAGGAAGACTCGCAGAAGTACACGAACACGCGAACTACATGGGATTACTGGATCGTTTCTCAAAGGCCCGACAGTAACAGAAAAAACTTCATCTTTAAACGGGAACGCCTGCTGCTGGCCCGCCCTGTTCTTGCCGCCCTGTCCACTGCAGATGGCTCTGAATACGACGAGATGCTCCGGGCACTGCTCAGTCAGGGGGTTTTTGCCCTGCGCTATAGATCGAACTACTACCTGACCCGAATGTCTATGGGGAAGGAAGATCTTCCCGTTATCCTCACCAGCACAGACGATTGTACCTTCCGCGACGTACGGCATTGCCTGCAATCACTGCTGGAGAAGCTCAGGTGTGACTTCAAGGATAATCTGCCGCAGCTGATGGATGCTCCTTCTCAGGAAACTCTCGTCAACGCCTGTAAAAAGATCGCAGATTCCTGGTTGGAGGAAGAGGAAAAGGAAGATGAGAAACCAAAATTTCTGAGCTGGCGCTGGTATTTTGTCAGGTACAGAGCCATGCGTCCGGATCCGCAGGACGGCGCTGGTACCCCCTGCTATAAAGGCCACTACTGTACTCCATCAGACATTTTCTTGATCGAGCATGTCGCAAAAAAAAATAGAACCCCCGGGAACTACAGGAGTCCCTTCATCCATACGCTTCTCGTGGAAAGCCGAGAAAAAATAAAAGACCTTGAAATTGAAGAAGGTAATGACGGCAGCCGTCATTACGTCCGCTTCGGAAAGATACGGATGAAGATGGAAGCAGGCCGTACTACGGAATCGCTAGAACAGAAAGGCCAGGTTCCCCCGGAGTACCTCTGGGACAGATGGCTCATCCAGAGTGAAAATGGCGAGCCTCTGCCTCACGACAAGATCACAGAACTAGTCAAAGCCGGCGAACATCAGCTCCAAAAACAAGGAGAGGACGCATGGTCTCTGCCCATTCCCCAGGAGCAGCCGGAAGGCGTAGAAGACTGGATATGTTATGATAAAGAGGACAGAATAAAGCTGGCCCTGAACTGCCTTGACAGAATGAAAGAGCTGGGGCTTCTGTCATGAATATGCCCGCAACCCGGGCGGACAGCGTAATATTCTTCCGGGTTGCGGACAGGAAAGCCGGACTCTTTCACGTTGTTCAGATTCCGAAAAAATACGGGGAATTCCCATGCCGCAGAAAAGAGACGACGCCACGCCTACGGAAAAAAGTCTGATGCTGTTCAGCCTCATGCTGTTCAACGGACGGGAATTTTCCCTCGGCGAGATTGCGGAAAAGCTCAACTGCTCCAAGCAGACCGCAAGCCGCCTGCTGGACGGACTGGAAAGGTTCAGCTACGGCCGCCTGCGGCGCGGCAGGCATGGGCGCGAATCCTTCTTTTCCCTTGAGCGCCCGAACCTGCCGCCACGGGTCTGCCTGAACCCCGAAGGGCTGCGCCGGCTTGCGCTGTGCCGCGACTTCATGCTGCACCTCTTGCCGGAATCCATGCGCCGGGATACGGAAGCCGCTCTGAATCAGAGTACGGCCTTTTTGCCTGCGGAAGAAACGAAAGAACACGCCGCACTCCCCGCCGGCAAATCCCTGACCAAGGGCTATATTGATTATACCCCCTTTCAGCATATGCTGGACACCATACTGCACGCCCTGCGTGAACGCCGTGTCTGTTCCGTTCGCTATCAGTCTTCCCTGAGCGCGGAGGAAAAGGAATACGATTACGCCCCCATGCTGCTTGAGGTCTATCACGAGGCCTTCTTTGTGCGCGGCTGGGTGGTCACGGATAAAGGCCGGGTGGAGGCTCTCTATGACACGCCGACAACCCTGGCCCTGCATCGTCTGCGTGCAGTGACCATGACACGCCGTTCTTCAGAACAGCTTCCCCCTGCGGAGGATACATCTTCCGGGGCCTTCGGCCTCCTTGAAGGCGATCCCTTCAAGGCTCGTATCCGCTTCAGCCCGGCAGTCTCTACCTATGTTGCAGAACGCAGGTGGAGCGAAGATCAGCATATTAGCGTCCATAAGGATAGCTCCGTCACACTTTCCCTCACAGCCCGCAGCCGCCAGGAACTGCTGGCCTGGGTTCTGAGCTTCGGGGAACACGCGCAAGTGCTGGGTCCTGCCTGGCTGCGCCGTGAACTGCAGGATAAACTCACGGCCATGCTTGAGCAGTATGCACACAGGGAGAAAAAGCCTTCCCCGGCAGAACGCTCGACAAAAAACACGCCGGACAGCGAAACATGAAGTTCCTGCGCTCCGACGGCCTTATCTGTCCTGACGCAGGCCAGAGCTGCACCGCACAAGCACAGCAAAAAACAGGCTTTTCAGAATTTTCAGGGACAGGCAGCTTCCTTCAGAGTGCCGGTTACCGCCACAGATCAACCGTCGCCAGGGCGCAAACCGGTATCCCTGTTTCAAAAAATAATCCCATAAAAATATGACGCCTGTATACATCAGACGTTTTCAAGCATCTGAAGAAAGAGGCGTACATACCGCTGATACAGGCTGAACTCTCCACGTTAATCTGTCCTCTACCCTATCCTGAAGAAAGGCTCCCTCTTTCCGACGGCGGGAATCCGAGCGAAACTTTTCCGTACTTGAACGCTCATTTGCAGAAGACGGATACAGAGAACTCGGTCATGACGGCCGCGTCACACAACACGGCTATCCTTCGGCCCGGGCCGATTTTCCCTGGATTCGTTGAGAAGCAAGGGCCACACCTCACCCCTGAGGCTTCAGCCTTTCTTTCACGCCCCTATTTCTGCGGCAAAACAGGCCAAAATAACACGAGGGAAGAAGGTTCCCCGGCAGGGGGTATCCTTCTTCCCTCGCATATGTGTTCGGACAGAACGCCTCCTTTTCAGAGGAGGCGTCTGCTTTTTTACATTTCCGGCGGCAGCTGATTGAGCTGGGCCTGAGTAAACACAGGCCCGTCAAGGCAGACGTACTTGCCGCCGATATTGCAGCGGCCGCAGATCCCGATGCCGCACTTCATGCGCCGTTCCAGCGTGGTGACGATGTTTTCGTCCTTGAAGCCCAGCTCCTGGAAAGCCGCCAGGGTGAACTTGATCATGATGGGCGGGCCGCACAGCACGGCGATGGTATTATCCGGCTTGGGGCCGATTTCCTTGAGGACGTTGGGAATCAGACCCACTTTATGGGGCCAGCCTTCGGCCTCGCGGTCGATGGTCAGCGTGGTCTTGAGGTGTTCATGCGACAGCCAACCGGGCAGATCGGCCTGATAGGCCATATCCTGCGGAGAGCGTGCGCCGTAGAGCAGGCTGATCTGGCCGTAATCCGAGGCATGTTCCAGCAGATGGAGCATGATGGTACGGATGGGGGCCATACCGATACCGCCGCCCACGAAGAACACGTTTTTTCCCTTCCATTCGTTATAGGGGAACCAGTTGCCCAGAGGTGCGCGCACGCCGACCTTGTCTCCGGCCTGGAGCTTGTGGATGGCGTGGGTCACTTCCCCGGCCAGCAGCACGGAGAACTGGATATAGTCCCTGCACGAAGGCGGGGTATTGATGACGAAGGTGGATTCGCCCGCGCCGAACACGGAGAGCTGCCCGACCTGACCGGGCTCATAGTGGAATTTCTCCCACGCCTCTTCGTTGTCGAAGCGCACGCGGATGGTTTTGATGGTGGGGGTTTCCTGCACGGTTTCCACCACCGTGGCCACTTCGGGCAGGTAGGGATTCTTGCCGTGGCATGTGCAATGATGTTCGCTCATGATGATTCCTCACCGCCCTAGCGGGATTTTTTGCCGGACTTGGACTTGCCGCCCGTCTTGGGCCTGGCATCGGACTTCGCGGACGCCTTGGGAGCAGCCTCGGAAGCCGCCGGAGCCGGATCTGCCGGAGCAGGCTCTGCCGCTTTTTCCACAGGAGCAGGAGCCGCCGCGGGCTTTACCGGAGCGGGAACGGGGCTTTCCGGACGGATTGCAGGAGCCGGAGCGGCTTCGGGAGCGACGTCGGGCGCACCTTCCACGGCATGTTTCACCACCTGCCGGATATCCAGAGATATGGGGCAGCTCACCACGCAGCGGCCGCAGCCGACGCAGGAATATTCCCCGTCGTAGCTCTGCGGATAATAGCTGAACTTGTGGCTGATGCGGTTACGCATACGTTTGAACTTTTCCGCACGGGGGTTGTGTCCGCTGGTTTCCAGCGTGAACAGCGGAGACATGCAACTGTCCCAGCTGCGTATACGCCGTCCGTCGAGCTGTGAGCCCTCGTCGGTAATGGTGAAGCACTGGCAGGTGGGGCACAGATAGGTGCAGGCCCCACAGGACAGGCATTTTTCCGTTTCCTTAATCCAGAAGGCATCGTCACGGAAACGCGCCGCAACCCTGGCCGGAATATTCTTCAGATTGCTGGGGGCGCCGAGAGAGGCTTCCGCCTTCTTATGGGCGGCTTCGGCTTCTTCCTTTCTGTCCTCGCCGGAGGCAAAGCCCGATCCGGCCAGCAGGGAGGCACCCTTTTCCGTAACGGATTCAAGGACAAATCCGCCGTCCACGGCAGTGAACAGGATGTCGGAGCCTTCGCGTGCGGCAGGGGAGCCGCCCACCCAGTGACAGAAGCAGGTGGCAAAGGCCGTGGGGCAGGCCTGAGAAATAATCACCAGAGCCTCGCGCCGGGCGGCATAGTACGGGTCCTTGAACTTGCCCCCGAGATAGGGGCGATCCAGTACCAGAAATCCCTTGGCGTCGCAGGGACGGCAACCGAACAGCAGCGTCGGCGCATCGTCCCGGGGAGCTTCCAGCGTCGTGGTCAGGCTGGCCGGATTTTCCGCGTCCTTGGTGGACGTGAAATGCACCAGCGTTTCGCTGTGGGGAATGACCGCGCCCTTGGGGGATGCCGTGGCGCGGCGCAGAAGTTCGTCCATATCCGTCAGATCGTCCGCCGTGCGGGGACGGAACATCACGCTGCGGCCTTCCCTGCGGGGAGCCAGCACGCGATAATCCGCGGCCAGCTTCTTCAGCCAGCCAAGGAGGGCGTCCGGAGCGGCAAAGTAGAAGTTGCTCATGACAGCTCATGCTCCTTGATGTTGGGTTCTTCCACCTGATAGGCGAGCAGCGGCGGCACGCCGTTCACATCCATACCCGCGCCGTAGCCGAATATCTGCTTGATCTTGCGGCCGAACTGCTGTTTGAGCGCAAACACGGGTATTCCCATGGGGCAGGCCCTCTGACATTCGCCGCAGCCTGTGCAGCGTCCGGCCAGATGCTGGGCATGAATGAGCTGGAAGAAGAGCTTCTGCACGACGTCGTCTTCCTTGGTCAGCCAGGCGGGATTGCGTGCGTCGGATACGCAATGATCGCGGCATACGCACATGGGGCAGGCACTGCGGCAGGCATGACAGCTGATGCAGCGTTCCATCTGTCCTTTCCAGAAGCCCATACGTTCTTCCAGAGAAAGGGAATCGAGGAAACGCAGCGCACCGGAGCGACCGTCGGCGGGAGCCATGGGTTCCGTCACTTTGGGGCCGACAAACACGTCGGACAGCACCGCATTGGGGTTGGTACACTGACGGCACTTGTCCTGTGCCGCTTCCAGCATGGATACCGTATATTCCTGTCCTCCGGCTTTGACCTTGATGGTATTGCCGGAGCAGTTCACCGCTTCAATGGCCACGCCTTCGGGCAGTTTTTCCAGTACGCGGTTCAGATCCGCCGTACCGTTGCAGCCCATGCCGAAAATGGTCACGTCATCCTTTTCGATGAGTTTTTCGGCCAGCAGTTCGATCACGCCCTTGCTGTCGCAGCCCTTGACCACCACGCCGATTTTACGCCCCTTGTACTGGGGCAGGAAGTTGGCGAGGTTATGGACGTTGAAGGGGCCCCAGATCAGCTGATCCACTTCTTCCGGGGTCTGCATGAACACGGGTTCCACATGCAGCGGGTCGAAACCGCTCTTCCAGCCGAGAACCCCTTCAAGGCCATCGGACAGAGCCTTCTTGATGCTTTCCTTGAGTTCGGGAAGCGAAGGATTCGCTCCGCAGCCCAGCGGACGGATGGGTTCCAGTCGCTGTTCCGGCGCATTGAAGGGCATGTCGTAACGCGGGGTTACGTCCGCCCACTTCGGCGCGGGGCCGAGCTTATGGATGCGGGCGGTAAAGTTGGTGACCACTTCCTTCCATCTCTGGCCTTCGGAAGCGGAAACCCAGGTATATTCAAAGCGGGCCGGGTCAATACCCACGATGGGCAGGAACTCCTTGAGGATTTCCAGACGGCGGCGGGCATAGAAGTTGCCGGCGGAATAATGGCAGTCGCGGGGATGGCAGCCGGAAACCAGCACGCCGTCCGCACCGTTCATCAACGCCTTGAGAACGAACAGAGGATTGACGCGCCCCGAACAGGGGACGCGGATGATGCGCAGGTCCGTAGGCTGGGTGGCGCGGGCCGTTCCCGCCGTATCCGCCCCGCCGTAGGAACACCAGTTGCACAGAAAGCCCACGATACGGAGCTCTTTGCCGCTCAGAACTGACATAGGGCGTTAACCTCCGCGAGAATCTGGTTGTCCGTGAAATGCGAAACCTGAATCGCGCCCTGCGGGCAGGTGGCATTGCATACGCCGCAGCCCTGGCACACGGTTTCCACCACCTCGGCCTTGGGTTGACCGCGGAAGTCTATTTTCTTGATTGCGCCGTAGGGGCACACGTCCACGCACTTGCCGCAGCCCACACAACGCTTGAGATCCACCTGGGCAATCTGGGGGTCGTTTTCCAGCTTGTCCTTGGAGAACAGGGAAAGCACCTTGGCCGCAGCCGCGCTTCCCTGCGCCACGGAGGCGGGAATATCTTTGGCTCCCTGGCACACGCCCGCCAGATACACGCCCGCGGTGTTGGTTTCCACCGGAGCCAGTTTGACGTGGCGTTCCATGAAGAATCCGTACTTGTCGTAGGATATGCGCAGCTTTTCGGCCAGTTCCCCGGCTCCATGCGCTCCCTCAATACCTACGGCCAGCACGACCAGATCCGCTTCCAGCTCCACCTGCTGCCCGAGCAGCGTGTCCACGGTGCGCAGGATGTAGCCCATGCTTCCGTCGCCGCGAAGAATGGGCTGTATGGCGGAAACACGCCCACGCACATACTGCACGCCGTATTCTTCCATTGCGCGGCGGGTGAACTCGTCATACATTTTGCCCGGCGCACGTATGTCCATGTAAAACACGAAAGAACGCGATTCGGGCATGTGATCCTTGGTCAGAATGGCCTGCTTGGCCGTATACATGCAGCAGAAGCCGGAGCAGTAGGGACGATCGATTGAACGATCGCGCGACCCCACGCACTGGATGAAGGCCACGACCTTCGGTTCCTTTCCGTCCGAGGGACGCTGTATGTGTCCTGCCGTCGGGCCGTTGGCGGAAAGCATACGCTCGTACTGGAGGCTGGTGATCACGTCGGGGAAGCGTCCTCCGCCGTACTCGCCCATGACCTTCCAGTTCATGAGATCGTAGCCCGTGGCCGCGATGACTGCGCCCACCTGTTCGGTGACGCTCTCTTCCTGCATTTCATAATTGATGGCGCCGGTGGGGCAGACCTTGGCGCACACGCCGCATTTGCCCGTCGTGAGCTTGCGGCAGTAGCGCGGATCGATGACGGCCTTTTTGGGAATGGCCTGCGGGAAGGGAATATTGATGGCCGTCGTCTCGCCCACGCATTCATTGAAGGCGTCGGGAGAATGCTTGGCCGGGCATTTTTCGGTACAGGTACCGCAGCCGGTGCATTTGTCCCAGTCCACATAGGCGGCCTTTTTGCGGATCTTCACCGTAAAGTTGCCCACAAAGCCGCTGATGCTTTCCACCTCGGAATAGGCGTAGAGCTTGATTTTCGGATGCTGGGCCACGTCCACCATCTTGGGCGAAAGCACGCAGCTGGAGCAGTCCACCGTGGGGAAGGTCTTGTCCAGCTTGGCCATTTTGCCGCCGATGGTGCTTTCACGCTCCACCATCACCACTTCAATACCGCCGTCCGCACAGTCCAGCGCGGCCTGAATACCGGCCACGCCGCCGCCGATGACCAGCACGCGCTTGGTCACGTCGAACTGCTTGGAATGCAGCGGCGCGTTCCGGCGCAGCTTTTCCACCGCCAGACGCACCAGTTCGGCGGCCTTGTTGGTGTTGGCTTCACGATCCTTGCCGATCCACGAAACATGTTCGCGGATATTGGCCATTTCAAACATATAGCGGTTCAGACCGGCACGTTCCACCGTGCGGCGGAAGGTCTGCTCGTGCATGCGCGGAGAGCAGGAGGCCACAACCACGCCGTCCAGTCCGTATTTTTTGATGGCCTGAACGATATTGTCCTGCCCCGGTTCGGAACAGGTGTACATGGAATCTTCCGCATGGGCCACGTCGGGATAGGTGAGCGCAATGCGCGCCACCTCGGCCGTATCCACCGTGGCTTCGATATTGCTGCCGCAGTGGCAGACGAAAACGCCTATCTTCATGACGCGGCTCCTTCTTCGGATTCAGCCTTCTCCATCGCGGCACGGGCCGCTTCGGCGGCGGCTTCGATCCGCGCCTTGCGACGCTTGGCGACAAGCTGAAGGAAAGGTGCGGGATCCACAGCCAGCTTGTTCAGCATGAGGGTGTCGTCGGGCAGGCCGAAGGCCAGCCCCATGAGCTGCGTATAATAGAACACGGGAAGCCGGAACTTGAGATTCAGCCGCCGTTCCGCCTGCCCCTGCCGCAGATCGAGATTCATGTGACAGAGCGGACAGGCCGTCACCACGGCATCCGCGCCGAATTTTTTGGCCGTGGCCAGAATACGCCCGGAAAGTTCCCCGGTTATATCCTGCCGGGCCACGCCCATGGCCGCGCCGCAACATTCCGTCTTGAGCGGGAACGGTACGACCTCCGCGCCCAGCGCTTCCATGATTTTATCCATGGCGGTGGGATTTTCCGGATCGTCGAAACGCATCACATCAGCCGGACGGCTCATCAGACAGCCGTAATAGGTGGCGATTTTCACACCTTCCAGCGGACGGGTCACGCGGGATTTGATGGCTTCCGGCCCTATCTGTTCCAGAATGATCTGAAGCACGGAATAGGTCTCGGGCAGTTCCGCCGCATTTTCAACGGTGGGAGCATCCAGCAGAGCGTCCACCCTTGCCTTGAAGGAGGCGTCCTGCATGCGATGACGGGCCAGTTTGAGATTGGCCAGACAGCTCGGGCAGGGCGTCACCACGCCTTCGGCGCCGGTGCGCGCCACCTGACGGAAATTGCGGGCCGCCAGCGCGCCGGACAGCACGGTATCCATGGCGTGAGCCGGAGTGGAACCGCAGCAGTTCCAGTCTTCTATTTCGGCAAATTCAAGACCGAGCGCACGGCATACGGAGCGGGTGGAAGCCTCGTATTCCTTTGAGGTACCGTGGCCGGAGCAGCCGGGATAATAGGCAAGTTTCACTGCTGGCCCTCCTTCGTCGTTTCGGCATAGCGCTTGAAGATGCGGGCGACTTCGTCACGACCCTGAATGCAGCTGGGCAGGAAGGGCAGCTTGCCCCTGCTCAACGCGGCCGGAGCCATGTCCATATTGCCCCATCCACGGCCTGTACGCAGCATGTAGTCGGCCATGACGCCGATCTCGAAGGAACGGCCGGTTGCTTTTACCGTGTCGAGGAAGGCCTTCCAGAAGGATTCAATGGGCCGATCCTGGACAAGCCCTTCGCGGCGGGCCATGTGACGCAGCGTTTCCATGACGCGGGCCACATCAATGTTGTTGGGACAGCGCGCGGTGCAGGTGGAGCAGGAAAGGCAGAGCCACAGCGATTTGTTGCGCAGGGCTTCGTCTTTCAGGCCAAGCTGCACGGCCCGCATGATCTGACTCACCTGTCTGTCGTAAAAGCCCGCGCCGGGGCATCCGGCGGTGCAGTTGCCGCACTGGTAGCAGGTGGAAATGTTCTGGCCGCTCTCTTCCTCCACCTGATGAAGAAAGTTCGCGTCCCGAACCTGATCGAGCCTGATGCTTGCCATAGAGTTGTCCTCTTGGTGGAATGTTGCCGCCCCTGCCAACGCAAAAAAGACCGGCCCGAGAACGGGCCGTCCGTTGCTGGTGGAACGAACAGCGTCTTGACGAAAAGCTTCGCGGAAGACGCCCGCATGACAGTCCTGAAACTTCTCACAGTGAAGCACAGAATCGACGACAAGTCCAGAAAATCCGCAATACTTTTTACAAAAAGAAGGAAGAAGGTTCCGCTTCTTTCAGGCTCTGAAGCTCACCCGTACCCGCAGCCCCGTTCTTCCGTCCCTTCCCAGATCTTCAAGGCGCACGCTCCCGCCCCAGGATTCCGTCAGCGTCTTGACGATGGAAAGGCCCAGGCCGGAACCGGCGGCCGTAGTTCCGCCGCAGCGATAAAACGGCTCAAATACCCGCGCAGCCTCTTCCTCCGCTATGCCGGGGCCGGTATCCGATACCGTCAGAACGGGACAGCCTTCCTCATAGCCTGCGTAGAGATCGACGCGCCCGCCTGCCGGAGTATAACGAATGGCATTATCCACCAGATTGCGCAGAACTGCCGCCACGGCATGGGGCGGGGCCATGACCAGGACATCTTCCCTGCTCGTGACGCCAAGATCGACAGACCTCTCTTCCGCCAGAGGGATCAGATCTTCAAGGGTACGGCGGAACATCTCCTCAAGCGAAAGTTCTTCGCTTTTTTCCCGTTGCGGCCCTTGCGCCCGGGCCAGCGTCAGCAACTGATTGATCAGAGAACGCGCCCGGTTCAGTCCCCGGCGCAGCCGGAGCAGTCTTTCACGGGCAAGAAAAGACATTTCCGCAGCTTCCAGCCTTTCCGCCTGAAGCGACAGCGCAGTCAGGGGCGTGCGCAGTTCGTGCGCGGCGTCGGCCACAAAGCGACGCTGAACTTCCACGGACTTCGCCACGCGCGCCAGCATACGGTTGATTGCCTCCACAAAGGGCTGCAATTCGGAGGGAATATTTCCGTCGCTCAGGGGAACCAGCTCCTGTGCCCGCTTGCGTGCGTCCAGCTCCGCCGTCAACCTGCGCACGGGCCGGAACACGTGGCGAACCACCAGACAGGCTCCGACCACGGCCAGCCCCATGAACAACAAAAGAGGAACAAAGGTTGCCGCCGTGCTTTCCCAGGCAATCTTGTCGCGCAGAAAAAAAACGTTGCGCTACGACAAAATTTTCCCCATCCCGGGATGCTGTGACCAGCAGACGCCACTTTTCTCCTCCGATGTTCAGGGAGTGATAGCCCAAAGAAGGATTATCAAGTTCCAGCAGAGAAAGCGCGCCCCCTTCTCCAAGCTTCTGGACGACGATACCCGTTCTGGCGTTGATGGACTGGCGATCCAGCTCCGTATCCTGCGGAATGGGCATGCCGTGTCGGTTCAGAAGCTCGGCCACCTGCCACAATTCCTCATCGAACAGTTCCGTCGCTTCATGATATACCCGAAAAAAAGAAAGGCTGCATGCTCCCGCAAGGAGCAGCAGCACTCCGGCCGTCAGCCAGACTGACAGCTTGAATTGCAGGGAGTTCATGACGTTCCGGCAACCATCCATCCCACACCCCGTATATTTTTAATGAGATCCGCTCCGAATTTTCTGCGCAGAGAATGGATGAGAAACTCCACGGCGTTGCTCTCCACCTCCTCGTTCCACCCGTATATTTTGTTTTCCAGTTCGGAGCGGGAAAGGATTCTGCCGGGCGTGACCAGCAGCGCCTGAAGGAGGGCAAATTCCCGCGCCGAAAGCACACATGAGACCTCTCCGCAGACGGCTTCATGCGTAGCGGGGTTCAGCGTGATCCTCCCGTTGGAAAGGAGAGGAGAGCCGCTTCCTCCTCTGCGTCGGCAGACGGCGCGTATCCGCGCCAGCAGCTCTCCTGTTTCAAAGGGCTTTATCAGATAATCGTCCGCCCCCAGATCAAGACCGCGGATACGCTCTTCCACAGCATCGCGCGCCGTCAGAACGATTAGAGGAATATCGCTGCGGATGCGGACCTTCTTCAGAAGCTCCATGCCGTCCATATCGGGCAGACCCAAATCCAGCAGTATCAGATCATAGCTCTGCGCCTCAAGACAGGCCAGAGCCGTTTCACCGTCCTGCACCCAGTCCGCAGCATAGGCCACATCCCGCAGAACTTCCCGCACGGCCTCGCCGATCATCGCGTCGTCCTCTATCAGAAGCAGTCGCATATACTCCTCCTGAACTTCCGCAGAAAGCTATTTCTCCTGTCGGGACTGAGACGGGCGGCACGACGCAAAAATATCCAGTGATTTTTCATAGACGGATGTTTCCACGCCCATCAGGCCAAGGACTGAATGGAAAAGATTGTCATGAGAATACTGCTTCCCGGAAATCTGTCTGATCGCATCAGCATTGATGCCGAAATTTCGGGCAGCATCCCCCTCAAACCACATGACCATCGGCACCTGCGTCTGCTCATCCGGGGCAACCATATAGGGAACGCCATGCAGATACAGACCATATTCCCCAAGAGACTCACCATGATCCGACACATAGAGCATGGCTCCGTCATACCGTGAACGATAACGTTCCAGCAGATCCATGACCCTGCTCAGCATGAGATCCGTATAGAGAATGGTATTGTCATAGGTGTTGATAATTTCCTCCTGTGTGCACTGCTGCAGCTCCGAAGACCGACACTCCGGTACAAAGCTTGCAAATTCAGGGGGATACCTCAGATAGTAGGAAGGCCCGTGGCTTCCCTTCTGATGCAGCACCAGAAGGACATCCCTGCCAGGCTCCAGCCCGGCCAGCTTTTCGTCGATATCTCTCAGCAGAATATCGTCATAACAGCCGCCTTCATTGCAGATTCCTTCCACATACGCATTGTAGAGCTTTTCCTCCCCTACGCGATCCGCCACGCCCTTGCTGCCGCCGGAATCGTTGTCACGCCATATCACCTGCACGCCGGCCCGCCTCAGAACATCCACAAGATTTTCGTACTCCTTCCCCTTGCGCTCCGTATATTCCGAACGGGGGAACATGGAAAACATGCAGGGGAGAGATACGGCCGTCGAAGTTCCGCAGGCGGCCACGTCCGGAAAATTTATCACCCCTCTGCGCCGCAGTTCCGGAGTGGTGTCACGCCCATATCCGTTCAAGCCGAAATTCATGGCCCGCGCCGTTTCGCCGACCACAAGCACAAGCAGACGCGGCTTACCTTCGTGGGAGAGGAGTCTGGCATCCGTTCCAATGGGCTGAACGACGATATCCCGTTCTCCCCATTGTTTCCTGGCAAGAGAAACTGCTGCCCTCACAGGGCCGACCGGATTAATCAGATTCCGGAGTTCCCCATGATTACGGAACAGGGAAACCAGTTCCTTGTACTGCGCCCCGAAAGAAACAGCGACCAGCAACACGCAACCAAGACAAACCAGCAGACGGCGAAACAATTCCCGCTTCAGAGGACGCCTGACGACGGGAAGCAGAGCAAGTACCAGAATCGGGAGCAACGCAAAGAGAAAAAGATGCCCGAACAGGGCCGCAGTAAAATAGTCCGCCGCTTCGCGCCTGTCCGTCAGCATGACGTTGACAAGCATGGTTCTGTCGATATGCACCCCGTAGGTATCCATAAAATAGGAAGAGACTGCGGCGATCAGCAGTACAAGAGCTACCAGCCCCTTACCGATGAAGCGCACCGTTACGATATTGAGAACCAGCACATAGGTACCGATCAGAGTCCCCAAAAGGCTCGCATATACGAAGACGGAAGAGCCGAAAAAAGGAAGTGCGTTCCCAAGCGATTTCCAGAACGACAGATTAGCCGTCAGTACGAGAAATACGGATATAATCAGGGAAAGCAGGGGGACGGAACAGCTAATCTTTCTCTGATACAAAAGTTGTTTCAGCTCTTTCATGCTATGCTTCCTCTTTCGCCGCCTTCATGGCTATTTTTCCGAAACTTGAGGAGGCAAGACGCACGACACAGCAGGACGCAAGGCTTCCGAAGACAATGCCCCCGATATCAACGGGGTGATGAAGCCCCTGCCGGATCCGGGATATCCCCATGCAGGCTACAAACAGGGAAAGGAGTGTCTTTAACCGGAGATCCTGAATCCAGATTCCCTGAGGGATGGCAGAAACAAGAATATTTGCCGCATGTCCGGAAGGAAACGACGTGTATTCTGCCGTTGACCACGGCCTCGGAGGCCAGGGAATACCGGGGCGTGGCATCCCCAGACCGTATTTGAGCAATTGCAGGAGAATACCCAGAAACACCAGACTCACAATCGAAAAGCACACGATATTCCGTATTGTTTTAATATCTCCGGCCCGTATTGCCCGAATCAGCAGCACTGCATATATGCAATAGAGCAGCGGATTTCCCCACTCCGTAATGAAAAGGAACAGCCCGGAGAAAAACGGGTACGCCGCGCGCAGCTCTGTAAAAACATGGTACGGCTCCTCCCCCTGCCATTCGAAAGCAAAGGCCGTAAACAGCGTCAGCGCAGTCAAAGGGAGTATCAAATAGCTATGGATGTTCCACGGATAATGGAAGGATGCGTTTTCTTCATACAGACACATGATGCTCCTCCTTCAAGCAGAACATGTTTCCATATTAAGAAGCAAAACTTAGCTCATACTTAGGCCTTGTCCTCATGAAAATATCCGTCCGCTCAGGAAAAGACTGTTCCGTATTCATACCTGAACATAAACTTGACGCCGCCTCTCTCTTACGTCACTCCTCAAATCAAGAGGAAAGAACTCTGCCGATATGCTTCTTTTTAATCCGCAAGGCTCCTTATCGACGACTGCTCTTCGCCTCTTTTCCGGAATGTTCTGTACGAACAATGAATTATTCATATATTCCATATAGTAAGGAAGGCACAAAGCACTGCTGCCGACTCTATGCCACAATGCGGCATTCACGGAGACAGTATGTCTGAGACGACGCGATCAAATGTTTTTCCGGTTTCAGCCGCATGGCTGAAAACGCTGCTGCACACCACAGGACTTATCCTTTGTGTAGCTGCCGCAATCTATTTCTTCGCGTGGAACTGGCATACGCTGCCCGATGCTTTGAAATTTTCCCTGACGGCAGGAGACTTTCTGGCGTGTCTGACGCTTTCCCTTGTTGCCGAATATCGAAACAGGCCGCTTCAGACATCATGCTTCCTGTTCGCAGCCTGTATGTTCATCGGCATGTTCTGGGCAGTATTCGGGCAGATATTTCAAAGCGGAGCAACAGAACGGGAATTCTGTCTGGTCTGGGCCGCCAGCATGACCCCGTTCCTCCTGCTCCGGCCCGGGCCGATACTCTGGAATTTATGGGTGATCCTGGTCGTCGTCGCCGCTCTCCCCGACGCTTCTCCTGGGTATTCTTCCGACTTCTGCCGTGAACTGCTGCCCTCGACACTTCTCTGCGCCACACTCTGCGGGATATCCCTGCTTCCACGCCGCTTTCTCCGAGCTTCCGGCAGAAAAAACTCATGGCTGCTCCTGCCTCTGACACTGTTGCTGATACAGGGGGGGGCTTCTTTCCTTTCTGCTTATTTTCAGCTCCACACACGACGTGCGTACCTCTCCGGAAGTTCTGGCAGGGCCCGCCCTGCTTTTCATCGTCCTCATACTCACCATGCGCAGGCATTACGCCCCGGCACTGTATGAGCTGGCCCTGACAGGTCTTGTCCTGCTCAACAGTCTGCTGACACGCCTGGCTCTGGAAAGCAGAGCAATGGAACCAACAAGCTGGATACTCCTTTTTGCCGTCTTCAATATTGCCTATACGGTCTTCCTCGTCCGCTTCCTGCCCCGGGCAGTCCGTCCCTCCGCGCAACGTCCCCCTTCAGCACAGATGTCCCGGAACATCCCGCAGACGGACGTCCGGCAGACACAGCTTTCTCCCGCCCGTCCCCTGCTCTTTCCCACAATTCTGACCGGACTTGGCGGTTTTCTTTCCGCGATCTTCCTCATTGCTCTGAATATTCTGCTCTTCTCCGCAAGTTCAGATGCCGCATATCTCGCTCTGGGATGTATCCATACGACTGCCGGAGCATTTCTGTGGCATGTAAGGGGACGCAGCGTCTTTCTTCTGACGCTGGCTCCGGTACTCATTGCCGCAGGCGTCGTCTTTTTTCAGTTCGGCGGGAACTTCCTGCCCGTCCCGCTCCTTATCGTATGCGTATGGGCTGCGGGCCTTGTGCTGTATGCTCGTCTGAAAAACGCTCCGCTCCGCTTCGGTCTGGCTCTCTGGACGCTGGGTAATACTTTTGTTCAGGGAATCTGCTCTCTGCCTGCGGAATTTGTTGCTCCGGCGGCGCAGCTTTTTGGACTCTTCTGCTTTCTTCCGATTGTTGCCAGCGCATGGGGCAGAAAGCTTCCCGCTGCGCTGCGTCCTGCCGCCTATGCATGTATCTGGGTACTTATCGCGCTGACGTCGCTTTTTAAAGATTCAACGCCCTTTCTGCTCGGACTACCCGAAACGGCATTACTTTCCGATCTTCTCCTGCGTTCGCTCGGCACAGCAGCTCTTATTCTGCTCATGCGCCGTTTTCTGTCTGAACAGAGGAAAAGAGACTTTTCTTATAGTATGCTGCTTCTCTCCGCAGTATGTGCGCTGGGATTAATTTGGTATTTTACCCCGGCGGAAACACTTCTTGCGCTGACGCTCATATTCGTCGGCAGATCTGCGTACCCAGCGAAAAAAGAAGCTCGGTATGATGTTCCCCTGTTCGGCATCGGCCTGCTGCTGTTCGCCGCAAGCCTCGTCTTTTTCTATTATCATCTTGCTCTGCCCTTTTCCGCCAAAGCCCTGAGCATGGGGCTGCCCGGAATTTGCCTGTTGTTCGGCGGAACGATTCTCTCCCACTACTCCCGCTCCCCGGACAACACGAGCCGGCCAGCTCCTGGCGTAAGCTCCTCCCGGCTTCCACGAAATATGTTTCTGCGTCGTGCCGCGCCGCTTATCGCCGCAGGCGTACTCCTGCCCCTGCTGTTTTCTCTGGCCGTTTCAGATCGTCGCGAGCTGCTGCGCGACGGCAGACAAATCCTTCTGGCCCTCGTTCCACGCGATCCTCGGGCCTTCATACTGGGCGACTACATGGAACTGCGCTATGAAGTGGAACAAAACCTGCTCGTCGAAGCTCCCGGATGCCTGCCCCTGAGCATTGACGAACAGGGTATCGCACAGCCCATTCCAAAACATTTTCTGCAAGGCAAAACATGCCGGGATGTCCCCTTCCCCGCCCTGTATCTGGAACCGGATCTTCTCTCTGTTCGCCTGCGACTGCCCCACCGCTACTATTTTGAAGAAGGGCTTGCCCCCTTATACGAAAACGCACGCTATGCCGCGCTGCGCTGCGACGAAAGAAACGCCTGTCTGCTGGAGGGGCTGGCCGACGCCGACGGACAACTCATTGAAAATTAACGTTGCCCCGATCTCCCCGAAAAGAAAGCATGAATACTTCCATACAACAGAATCACAGGCAATGACACACGACTTCTCGCCCGGCCCATTTCGGAACCACGCCTGACGTTTAAGAAAAATAACCTATATCCGCCCTAAGGACTCCGGCCGTCAAAGAAAACAGGGGCTTCAAGGTGCAAATAAACCCCGCCCCCTTTTCCATATTTCTCTGCCGTTGAATACGATTTCGTAAACCACGCCTGTAGCCCTGTGCTTTAAACAAAAAAATCCGGCTCCCCCGGAAAGGAGAAGCCGGATAGATGTCTGTCTGATATGCGATCAACCGATGAGGTTGAGGGCCATCTGAGGCAGAGAGTTGGCCTGGCCCAGCATGGACACAGCGGACTGGGTCAGAATCTGGTTCCGCACGAAGTTGGTCATTTCAGTGGCGACGTCAACGTCGGAAATCTGAGATTCTGCGGACTGCAGATTTTCAGACTGCACTTCCAGGTTGGTGATGGTGTTTTCCAGACGGTTCTGGAGAGCGCCGAGGTGAGCACGGATGTTGTCCTTGGACACGATGGCGTTGTTGATGGCTTCCAGTGCCTTCTGAGCATTCTCCTGAGTGGAGATGTCGTGACCGGCCTTAGTCGCACCGACGGAATTGCCAACACCAAGAGCGGACGCGGTGGCGGTACCGATCTGGATGTAGTAGTAGTCTTCCGCGGAGTCGTTGCCGGTACCGAAGTGAACCTTCAGCTTACCGGTAGAGACCAAACCACCCCCATCGTGATCATCGCTGGACAGGTTGCCGTCGAGCAGCTTGATACCGTTGAAGTCCGTAGCGTTGGCGATACGGGTGATTTCCGAAGCCATCTGCTGGTATTCGGAATCGATGATCAGACGCTGGGTCGAATCGTAGGTACCGGTGGCTGCCTGTTCTGCCAGTTCCTTCATGCGGATCAGCTTTTCGTCGATGACGCCCAGGGCGCCGTCAGCGGTCTGAATCAGGGAGATACCGTCGTTGGCGTTACGCACGCCCTGGTTCAGAGCAGAAATATCCGCACGCATAAGTTCGCGAATGGCGAGACCGGCGGCGTCGTCGGCGGCGGTTTCAACACGCAGGCCGGAAGACAGCTTGCGGGTAGAGTCAGACAGAGCCTTATAGTGAGTGTTCAGGTAGCGGCTGCTGTTGGCGGCCATCATGTTGTGATTGACGACGAGAGACATACGTATCCTCCATGAATGATGTCTTGTCCCTGGCGGAGCGCTGTGCGCGAACCGCGTCCCTGCGGTCATTCCGCCCTTGTTACCCCCCTTAACGTCCGTGTGGAAAAAACCTATAGGGCTTTCCCGAAAAATTTTTAAAAAAATGAATGAGGGAGAAATTCCTCGCTCCGTCAGGCAAAAAGAAGCTCCTCCAGCGAGTTCTGAAGTTCGCCGCACAGCCCGCCGCTGGACATGGGAGAACCGAACAGCAGTGTTTTCTGATCCGCCAGCAAGGCCTTGGGCAACATGCCGGGAAGAGAATCCGCCAGCGTATCCGCCAGACGCCGGGCCAGCAGCCAGCTTCTCGCCCCCTGAGCGAAAAGGCCGAATTTTGCGGCGAAAGAGGAAGCCTCTTCACGCCACAACGCAAGTCTGCGCCGGGAAGGTTCCTGCCCCAGAGCAACCCGCAGCGCGGCCCGCAAACCGTTCAGCTGCGCTCCGGGCACACCGCTGCGCCAGCCCATGAGCCAGCCGGAACGGGGAAAAAGCAGCCCCAGCTCCTGAGCAAGCTCGAACAACTCTTTTAATATACCCCATGCCTCCAGCAGCTCAGGCTCCTCCCAGCGCACCGGCCATACGGATTCATTGTGGAAGTCCGTAAGATTCCAGGCAGATACAGAGGAAAGACGCTCCGCCGCAGCGGCATCCGCCACACCCCACAATTTCAGCAGATGAGCGAAACAGCGTCCCGCTTCAGGGGAGTCCGGCGTCTCCAGATGACTGTAACTGAGCAGCCACTCTCCCCGCCCGAAGTTTCCGGCCGTCATGCAGGGGCTTCCGTCCAGCAGGGAGGGGCGGAACGACACGCCGTACAGAGTGCGCCACTCCGCAAGAACCTCTTCCGGAAGAAGGGAAAGCGGCAAATCCGCCACATGCAGATCCGGCCCGGGAGCGCGATATCTGGCCAGAACGCGCACATCTCCGTATTCCCGGCTTCCTTTTTCCGGCTCCTCGAATCTGCCGGGCCACCATACGGGCAAAGGAACAAGACCGTCTTTTCCATCAGGGCCGGATGATGGCGGCAGGAGAGGATCCTGCTCAAGCGAACACAGGACATGCCCGGAAACCAGATGCTGAAGCCTGTCGCTCATGCCGGCCCGCCGCCAGGGGCTGAGCCCGATACCGCTGGACAGGGCAAGCCCCGCGCCTCCGCAGATACCGAGGTAATGCCCCCCCTTCTCCACAAAAGAGCGCACCGCAGCCATACCCGCCGCGCCGAGCGCGGCGGCCTTGGCCCGCGCACCGCCTCCGGGGACGAACAGTACCTTGCCAGATACCCCGTCCTGGGCTATTTCAGAAGCCTTGAGTACGCGGCAGGGAACTCCCGCCGAGCGCAGAGCATACAGAATGACATATCCCCACAGGTGGGATGCGTTCCAGAGAATGTTCAGCACGGCCGCCTCCTTGTCTGCGTTCGAAATCTGACCCAATCGCCCGGCTTTGGCAACTTGCCGGGCCTTTTTCAAATCGGAAGGGATCTGTCTTCCTCTTTCCGCCCGTGTGCGACCGGAAAGGCAAAACCCTCAAATGCAAAGGACAAAGGAGCTGACATGTCGCTGCCCAAGGCGTACGAACCCCATGACGTGGAAGAACACTGGCGCAGACACTGGGAAGAGAACCACACCTTCACGCCCGACATGGACGCCAAGGGAGAACCCTATTCCATCGTCATTCCCCCGCCGAACGTAACCGGCGCGCTGCATATCGGACATGCGCTGAACCATACGCTCCAGGATGTCCTCTGTCGCCATGCCCGCCAGAAGGGCAAGAAAGTGCTGTGGATTCCCGGTACGGATCACGCCGGAATCGCCACCCAGAACGTGGTGGAACGCGCGCTGGCAAAAGAGGGCAAACGCCGCCACGATGTGGGACGCGAAGCCTTCATCGAACGGGTATGGGCATGGAAAAAGGAATACGGGCACCGCATCATCAATCAGATTAAGGCGCTCGGCTCCTCGGTGGACTGGACGCGCGAGCGTTTCACCATGGACGACAATCTGGCCCGTGCCGTGCGCAAGGTGTTCGTGCAGCTCTATAAGGAAGGGCTGATCTACAAGGGCAAATATATCGTCAACTGGTGCCCGCGCTGCCATACCGCCCTTGCGGATGACGAAGTGGATCATAATCCCGCAAAGGGCAAGCTGTGGCATGTGCGCTATGATCTGGCGGACGGTTCCGGCTCCGTGACCATCGCCACCACCCGCCCGGAAACCATACTGGGCGACTCCGCCGTATGCGTGCATCCCGAAGACGAACGCTATGCAGGCCTGACGGGCAAGCAGGTGATCGTGCCCATCGTCAACCGCACGGTGCCGCTCATTTCCGACCGTTATGTGGATCGTGAATTCGGCACGGGCGCGCTTAAAGTGACCCCCTGCCACGATCCCAACGACTGGAACCTCGGGCATACGCATCACCTCGCCTTCATTCAGGTCATCGACGACAACGGCAACATGTGTCACTTCGAGGATGAAAGAGACGCCGCAAAATATGCGGGCATGAGCCGCGAAGAATGCCGTGCGGCCATTGTGGAAGAACTGCGCGCAAACGGGCATCTGGTCAGGGAAGAAGATATCGAACACAGCGTGGGCTGCTGCTACCGCTGCAAAACGGTCATCGAACCCTATGTGTCCGAACAGTGGTTCGTGGCCACCACCAAAATGGCTCCGGAAGCCCGGGCGGCCGTGCCGGATCTGATACGCATCTTCCCCGACTCCTGGATCAAGACCTATTACAACTGGCTGGACAATATCCGCGACTGGTGTATCAGCCGCCAGATATGGTGGGGGCATCGCATTCCCGCCTGGACCTGTGCGGACTGCGGAGAACTCACCGTTTCCGAAACGGATCCCAGCGTCTGCCCCAAATGCGGCGGAACGCATCTGGAACAGGACCCGGACGTTCTCGACACCTGGTTCTCTTCCGCGCTCTGGCCCTTCTCCACCATGGGCTGGCCGGACGAAACGCAGGAGCTGAAGACCTTCTATCCCACGTCCGTGCTGGTCACGGCCTTTGATATTCTTTTCTTCTGGGTAGCCCGCATGATCATGATGGGGCAGCACTTCATGGGAGAGGTGCCGTTCCGTCATGTGTACATTCATGCTCTGGTACGCGACGAACAGGGCCGCAAGATGTCCAAGAGCCTCGGCAACGGCATCGATCCCTTCGATATGGTCAACAAATACGGTGCGGACGCGCTGCGCTTCACCCTTGTTGCCCTGGCGGCCATGGGCCGCGATATCCGCATGTCCGAACCGCGCATTGAGGGTTATCGTCATTTCATGAATAAATTGTGGAACGCCTCGCGTTTCGCGCTCATGAATCTTGAAGAAAACGTCGTGCCGGCCCCCGTGGATCTTACTCAGGTCAAGGGGCTGCACAATCGCTGGATTCTGCACAGGCTGGAAGAAGTCAAGGCGGAAAGCGACGCGGCCATTGAAAGCTACCGCTTCAACGATGCGGCGCAGGGCCTGTATAAATTCCTGTGGAGCGAATTCTGCGACTGGTATCTGGAACTGATCAAGATCGACATGAAGGACGACGCTCCTGCCGACGCAAAGGCTGAAGCGCGCTTTACGCTGTACACCGTACTCAAGGAAATGCTGGTGCTGCTGCATCCGATCATTCCCTTTGTCACGGCGGAAGTGTGGCAGTCCCTGCCCGGCCACGCAGGCGAGGACATTGCCCTCCAGCCCTTCCCTGAAGCCAGACCCGGCTGCATCAGGCCGGAAGATGCGGACGCTGCCGTTTTCCTGCAGGAAAGCATCAGCGCCATACGCACCATACGCGCCGAACTCAATATCAATCCTTCCTACAAGCTCACCGTGCTGCTGCGCCCCGTGGATGAAAAGCAGAAAGCACTGCTGGAACACGGCCGGGCATGGTTCATGACGCTGGCCCGTCTGGAAAGCCTCACCATCGATGCGGCGGAACACGCGCCCAAAGCCTCCGCCAGCAACGTGGTTCGCGGCTGCGAAGTCATTGTTCACCTGTCCGGAGCCGTGGACTTTCAGGCGGAACTTGCGCGTCTGGACAAGGAACTCGGCAAGGTGGACAAGGAACTTGCCGCATTGAGCGGCAAGCTCTCCAACGAGAACTTCCTCACCCGCGCCAAACCGGAATTCGTGGAACAGGAAAAGGCCCGTGCCGCAGATCTTGCCGACAAAAAGGATAAGATGATTGCGCTCCAGAAGCGATTCCGGGAAGTTGCCGGATAGCAAGCGGGTGCACGAACGTCGAAACAGGAAACGGGGAGGAAAACTGCTTTTCCTCCCCGTTTTTCGTCAGGCATCCGGTAACTGTTTGCGGATATTCTTCGTCACCCGCATCAGCAGGGAGATCAGCATCTCCTTTTCTTCCTCCGAGAAGCCCTCCATCATCAGTTCTTCGCAAAGCTCCCGTTGCTCCATGACCATGGGGAATATCTCCATAGCCCGTTCCGTAGGATAAAGACGCACCGTCCGCATATCGTCAGGATTCACTTCCCGCCGGACAAAGCCCTCTTCCTCCAGCGTCTTCAAAATGCGCGTGACGTTACTTTTATTAATGTAGACAAGCCCGGGAAGCTTATCCTGTGTCAGGCCCGGTGAACTGCATATATGATTAATGAACATATGCTGGGAAAAGCGTATTCCGCACGGCGCCAGCTTTTTGTTCATATATATGTCGCTCAGCCGATCGGCGATACCGATCCATTTTGTAATTGTCTCCATCAGCCACCCTTTCCGAACTTTTCAAGCAGAGCCTGTCCGAATCGGCAGACAGCTAACGATATGTCAAGTAAAAGTCAAACCTCTGTGCAGACGGAGATGCTGTCCATTCCCCGGACAGCATCTATGAACCGATATAAGGTACCCTGATCAGGACACGAATAAAAGTGCTTTCCGCCATGAAAAGCGACTGAAGGGACGAGAGGCAAATCCTCCTCCGGCAACAACACCGTTCTCCCTCTTCGCGAACAGTCTACAGCTCCCGCCCCAGTTCCGCACCTTCCCGAACGGCAAACAGCGCGTCGCCTATCTGTCTGGCATCGCCGATGATACGGCAGTCCATTCCTGCGGCGATGAGAGCATCATACAGTTCATGCACGGGATGAGTGCCTACCGCAGTCACCACGGTATCCGCAGGAAGAGAAAGAAGCGCGTCGCAATGGGCGACATCCACACCTTCCGCCGTCAGGCGCAGCACAGGAGAATCCGGATAGAGATACACGCCGTACCGAACAAGATCATCCCGATAGAAACCGAACAGACGGGGATTGGTGCCATGCCCTATGGCGCAGGCCTCGACAAGCGAGACATGTCGTCCCGAAGCAGCCAGCAGTACGGCCGCTTCCATACCGATATAACGCCCGCCGACCACCACCACACGCTGCCCGACTTCTGCTTTCCCCATAAGCACATCACAGGCCTGCACCATCTTCGGAGCGCAGCCTCCCAATCGAAATACGCGCAGATTGTTCGGCTCCGCGCCTGTTGCCACCACCGTGCAATCCACGCCGAGTGAGGCCACAGTCCGGACATCCACTTCACAGCCGAAGCGTATTTCCACCCGGGCCCGACGCAGTTCCCGCTCATACCACGGCAGAATAGCCCGGTAATCATGCTTGTGGGCTCCGGCCGAGGCTATGCGCCACTGTCCTCCAGGAGCTTCCGCCTTTTCCATGAGTATGACCTCATGTCCCCGACGCGCAAGAACACGCGCAGCTTCCATACCTGCGAGTCCTGCCCCTGCCACCAGAATACGTTTCTTTTTCCTTGCCGGGACTATGGCAAAGCTCCGTTCCCGCAGCGTGGAGGGATTGACCGTGCATCTGGATCCGTAGTCTTTCAGACGAGGATTGCCGCAAGAGGAAAAGCAGTTCAGACACCCCACACAACGCCGGATCGAATCCGTCTCCCCTTTCCGAACCTTTTCCGGCCAATAGGGATCCGCAAGCAGGGGTCTGCCCAGAGAAACGGCATCCGCCGCGCCAGACTCCAGAACATGCTCCGCCAGTTTCGGATCGCCGAGCTTGCCCATGGCGATGACGGGCTTGTCCACAACCTGCTTCACCGCCCGGGCCGCAGGAATAAGATAGCCCTCCTTCATGCGGTAGCAGGGGGAAATATTCCAGATGCGCTCCTGTGTCCCGCCGGATGCCTGTATGGCTGCAGCTCCCGCCGCACAGAAACGCCGGGCCATTTCGCAACCTTCGGCAAGCTCTATGCCGCCGGGCAGCATGTCGTCCACCGTCAGGCGCAGCACTATGGGAATATTTCCGGCTTCCGCCAGCATGGCGTTCAGCACTTCCAGAGGAAAACGCATCCGGTTCTCCAGCGAGCCGCCGTACTCGTCTTCCCGGCGGTTGCTGTACGGAGAAAGGAACATGCTCAACAGCTTACCCGTGCAGGCGTGCAGCTCAATGACATCAAATCCCGCCTCTTTTGCACGCCCTGTTGTCTCTGCAAAGACCTGAACAAAACTGTGAATCTCATCCCGACGAATTTCACGCGGCACGCGTCGTTCATAGCCGAAGCGCATGGACGTAGGGGCAAGAGTTTCCTCCTGACCCGCCGTGCGTGTGCCGCGAGCGCCGATCTGAATACCGGCGGCAGCGCCTGCTGCCTTCACTTCTTCCACAAAACGGCGCATCCCCGGAATGGCCGCGTCGTCTTCCAGACAAAGCGACGTGCCGCAATCTCCCCGGTAAATACGGCACTCCACGCCGGGAGCGTACACCAGAGCTGCGCCGCCCCTGGCGCGTTCCACCGCGCTTTCGCGGGAACGGTCATTGAACAGGCCGTCGCCGTCTCCAGATCGCAGATCCATTGCCGAATAGATAATCCTGTTCCGAAGACGGACGGAACCGATAACACAGGGTTCAAACAATATACTCATGACGTGCCCGAATTGTTTTGGTGTCAGAACAGAAGAGGTGAAGGCATACCGACGGACAGACCGCACTCAAACACCAGATACATGGCAAGTACGGAAAGAAAGGCATAGAGAATCTTGCCCGGAAGAGAGGCAAGACCTCTGCCGTCGCCGCCGTTCCAGCGGTCGAGCATCTCGCAGGACAGCAGAATGAATACAAAGGACGTGACATAGAAGCCCAGTTCCGTCACGGAAATCCCGTAGGCGAGAATCAGGACGCACAATATGCCCACACGCCCCCAGTCCAGCCCGGCAAACGGGGATTCATTACATCCCGCATAGGAGGAGCCTCGCAGGGTACTTTTCAGGAAAAGCACCCCCATGCAGACCAGAATGACCAGCAGCACGATGCTGGGAAAAAGTCGGCTGCTCACAGGATAATCGCGGGCCATGTACAGGAAGAAGAGCGCAAGAACAATCAGGGCCAGACTCAGACAGAAATCCGCGCCGCGACGCCCCAGCCAGTCGGCCGGAGCAGCCGAAGGTCCGCCGCATTCCCGCGGCGCACGCAAAGCGCGGATCACCAGATAGAGACAGTAGAGCCCTATGCAGATCAGCATACCTGCCGCAATGGGGCGTCCGAAGAAATAGGGAATCACGCCGCCCTTGGCCGGGGCAATGCTCAACAGCTCATTGAGCGAGACCTCCATTGTATTGCCGAGAAAGGCGCCGAGTACCAGGGCCCCCATATCCAGCCCGAATCTCGCCATGAAAAAGGCCAGAATTCCCAGCCCGACAAAAAACAGCACGTCAAATTCTATGCTCCGCGCAACATAGGCCCCCACGGTACAGATGGCGATAACCAGAGGAAAGAGGCGGGAAGCGGGAATTCTCAGTATGCCGGCAAGAGAACCTATGGTCAGCGCACCCAGAAGCAGTTGCACGAGCGAAGCCAGAAACAGGGCCATAATCAGGATGTAGACAAGATCTCCCTGCTTGGCGAGGAAGTTGGGCCCGGGAGTCATGCCGTGCAGAAAAATGGCCGCCATGAAAATGGCTGCGGCCGGAGAGCCGGGGATTCCGAGCGAAATAACGGGAATGAGCGAACCGCCCACCAGCGCGTTATTGGCTGATTCGGGAGCGACAATCCCCTCTTTGGCTCCGTTTCCGAATTCTTCGGGGTGTTCGGAATATTTCCTTGCGGAACTGTATGCCGCCATGCTGGCTACGGAAGCGCCGACGCCGGGAATAATTCCGATCAGCAGGCCGAACAGGCTGGAACGAAACATGGTCAGCTTGAAGCGTCTGTACACCTCGGCAAGCACTTCACGAAAGAGTTTGAAATTCTCCCGCACGCTCATGCTGCCGTAATCCATTTTTTCGCTTTTGCTGCCGGACGCAAGCGCAAGTTCCATCATCTGCGGCACGGCAAACATGGCCAGCATTCCTCCGATGATGGGCAATCCTCCGATCAGAATGGGAATATCAAAGTCGAAGCGGGAAAAGCCCGTAATGGTTTCCGCGCCGAAAAAGGTGAAAAACAGGCCAAGCGCGGCAGAGGTAACGCCTTTCAGCAGATTACCCCGACTGATGGAGCCGACAAGGAACAGCCCCATGCCGGCCAGCAGGAAAATTTCTCCCGACCCGAAACGCAGCACCAGAGACCCCAGCAGGGGCATGAACAGAAGCATGGCGAAGGCTCCGAAGATACCTCCCGTAAAAGACGCGCAGTTGGAAAAAAGCAGCGCCTGACGCGCCTTTCCCTGCCTGGCCATGGGGTACCCGTCGAAAGACGTGACGATGGCCGCCGGCGTACCCGGGGTATTGATAAGAATGGCCGAAATACTCCCGCCGTATTCCGCCCCCAGATAAATCCCCGCAAGTGCGATAAAGGCGGTGGAAGGTTCCATGGAATAGGTCAACGGCAGAACGAGAACCAGCCCCTCCGCTGCTCCGAATCCGGGCAGACAGCCCACGACAATGCCCACCGTTACGGAAACCAGCATGGCCAGCAGATTAATCGGTTCCAGACAGGTGACAAGACTGTTTACTATCAGGTCAAGCATGAAGATTCTCCTCGGGGTCGCCGGCGGAATCCGGCAGGTCACGAGATTCCGCCGGGAGCCTTACCCGGTTCCGGCTGAAAAACCGGAACCGGGATAGAGCGCAATCAGTTCTGGGAAAGCTTCAGAATGGGATCCAGTTCCTCGATTTTCTTCCTGAAATAGTCGTTGAGTTCGATACAGCGTTCCGCGTTGAACACACCGTATTCATACTGCATGTTCGCATTGCAGATATCTTCTTTCAGCTGAGGATCGTCGCACAGGACGGAGAGCTTCTGACGGAGAGTCTCGATGACTTCGGCCGGAGCCTTTTTGTTGATGAGCAGATAGCAGGTCGTTCCCACGCCATACATGCCCTCATAGCCGAGTTCTTTAAAGGAAGGCACGTTTTCCACGACTCGCCCATCCGTATAGGTCGCAAGGCCGCGAAGCTTACCCTCAAACTGCTCCATCAAGGCATAAGTGTTGCAGACGATATCCACCTGTCCGCCAAGTACCGCCGCCATCTGCTTACCGCCGTTCTCAAAGGCAACCAGTGTGACGCTTGCGCCATGCTTTGCCAGCAGATCGGCAAACAGCGCATAGTTTACATGCCGGGCCGTATTATATCCCGGAATGCCGAACGTGAGCTTGCCGGGGTTGGCCTTGGCGTAATTGATGATGTCTTCAATACTTTTAAAAGGACTGTCTTCCCGGACAATAATCATGTCCCAGTCCAGATTCAGCCCCAGCAGCGGTACGAAATCTTCCGGCTCGAAGGCGGTTTTCATGTAGCGCGTCTGGAGGAGCATGTTCGGCTGATTGTAAAGAAGAATACGATATCCGTCAGGCTTTACGGTTGCGTAGTAATTCGCCCCGACAACGCCCGCGGCCCCGGACTTGTATTCCGGCACAATGGTCGTTCCTATTGCCTTTTCCATATGAGGCAAAGCAATACGCAACAGCATATCTGCCGCGCCTCCGGCTCCGTACGGACAAATGACGGAAATCGGCTTTTCAGGATACTGCGCAAGAGCCGCAGAAGCTCCCAGAATCATCCCCAGTCCAGCGAACAACGCCGCAGTTGTCTTTGCCAAACGTGAAAACATGCTCTTCCTCCTCTCTGAACATTAGAAGGTTTTGCTCTTGAAATATCTGCCGGCCAGACCCCCTATGTTCCGGCTCGCAGCTTTCACGCCTCCGCCGAAGTTTGCTCTGCCGGCCGTGTCGGTATGCCCTGCCTGCTGCAGGCACGGCCCTGCGGCCGCCGTCGGGTGGCTGCGCCACGAATTCGTTGCGACGGCTCCGGCGTCGCGACGCAGCCTCGCTTCACCTGATCCCGGGAGCATGTTCAAAAACAACATGCCCGCAGGCCCCGGTCTTATACCAGACGCCCCACTTCCGCGCCGTCCCGCATGGCTTTCAGCGCGTCTCCTATGCCCCCGCAATCCCCGATGCAATAATACTCCACACCCTTTTCCACCACGGCTTGTTCAAGTCCGTTGCACGGCACCGTCCCGATGGCGAGTACCACCGTATCCACGGGCAGAGAAATCATCGAGGATTCAAAGGCGATGTCCGCCCCTTCCCGGGTCAGACGCATAAGCGGCGTATGCGGATACATATGCACGCCGCATTCGACCAGTCTGGTGCGGTACCATTCCCCGAGTTCGGCAATAGTTCCCGCTCCGATGCCATTAATATCAATCAGGGAAACCGTGCGTTCGCCGTCGGAAAGCTGAATGGCCACTTCCATACCGATATAGCGTGCGCCCACCACCAGAACCCGGCGGCCTGCCTGCTCCCGCCCCATAATAATATCGTTGCCCTGCACAATCCGCGGGCCACCCTTTTCCGGACGCTCGCCCCTGTATTGACGAGGCAACGCCCCCGTGGCCAACAGAATACAGTCGACTTCCATATCCCGGATATCCTGCGGAGAAATACTCCGCCCAAGCTCGACCCTTACGCCGTATTCGCGCATCCGGCGTGTCAGATAGGGTATCAGCGTGCGGAAATCGGCCTTATCGGCACCATGTGAGGCAACGAGCCACTGCCCGCCAAGATCTCCCGCCTGTTCGTACAGCGTTACCTCATGACCGCGCTGCGCAAGAGTCTGTGCAGCGTTCATACCTGCCAGACCGCCTCCGATCACAGCGACTTTCTTTACTTTTTGCGCTGGAACAGGCTCAAACGACGCTTCTCTGAACGTCGCAGGGTTCACCGTGCAGCACGTTCCGAACTCTCGTACATAAGGACGGTTCGGCCAGGTCATGCAGTTACTGCAATACAGACAGCGACGTATCTCCCTTGCTCCGTCCGGACGCATACTTTTTTCCACAAAATCGGGATCTGCCATGACGGGGCGACATATTCCGATAAAATCCGCAGCCCCCGAGGCAATAATCTGATCCCCCATTTCCAGCGAACGAATCTTTCCGTCCACCATAATGGGAAGAGAGGTTGCTGCGCGCAATCCCAGACCAAGTTCCAGTCTGTCCGGAGAATCATGGCAGAACATGGCTCCCGCATACCAGCGTTTTTCCTGCGTTCCCGTGGAGATGAAAAACGCCGCCGCGCCCCCTGCTCAAGGAGTCTGGCCTGCCCGGCCGCATTCTGCGGAGTGACTCCTCCCTCAAGTCCCTCGTCCACCGTCAGACCGAAAATAATGGGAAAATCTTTGCCTGCCGCGCTGTGGATTGCCTCCATGACCTCGCGGGGAAAACGAGTTCTGTTTTCAAGACTGCCGCCATATTCATCGCTGCGACGGTTAAAATAAGGAGAAAGAAACTGAGCCAGCAGCTTTCCCGTCAAGCCGTGCAGTTCAATCACGTCAAAGCCGGCGGCCCGTATTCTGGCCGCGGCCCGGGCATAGGCCTCAAGATAGCCGCAAATCTGCTCTTTACTTATTTCTGTGGGAAGCCGCTCTTCAAAGGAAATGGGAATGGACGACGGCGCATAACAGACATTACCTTTCTGTCGCAACGTGCGTCCGCCGATCTGAATGCCTACTTTCGTTCCCGTTGCCTTCACGGCCCGAACCAGCTTTTCCAGATAGGGAATACTGCGGTCAAGAGAAATATCCATGCCGCGTTCAATGCCGGAACCTTCCCAGCAGAAAGAATGCTGCACAATCATCAGACCCATGCCGTGCGCCCGGCGGACAAGAAAATCCGCAAGCCGCTTCGTGGGAAAGCCCCGCTCATCAGTGGCGCGGGTCTGCATGGGGGGAAAGACCAGACGGGACTCCAGTTCCAGCGTCCCGATCCGCCCAGGCTGAAACACATGGGGATACATCATAAATCTACCCTTCCTGTTCAATACTTTCATCCCAGACACGGCGAACGGGGAGAGCATGATGATCCCGCCAGTCCAGCACAAATTCGTTTTCTCCACGTTTCCCCGAGCCGGATTTCAGGCGTACCCGCAAAACCCGGGAACGCAACAGGGGATTGGTAAAGGGGAAGTCCGTCCGACAGTGATTATTTCTGCTTTCCTTTCTCTCCAGAGCCGCGCGCAGCAGAGCCTCGCCGCAATCAATCAGATCGAGAACCTCGCCGCTGCGCATCAGTGTATGCGAGCAGGTTGCCCCAAGTTCGGCAAGCGTCCGTTCACGCAACTGACGTACATACTGCAGCCCTGCGTTCAGCAGATTGGCCGAACGCCGACCGGAAGGCCCGGCAGGCGCATAGTCGTCCATGATCTGTTGCAGACAGAAATTGGCTTCCTGCCATGTTGCGCCGTTTTTCCGCTCCATGAAGGAAGAAAACAGCTCCATGCGCTCCCTGGCTGCGGGATTGAGCGCAGGCTCTCCGCAGAAGACTGCCTTGCGGCTTTCTTCCGCAGCCTCCCGGCCGCACACGTCTCCCATATAGGCAGCCGGACCGATCCCCGCCCCGAAATTTCCGACGGAATCCCCTGCGCAGTACAATCCAGGTACGCAGGTTCGTCCGTGTCGATCTATTTCTACGCCGCGCCCCATAAGAAAGGGCTCATAACGGGCAAACTCGACGGCATGACGGGCCGGATCTATCCCCGCCTCGTCCATGTACTCCATCATCCCCGTAAGACCTTCAGACTTCATTGCCCAACGCATATATGCAAGATCTTCCGCGGATGCGTCGGAACAGTCCATATAGGCGGGGCCGCTGGCATCACGCATCACATCGTCAAAGGCCGTATTCCATACGTCCCCTGTCACATCGCCATATTCCCTGTCCGAATGCGTCGCAAACGGCCCCAGCGGACGACCGTCCGGATAGCGGAATACGCCGATCCATGTGGCTTTGCCGCAACGTTCGAAAAACTTCGGCCCGGCGTGAACATAGGGAAATTCCATATTGACCAGTGCAGCCCCGGCACGCAGAGCCAGCGCAGGCCCTCCCGCATCATTCGGACAATGAGCCGTATTGAACATATAGGCCGGCGTCGGCCCGGAATGATACAGACGATGCGTCGCCCCCGTGGCAAGAATCACCGTCTTGGCACGAACCAGGGTAAAGCTGGGGCTTTCTCTGGACGTGTCGACAGCCAGCACCCCGGACACACGATCGCCCTCACGGAGAATCTCAATCACGGGACTGTGATTGAGAATGGTGACCATTTTTCTGTCCACATGGCGAAGCAGACAGGCCTTCTGATCGCAGCCGTCATATTTGAGATATACCCTGGTTTCACCGGGAAGAGCATGCCCCTGAAACACATACTTCCCCGTGGGACGCATGTTTATGCCCATGCTCTCCCAGTTCCGGACTATCTCCTGACTGTGACGGAAAAAATCGGCTACAATGTCTTCGTCCTGACCAAGGTACAGCTCCGCATCCATGAAAGCGTCAAACACGGCCTGCATGGACGGCCCATGAACCTCAGGAATATAACAGGCAAAATGGTCGTTGCCCGTTGCTCCGGAACCGCTGCGCCGCACATGTCCCTTATCGAGCATGACACAGCTTGCCCCCCGCGAAGAAGCGGAAAGTGCGGCCGTCAATGCGGCTATTCCCCCGCCGATAATGGCAATGTCTGCTTCATAAGTCTTTCCTGTCGCTATCATGACTGCCTCCCCTGCCCGGACGGGGCGTCAATGTGCAGCAGCATCAACGACAGAGGGAGGCGAAGACGTATTGCCCCGCTCGGGCAATCCAGCCGACAGGCATCGCAATGCCAGCACTCGTCGGGAAACACCACGCGGGGAACCCGATCTGCCGCACGATCAAAACGGAATATCTGCGAATTACAAATCGCGGCACAGGTGCCGCAGCCCGTACACCTGGAAGCGTCAATAACCGGAGGCATGAGAACTCCTTACGTGGAAAACAGCAATATAGTTGCTTAGGCAACATTATTCGTTGCCTAAGCAACTATATTGTTCAATCTATGTCAAGCCTTTTTATAAAATTTACTATTTCGACAGATTAGAGTATCCTTGGTATGAAGATATCTGCCGCTCAATCTCTTACTTGCAGCGTTTATGCCTCCGACGCGACGCTTGCTCTGCTGTCCCTACCTGTCGCCCACGCTACCGGTACGACCTTGCGGGCGCCCGGCAGGGCAGCTCTACCGGCGACGCGGCGAAATCTTGCTTCGCTCAAGTGCTGGAGCAAATTCAAAACGAACATGCTCCAGAATTCTTTTCAGAGCGTCTCACGCCCTGTATTCCTTTCTCTCTGCCAAACTCTTCGGAACATATTCTGCCTGGTCGAGAATAGATATCTCCAAATCTGCACGGTCGTCAGAATTTTTCCGGGATGCGAAAGAAACAAAAAAGGCGTTCCGTTTCCGGAACGCCTTCTGGCTGTATAGCTGATATGGGGACTATTTTGCCCGCAACCAGAATTCCGCCACGTTCACCTCGAGATTTTCGTTCAGTTCGGCAATGGTGAACTGTATCTTCCGGCTTTCAATGGGATTATCATCTTCGTCAAGCAGCTCGATGACCATGGTATGCCGCTTGCCCATAGCGTTGCCCGTTGCGCTGTCATCCTCCAGCAGGAAAACAGGATCTTCCTTGTCTATATAAACTTCCACGGCCTCAAGGGCGGGATATTCCAGCCCGTCACTGCCGGTAAAGGCATAATTTCCCAGAATGAGCTTGTAGGTCTTTCCTTCGGAATAACACCATACGCCAAGCAAGACGAGCAGGCATACAAGGACGACATTGACGAAAATATGCTTGAGTATGACACGGCGGCGGCTGGGGGGAACAGAAAGCTGACTCATGCGGCACCTCCCTCTTCTCCGCGCAGGGCGGCACGGGCGCGCTCCCTGTCTGCATGACGACGCCATGCGTGCAACACCAGCGCAAGGGAAATAATCGCATAGCAGACGAACACACGGAAGTACTCGCCGATCTGGGCATCGCCCACCAGATACTTGCCGGCCATGGGGGAAACGACAAACATCAGATGAAAGAGCAGCACGCCGGTAAACACGTTGATGATGGAGGCCCGGGCCACGGTCGCACCGCCCACCAGCAGGGAAGCTATGGCAAACACACCGGCCTGTTCATGGCTGTTATAGGTGTTCAGTGTGCCCACGTTCTGAAGGAAGATGATCTGACCATAGGCCGCAAGCACAGTGGAAATCACGATGGAGATGATGCGGGTGCGCATGACGGGAATACCCGCCGCGTGCGCCACGCTGATATCCTGACCTGTAGCCCGCATGTCCTGACCGAGCTTGGTGCGCCGGAACCATACGATGAACAGGCAGAACACCCCGATGACGAGGAAGGTCGCCAGAGGAATATGAATACCGAGAATATCCAGCGGAATGGCGTTGTCCAGCGTGTTGCGGATGCCGTCCAGATTGGTCACGTTGCGGATACCGTAACCACGCGAGAGAACCAGTTCCGGATTGAGAATGGGCACAACACTGCCGAAACCGTACAGTACGACAAGCTGATACACACCATTCATGAAAAAGCCGAGAATATAGGAGGTGACCATTTCCCGGCCTCTGGCCTTATTCAGCACTACCCCGCACATCCAGCCGAACAGCATGGCCAGAGGCGTGGCAATGAGGGCCGCCAGCGTCATGCCGTAGAGACCGGAAACATTCCAGTCGCTGATGAATATCAGACCGATCTGTCCGGCCATGGCCCCGAGTACCATCCCGAAGTTCAGCCCCATGCCTGCCATGATCGGAATAAGCAGAGAAAGCACGAGGAAGGCGTTACGCGCAAGCCGGGTCAGCATTTCCTGAATCAGATACGCGGCAGTGAACTGGGAATAATATATGCCGAAGGCACTCACCAGGAGAAACACAATGGGCACGGCATTCCGGACGCAAAAGAGTTTGACGGCTTCGCCGCCGGTCATTTTTTTCATGATCTCACCTTCGTCACACGGGTCAGAGCATAGAGAATCATGCCGTTGGACACGATGATACGGATAACTTCGGACATATCGGTCTGGAGCATGCTGTTGATGACGGAAGGCGTCATCGTCAGAATGCCCTGGAACAGGAAGGTACCCACAATCACGTTGACGATGGAAGCCTTCTTGACCGAGGCTCCGCCGATGAGCAGAGCAGCCACGGCGGGAAAGGCCATCATGAAGGGGCCCATGTAAAGCTGAATAAAGCCGAAACTCTGCTCATACACTATGATGCCCAGTGCGCCCAGCCAGGTGGACAGAATAACGGACAGCGTGCGCATACGGTTGATGTTCACACCGCTTGCCTTGGCATATTCCGGATTGGAACCCACGGTGGTCATGGCCGTACCGGTGCGCGTGCGCATGAAGAGCCACATCAGGGCACACAGAACCAGAAGGAACAGGAACATGCCCGTAGGGAAATAGAAGGCATCGCCGATACTGAACGCGCCTATGTCGCTGATGGCCTTCTGCCAGTATTCTTCAACGGAAACCGTGGTACGCAGGCCCTCTCCCGCATAGCCCCAGACCATGTTGGAGCTGGAATAGGGAAGAACCAGCCACATGATGCACATAAAGGCCACGGAGGAGAATCCCACATACGTGGCGATCATCATTTCCTCGCCCTTGACCTTGTTCAGGAGCAGCCCGTAACCCCAGCCCAGAACCACGGCTATAGGCGTGGCAATGAGCATGGCAGTCAATACGCCGGGAATGCCCTTCGCCTCCAGTTCAACGCTGGTGACCGCGCCGAGCAGTCCGGCGATGATGCCCAGAGGCAAGCCGAAATTGAGTCCGCATCCGGACTGCACCATGGGAACCATGGCCAGCACCAGCACGCCGTTCATGCCAAAACGAACCAGAGTATCACTGAAGGCCGCGTCTACAGGCACCCCCACAAAGGGCGATGTAACAAACAGCGCGGCCAGAAAGACAGCGATGAGGATACGGGGCCAGCCGGCTTCCTCGATAAATTTCTTGACGCGGTTCATGCGTGTGCCGCCTCCGTGCCGTTGGAGTTTTCCGCCGCGGCCTTTTCGGCCTCCGCCGCTCCGGCGCCCATGAGCAGATACCCGAAAGATTCGGACGGAGAGGTCGCGGGCAGGATGCCAGCCACGGCACCCTTGTCGATGATGGCGATACGGTCGCAGACCGATCGCAGTTCCTCCAGCTCGGAGGAAATGACCACAATGGTCATACCATGTTCACGGTTATATCTCTTGAGCGTGTCCAGCACCACTTTTTTTGCGCCGACATCAATGCCGCGCGTGGGCTCCGCCACGAAAAGGAGCTTCGGACGGGTCTCAAAAGCCTTTGCCAGGCAGACCTTCTGCTGATTGCCGCCGGAAAGTTCCTGAACATGCTGCTTTTCGCTTGTACACTTGATCTCAAGATCATGAATATACCTGCGGGCACACTCGGCAATGGCCGCTTCGTCACGAATCTTCACGGGGCCGAAACGTTTGAGGAATTTGCCCTGCATCTGGAGAGATGTGAAGATGATGTTCCAGGCAATGGACTCTTCAAGCAGGAGGCCCACGCCGCGCCGATCTTCGGAAACGGCGGAAATACCCGCAGACAAAGGCGAAGAGGGACGGTTCAATTCCAGCTCTCTGCCCTCGAAACTCACATGACCGCCCGCAGGGTGCAGTCCCATGATTCCGTTGGCGATGCCCAGCTTTCCCTGACCGGCCATACCGCCGATGCCGAGAATTTCTCCCCTGTACACCGTCAGATTGACGTTGCGCACCGTCTCGCCGGGCATGTCCACCCAGAGATTCCGAATCTCCATGACGGGTTCGCCGTGCTCGCGTTCTTCATGCTGCTCATTTTCCGCCTTGTCGATGCGTCGCCCGACCATGGCGCTGGCGATCTGCCGCACGCTGGTTTCCGCAGGTGTGGTCTGAAGAACGACTTCGCCGTCCCGGAGGATGACAATGTCGTCACAGACATTCATCACCTCATGCAGGCGGTGCGATATGAAGATGATGGAGATGCCGTGGGCGGCAAGGCGCCGCATGGAATCGAGCAGTATTTCCGCCTCGCTCTCCGTAAGAACGGCGGTAGGTTCGTCCAGCACCAGCAGCCGGGTACCCTTTTTATCTATTTCGCGGGCAATTTCCGTAAACTGCTTGTACCCTACGGGCAGTTCGGAAATGGGCGTCGAACTGTCAAGCTCGATATTAAGCTTTTTGATGGCTTCGTCGGCCCGGCGGGACATGGCCGCGCGATCCAGGGTGGTCAGCCTGTCGCCGAAAGCCTCAACAAGAGGATTATAAATCAGCGTCTCGCGATTGAGGACGATATTTTCTGCAACGGAAAAGCCGGGAATCAGGGAAAATTCCTGATGCACCATGCCGATGCCCGCCTTCAGCGCGTCCATGGGACTGCGGAAGGAGACTTCTTCCCCATCGATGAAAATCTTCCCCTCGTAGCCGCCTGTTTCCTGAATAACGCGCATTCCGAAAAGAATGTTCATGAGGGTGGACTTGCCCGCCCCGTTTTCCCCTACCAGACCGAGGATACGCCCTCTGCCGAGGGTGAAATTCACATTCTTCAGCACACGGTTGGAAAAATACGCCTTGCCGACTCCTTCCACGCGGAGCAACGGTTCTTCTGCGCCCATGCGAAACCTTTTGTATCAGATTATATCGGACAGTATGTGCCTCCGCGTACGCACCAGCCGGAGAAAATACCTGAAAGTGCGGAGGCCTGTTCAATTCCTCCCCCTTTGCGGCAGGGAGAGGTATTTTTTCTACCATAAAAATTGCCGGACGGCAAAAACTCTTCCGTTTCCGCTTCATCACATATATTGAGTCCGGAGAATGTCTGTCCTGCCGTGAAAGAGGCACAACGCCATCCGCTTCTCCCGAAAACAGAGGAAACCCAAAGAGGCCGAAACCGGGAAAATACCCTGACAGTCCGTTCAAAAATAAAAGGGAAACAGAAATACGCTCGAAATCACGGAGCTGTCGGGAAAAATGGAGCGGGAAGGCTTCGGCCTTCCCGCAATACATTGATTTTACTTGATCTTCTTGTATTTTTCAGGAACTTCAACTTCGGTCATGTGCATATAGCCCTTGCCGAAGATGTACAGGTCTTCATAGACCAGCACATGATTCTTCTTTTCCTTGCCGGTGGCGATATCGACATAATAGCCGCCGTTCCAGGTGGAACCGGGGGTGGCGGCGTTGTATGCATCGAAAAGATCGTTCAGCTTGAAGGCTCTTCTGAAGCTGCGGCCGCCTTCCACGCCTTCCTTGGCGTACTTGACGGCCAGTTCGCCCAGACCGAGGGAGTTGGTGAAGCCGTAGGAGTAGGTCCAAGTACCCATGCGGCCGCCCGCACCCTTGGAGATGACCGTATCTTCAACGCGCTTGAGAATGGCCGGGAAATCGCCGGACACATCGGCAAGATCGATACCCAGTGCGCCGGGATAGCCCATCAGCGGGGAGGGAAGATCCGCTTCAATGAAATAGCCGCCCTTGTCTTCGGTCAGACGCTTGAGCAGAGGTTCGGTGTGCGCGTCGTTGGTGCAGAAGAAAGCCGTCTTGGGGCCGAGCTTGTCGAGCCACTGGGGAACCTGTTCCAGAATATACTGCTGGGCGCCGGCCACACCGACGTCGGACGTGGGGTCGGGCGCGCTCATGAAATGGAAGTTGATCCCCAGATCCTTACAGGCCGCTTCCATGATGTTGCGACGGCGGGAAAGCAGTTCGTAGCTCATGTGACGGGGGAAGGAAATATGCACGAAGTCGGTCACACCGAGCTTCTTGGCCGCAGCGATGATCAGATAACCGCGGCTGATATTGTCGGCGTTGATGACGAGGTCGGCCGCACTTTCAATGACGTTCGGGTCTTCATGAGCTTCGCCGCAGAAGAGCATAATGTCGGGGCGACGCTCGCGGACACGCTGGAATGCAGCCGTAGTTCCGGGAATACCCTGGTTGACGATGATGGCCTTCATATCGGGGTCGTCGGCGAAAGACACAATCTGGGAAATGGTGGTTTCCATTTCCGTCATGAAGTTATCGGGATAGGTGATGTGCTTGATCATCCCGCCGTTGGCCACATCTCCGTACTTCTTAATCAGAGCCTCGGCTCCGCGCAGGTCGTCTTCAGACTGAGAAACAGTCCCGGTGCAGATACCGATATGAATTTTGGCAGGCTCCGCGGCGGAAGCCTGGCTGGCAAAAGCCATTACGCCCAGACACATGGCTGCAAGAAAACGTTTCACCTTTCTTTCCCTCCTTATAAGGAAAAAAACGACTCGTGAACGGCCCGTCCGGGCCATGATGACGTTTCTGTTATACCGAGTTCTCGTCTCTTGTCAAAAAAGAATGAAACTTCCCCGAAATTTGACATATAACGCGGCTTGAATCCCGGAAAAAAGCTTATATTCTGCAAAATAAGCCAATATGCCGATCAACATTCATGTAAAAAGATTGAGCGAACAAACAATACTTTTCATACTTTTTCTGCTCTCTTCTTGCTCTGTACTGACTTATGTGTGTAATTTTTACCCATACCGCATATAAAACTGTTACAAAAAGATACACTTTTTTGTCTGTACACAGCTTTTATACCATTTAAGATAAAGGCGGACGCGGATATTTCCGGCAGCTCTCAACTGGCACGCTCTTTGCTTTGTGTTCTCAAAAAACCGAAAAAACGTGGCTTGCCGGAAGCTCACAGCTTGAACAGGGAGCATTATCCCCTTCCATTCCCCGTCAGCAGGCGGAAAGCGTTCAATCTTCCGGTAACCCTCAGTGAGTATCACACTTTGTTACGTTTCATTACTTGCAAGAGCCGGAGACCGTTACTACCATGTATCCCCCAAATTTAAATGTACGGACAGCAATCCCCTGGAGCCGAATATGAAATCTCGCAGAAAAACATTTTTTCTTCTTTTTCTCACTGTTCTGCTCTGCGCCGGAGCTGTCTGGTACTGGAAAAGCAGCGCAGCCGGGCAAAGCGAAATGAACTATCTTACGGAAAGCGTTCGAAGGGGCGAAATTCTCGCCACGGTCAACGCATCGGGCGAGCTGGATGCCGTCGTATCCGTCGACGTCGGCGCGCAGGTTTCCGGCCAGATAGAAAAACTCTATGTGGAACTTGGTCAGCAGGTCAAAAAAGGCGATCTTATCGCGGATATCGACTCCACCACCCAACGCAACGAACTGGAAAAGAGCAAGGCGCAGCTTGCGTCTTATGAATCCCAGCTGGAAGCGCGCAAGACCGCGCTTGAAGTGGCTCAAACACGTTACAACCGGGAACTGCAGCTGCGACGCAGCGATTCCACATCGGTGGAAAATCTGGAAAGCGCACGCCAGACGCTGGCCCTGGCCAAAGCGGATGTGGCGGAAACGGAATCGCAGATCATTCAGAGCAAGCTTGCCGTAAGCACGGCTGAAACCAATCTGGGATATACGCGCATCAGCGCGCCTCTGGATGGCACGGTGGTTTCCATTCCCGTGGAAGAAGGCCAGACCGTCAACGCAAATCAGACGACCCCCACCATCGTTCAGGTTGCCGATCTGTCGCGCATGGAAAACAAAATAGAGATTTCTGAAGGCGACATTACCCGCGTGAAGCCCGGCATGACGGTTATCTATACCATTCTGTCCGAACCGGATATCAACTTCCGGGCGAAACTTGATACCATCGATCCCGGGGATACGACCGTTACCGACGCCAGTTCCACGTCCTCCAGTTCATCTTCTTCCTCTTCCAGCAGCGACGCCATCTACTATTACGGCAACTCTGTCGTCCCCAATGAAGACGGGCGATTGCGCATCGGCATGACCACCCAGAATACCATCATCGTCAGCCGGGCGGCGGATGTGCTTATCGTACCCAGCATCGTGCTGGAAAAACGCATGGAACGAGGTGAGGCCAAGTACTTTGTTCAGGTACTCACTCCGTCCGGAAAGGTGGAAGAACGGGCCGTCGAGACCGGCATTTCCGACAACCTGAACACGGAGATTGTTTCCGGACTTTCAGAAGGAGAACAGGTCGTCTCCTCCATGATGAGCCGTTCCGAAGAAGCGGCGGCCTCCGTCGCCAACATGCGCGGCCCCCGCATGCGCTGACGTATAACGGAGCATGTGATGAACGTCATCGAGCTGAAACACATCACCAAGAGTTACGGCGAAGGCAACAGCCGCGTTGAGGTACTCCGGGATGTCAATCTGACCATAGAACGGGGGGATTTCGTCGCCATCATCGGCCAGTCAGGATCGGGCAAATCCACCCTCATGAATATTCTCGGCTGTCTTGATACTCCCAGTTCCGGTTCCTACACCGTCTATGGCCGGGAAGCGGCCAGCCTTGGCCCGGACGGACTCGCCGCGCTGCGCAGCGAAAAATTCGGCTTCGTCTTCCAGCGCTATAATCTGCTCGGCTCTCTGGATGCCACGGAAAACGTGGCCCTGCCGGCCGTGTACGCCGGTATGGGACAGACAGAACGTCTCGAGCGCGCCCGGGAACTTCTTGAACGCCTCGGTCTGGGCGAACGTCTGACCAACAGGCCCGGCGAACTTTCCGGCGGGCAACAGCAGCGGGTCAGTATTGCCCGCGCGCTCATGAACGGTGGAGACATCATCCTCGCCGACGAACCCACCGGCGCGCTGGACTCAAAAAGCGGCGAACAGGTCATGGCCATTCTCATGGAACTGCATCAGGCAGGCCATACCATCATTCTGGTCACCCATGACAGACATATTGCCGACTATGCCAGCCGCGTCATAGAAATACGGGACGGCGAAATCATTGCCGACACCCGCCGCGCCCCTGAACCGGAGGACGTGGAGCATTCCGCTCCGGCCTTTGCCCGGCGCAACCGCCTCCTGTTTATGCGCGATCAGCTTCTTGAAGCCCTGCGCATGTCGGTACAGGCTATTTTCGCCCACAAACTGCGCTCTCTTCTGACCATGCTCGGCATCATCATCGGCATCGCCTCTGTGGTTACCGTCGTGGCTCTGGGACGCGGATCGCAGGAAAAAATTCTGGCGGATATCAGCGCGATGGGCACCAATACCATTGACATCATGCCGGGAAGCGGCTTCGGCGACCGTCGTGCCGGCAGAGTACGCACGCTCACCGTGGACGACTCCAACGCGCTGGCACAGCAGAGCTATATAGCCAGTTCCACCCCCCGTTCCTCCTCTTCCGGCGATCTCACGCGGCGAAATATTTCCGTCACCGCCCAGATGAACGGCGTGGGCGTACAATATTTCGACGTAAAGGGACTGTCCATTGCACAGGGGCGCATGTTCAATGAAGACGAGGTGCGCGCAAGCGCAGCCGTCGTCGTCATTGACCAGAACACCAAAAAGGAACTCTTTCCCGGCGGAGAAAATCCCCTCGGTGAAGTCATTCTGTTCAAGGGCAAGCCGCTCCAGATCATCGGCGTTGCCGCAGAACAGAACGCATCCTTCGGCCCCACGGAAAACCTCACGTTGTGGACGCCTTACACGACGCTCATGAACCGGATCACAGGCGCGCGATATATCTCCTCCATCACGGTCAAAATCCGCGATGAGGTCAGTCCGGTCATCGCGGAAAAACAACTCACACGCTTCCTTACCGTCAAGCATCGTGGCAAGCAGGATTTCTTCACCATCAACACCGACAGCATACGCAAGACCATTGAAAGCACTACCGGGACCATGACGCTGCTCATTTCCGGCATTGCGCTCATTTCCCTTGTCGTCGGCGGCATCGGCGTCATGAACATCATGCTCGTATCCGTTACGGAGCGCACGCGTGAAATCGGCATACGCATGGCTATCGGCGCACGTCAGCGCAACGTGCTGGCCCAGTTCCTCATCGAAGCGGTGCTTATCTGCATCATGGGCGGAACTCTGGGCGTGCTGCTTTCCTATGCCATCGGTCTTGTGTTTTCCCTGGTCACCAATGCCTTTACCCTGTCCTATTCGGGCGCATCCATCGCGCTTGCGCTCGCCTGCTCCTCCCTCATCGGCGTGGTGTTCGGTTTTGTCCCGGCCCGCAACGCCTCCCGCCTCAACCCAGTGGACGCACTTTCCCGGGAGTAAGTCATGCATGAAAACTCCGCCCGCAGGGGAAGCTTCTCCCCATTCCGAATTCCGCTTTCTTCCGCATCAGCCTGTCTGTATTCTCTTTTCCGCAGACTTAAACAAAGGGAAGGCAGGTTCGCGTTCTCTTCTTCGACAACACCCGCACGCACGGGATTCACCATCGCGCAGCTCTGCGCCCTCCTCGCCCTTCTGATACTGCCCGGTTGCGCGACCAGAGACTATGACGCAACAGAACTGACGCAGAAACTGATGCCGCAGAGCGAAGCCCTTGCCCTCTGGGGCGTCGACCGCGACTGGTGGAAAGGATATGCCGACGCACAACTGAACGCGCTGGAAGAACAGGCTCTGGCAAATAATACGGATCTTGCCAAAAGCGCGATCAGCGTGAACAAGGCACTGTATCAGGCGCGGCGCATCGGCGCGGATCTGGTGCCGACCTTCACGGCAGGCGCGGACGCCTCCCGCAGTAAGAATCTGGACAGTGGAAATTCCGGCGATCCCTCCTACGGCGCAGACCTCGGCATCAGCTATGAACTCGATCTGTGGCAGAGACTGCGCAACGAAACATCTGCGGCGGAATGGACGCTGAAAGCAACGGAACAGGATCTGGAAACCGCACGTCTGACATTGACGGCCGGCGTTGCGGACGCCTATTTCAACTGGCGTTACCTGCAGGAAGCTCTCAACCTTACCGAAGCATCTCTGAAAAACTACGAGCAGATCCTGACCATTGCAGAAGATCGCAACAAACTGGGCAAGACGGACGGACTGGAACCCCTCAACGCCCGGCAGGCAGTTCTATCGGCACAAAACAGTCTGATGACCTATCAGACCGACCTGAAAACCATAGAACAGAATCTGCGCGATCTGCTCAACATCGGTCCGGATGAAACGCTCAACCTGACGCCTTCCTCATTGCTGGATATGGAGTCAGACGGGCCGAATCTCAATGTTCCTCTGGCCGCGCTTTCTCTGCGCCCTGACGTGCGTGCCGCGGAGTATCGTCTGCAAAGCGCATTCCGCAGCCGGGAAGCCACGGAAGCATCGCTTTATCCCTCCATTACCGTAGGCGCGACGCTTTCCACCTCATCCGACACTGTCGGTACGATGTTCAACATTCCCTTTCTCGGCGGGAACATAAAAATCAACCTCCCCTTCCTTCAGTGGAATACTCTGCGCTGGGATGTGAAAACCTCGGAAGCAGAATTCGAGGAAGCGAAACTGGATCTGGAAAACGCGGTGAACACGGCGCTGAACGAAGTGGATGCCCAGTATTTCGGCTATGAAAAAACGCTGGAACAGGTTGCAAACATGCGCCGGGAACTGGAAGCGGATATCCGGGCAGCCGCCTATCACGAATCCCGCTGGAAAAGCGGCGCGGGCGAACTGGAAGACTGGTTGAGCGCGCTGAACACCTGCTATTCCTCCCGAATCTCTCTGATTAAGGGCAAGTATGACCTCATCAGCAGGGAAAACGCCATCTACCGGGCCATGGGAGGAAGGCTGACGGAACACCCGCAAAGCTCTGCAACTGTCATGAATTAGCAGAAATTCAGCAAACACGCTGGGGCGATATTCTTTTCCAGAAGAGTATCGCCCCGTCCCGCATGGTTTTCGGGCATGAAAAGGAATTCAAAACCAGAAACGTCTGCACCATGTGAACTCGACGCACATGTTTTTGCGGAACGTCGGCTCTGCCGGAAACAGTTCCTCCAATCGGGCGACAGCCCAAATATTTTTGCTTCCGAAAATATCTGCAATTCAGAATTCCTTGTTCCGGCTCGCAGGTTTCACGTCTCCACCGGAGTCTCGCTTTGCCTGAGTCCGGGAACATTTTCAAAACCAAAAAACGCTAACCGCGAACCGTTTTCTCAACATCGGGAGGAGCTGTTTTTTTTCCGGGCAGAGCAGGAAGTCGGGCAATCCCGCCGAAAGCTCCTTCTCCGTTCCTTTCCGGCGAGGCTGCCCCTTCCAGACCTGTCGGAAGAGGCTCATAATCCCGGGCTCCAAGCAGAAAACGTATCTCTTCCTGCGTCAGACGCGCGCTCATATCCTTGTCGCCACCCATGGCAAACTCCTTTGCAGGGCCGCGAATCTTTCTCATCTGCCTGTTCTCCCGTACGAGAATTCCGCATATGCCCTGTCCGGAATATCGCACAGGATAAAAGATTCTCCATCTATTTTTTTTCTTTCATTTTATTTCATCTGTGGCCTTACTTTCCGACGTCACGGAAACATTAAATAACGTTGCGCCGCCCTTGCTCCAAAAGAAGCAGAAGCGGCGCAACACCCCCACGGTATGTGGGGAAAGGAGCATAGACCTGCCTTCAAAACCAACAGGACATGGAAACACCCCCACGTCCGTGGGGAAAAACCTGCGGGAAAGCCTGATCAGCCCCGAATTCCATTCTATAAGTATCGCCGTCTATTCCTGAATTTCATAATCCAGAGCCTGACGACTTTCAGCAACATTCTTCATGATATTGATGCATTCAAGGTGCAGAGGATGAACCGCATAGCCTTTCAGAGCCTCTTCATCCGTATGGGTGCTGCACAGCACCAGATGCAACGGTACCGTAGAGGATTGCAGCGGTGCGCTGGAAATATCCAGCGACAGCAGTCCTGGAATCCTGCCCATCAGCCCCCGTGCGGCCTTTTTCATCAATTCCGCGTTTTCCTCCGCGCTGCGACCGTCTGCCTCCGGCTTCAACGTCCACCAGACAATATGACGAACCATGGCAAGCCCCCGTTCTGACAGTTGTTTTCTCCGTGCCGACAGCATAATAAGGACATATCGTCCTCCGCGGACACAGTAAAAAAATCGCATTACTCATACCGCTTTGTCAATCCTTTCTCGATGTTACGGCAGCTACCCTCCTCTCCCATACAAGCCTCCTACGTCGGCGGAAGGCCGATTGCCCGCGACGGACAAAATGCCTACCATAAAGGAAATACATTCCACCAGCCACGGCACCCCCATGAAGACATCTCCTCTTGACGATACTTCCGTTCACGGCGCAGAACCGCAGCCAGCTCTCCTGCCGACGAGCCTCGACGGCATGGGAGATGAAGCGCGCGAACTGGCTTTGCTTTTCGATTTGAGTCAGCTTCTCGACAGCGCGACCCATATTGAAGATACGCTGGACGGCGCACTGTGCCTCATGGCCCGTCATATGTCCATGATGCGGGGCAGTATTTCCCTGGTTTCTCCCGTCGACGGGAGCATACACATCGAAAGTTCTTACGGACTCAACGCTGCGGAACAGGCGCGCGGACATTACGCCGCAGGAGAAGGGGTCACCGGCACAGTCATCCGAACGGGCCGCCCCATGGTCGTTTCCGACGTATCGGACGAACCGCTTTTCCTCAACCGCACACGCTCCCGCAATCTGCGCCGGGATTCGGTATCCTTCATCTGCGTACCCATACGGGCAAACGATCAGGCCATCGGCGCCCTGTCTGTGGATCGACTTTCCGCCGATGCCTCCACGCTGGAAGAGGAAGCCAGACTGTTGAGCATCATAGCCTCCATGCTTGCCCGCGCGGCCATGGTACGTCAGGAAAGCCTGCCGAATCGCGACATGAACCGCACCGCAACCAGAGGCAGCGACAGAGGCAGAGTCAGCATGAAATCCCCCTTTTTTGTGGGGTCCTGCGAGGCCATGCAACAGGTTTACGCCCGCATCGAACAGGTGGCCCGCTCTTCGGCCACAGTGCTGTTGCGCGGAGAAAGCGGCACCGGCAAGGAACTGGCGGCGTTGGCCATTCATGCGGCCAGCTCGCGCGCGGACGGCCCATTCATTACCCTGAACTGTGCGGCCCTGCCGGAAACACTGGTGGAAAACGAACTGTTCGGACATGAGAGGGGAGCCTTCACAGGCGCGCAGGGGCTATACCGCGGACGCTTTGAGCAGGCCGACGGAGGCACTCTCTTTCTGGACGAAGTGGGAGATCTCCCTCCTCTGACGCAGGCAAAGCTGCTGCGCGTCATACAGGAGCGCAGCTACGAACGGCTGGGAAGCACTGAAACCCGTCATGTGGATGTGCGTCTGATCACTGCGACCAACCGCCCTCTGGAAGACATGGTGCGTCAGGGCCTCTTCCGCAGCGATTTGTATTACCGCCTCAACGTTTTTCCCATAGAACTCCCTCCTCTGCGCGAACGCGGCGGGGACATGGCCCTGCTGGCGGATCACTTCATGAAAAAATTTGCCGCGGCAGGAGGAAGAAAGGAAATGCGCCTTTCCCTCAGTGCGGCGGATATGCTGCAACGCTATACCTGGCCCGGCAATATACGCGAACTGGAAAATATTATGGAACGGGCCGTGCTGCTTGCCGGAGAAGAAGGGTTTATTCTGCCCCAGCATCTTCCGCCGGAACTGCACAGCAAGGCCTGCCCGGTATCCGCTCCCGGCATGAAAAAAACGCAGAACCGCAGTATCGGCCCTCTGCAACCTCGCCTGGACGAGCTGGAAAAGGGCTGTATCCTCGAAGCCCTGCGCCGGCATCGCGGCAATATGGGCAAGGCCGCCCGAGAACTTGGTCTGACCGACAGAATCATGGCCCTGCGCATGAAGAAATACGGCCTGAATTACAAGGAATTCCGCTCCACCGGAGAAAAAATATAGCCTGTTTCTGCATACGGAATCCTGCACGGCTGCCCGAAGCAAGGCAGGCCTTACGGCCGTTTTCCCGGCTCGAGCATATCGTCAGCTTCCCCGTAAATACGGGGGAGGCTTTTTCATGAATTCTCCGCCACAGGGGAACACTTCCCGGCAGTCCGGTATCTTCCCTGAACGATTCACATATTATTCAGTCGGACGATATGGAGTCTTGCCTGTACAGGCTCCGGCTGTCGCTTTCTCCTCTTCCTTCACAGGCAGACGAGCCATTCCTGAGAGTTTCTGCTCCTGCGCCAATCTCAGAATGAAAGGGTCTCTCCATCCGCCGGGATATGCACTCGCCCTGTCAGTCCATGAGCATCAACAAAACGCTTTAACTCTGTGCGGCCTACGCGGGCATGGTTGACCGCATCCAGATGGGTGGCAATGATTTCGGCATTCGGAGCAGCGAGCGCGACTTCCTCCAGTCCGTCAACTCCCATGAGAATCGGCGTTCCGTCATAGACCTGCGCATTGGCGGCATTGAGTACAATAACGCCGGGAGAGTATGCTTCAATGGTGCGCCGTACCCCTTCATACCAGAGCGTATCCCCGGCAACATACAAACTTTTTTCACCGGAAGCCTGAAAAAGCACGCCGCAGGCTTCAGAGGGGAGTCCGTATTTCTGATAATAATAAGCGGCCGTTACGCCGTCCCCGTGCAGAGCTTCCCTTCTATAAAGCCTCACGCCTCCGAAATCCGTTCCCTCCGGCTCAAGCGGCCTCACATGAAGAAACCCCAGGCCTCTCATGTCTTCGGCCTCTCCGGCGGACTGCGTGAATACCGGCAGGGATGACGGCAAAGCCCGGGCAGCATAAGTATCGAAATGATCAAAGTGATGCATATGCGTGACAATCACCGCATCCACTTTAATGATATCCTCAACAGGAAGCGGCAGTTCCACCAGAGGATTCTTCAGCTCGTTATACGGGGAAGGAACCGGAGGAAATGCCCCCTTCGGCGCAAAAAAAGGATCAATAAGAAACCTGATGCCGCCAAAGGTAACTATGCTCGTCGCTCCGCGAATCTGCTGAAAACGCATGCTGTTCTCCTTATATCGCGGCACTTCCGATAAGGAATGCCGCCTCCAAAAGTGTCCTCCGGCAAAACTCCGGGAAGTCATATCCAATCATTCATTTCCACCAGAGCTTTTTGCTCTTGGACATGCTTGCCGGCCAGAACCTGTGTTCCCGCTCGCGGCGTTCACGCCTCCACAGGAGCCTGATCTGCCCAGCCATGTCTGTACGCCTGCGGGCTGCCCGTCGGGTAGCCGCTCTGTAAATACATTGCGGCTGCTCCGGCGTCGCGGAACCGGCTCGCTTTGCCTGACTTCAGGAACATGTTCAAACCGAACACGGCTCAATGAATACAGCATTGGATTCCCGTCCTGCGGTCTCTGCCACAACGGCATACGTGCCGTTTTATCTGACGAAAAAAGACTATCCCGCAGCTTCTCCTTCCCTCAAAAACAGGGAGTGGGAAAGATTCCCCTCCCGCCGGAAAAATTTTGCCGCTACGGTTTTCCTATGATTACACTGTCCGTCCGCTTCTTCGCAAGAAGGCACTTTTTTGATACACAGTATCAAACATGATAGTTTCGGAGATATTGAAATGGAACCGACTTCTCCCGGTAAGGCAGGACTCCCCCCGCCCGAGCAATGCAGCCCCGTGGCCGCCACCGCAAAGCTCATGGGCGGAAAGTACAAGCCGCTCATTCTGTGGAAACTGCTGGACGGGCCATGTCGCTTTTCCGTTCTGCAAAAAAGCGCGCCATGCGCAACCCCAAAAATGCTCACCCGACACCTGCGGGAACTGGAAAATGACGGTCTGATCAACAGAACTGTTCACCCCGTCGTTCCACCCAACGTGGAATATGCGCTCACGAACTCTGGCCTCAGCCTCCGCCCCGTACTGGAAGCCATGTATGCCTGGGGGTTCCAGTATCTTGGACAAGACAGACTGGTACAGAGAAAAGAAACTTCTCCTTCTGCATCTGGCGAATCCCCCACTCCCTGAAGCTATCTTTCAGGCGTTCATTCTTTTTCCAAATGGCTCTGTCACAACAAATGGTTGATTTTTGACGAGAAATAGCGTATAATAATAGTAAGAAACA